>NZ_JBEAJG010000031.1:0-188278 GCF_040065235.1 Klebsiella sp. GB_Kp047 | reverse complement strand
GCTCCGTACCCGCTGCCATCGCCCGGCGGCGCTGCGCTTGCCGGGCCTACGATGTATCAGCCTGTGATAGGGACCTGTAGGCCGGGTAAGGCGCAGCCGCCACCCGGCGAAATAACGGCACAATCGTCAATTTCCCTGTTTGCAATGCGCCTGGCAGGGCTACAACTTCTATGTGATTTCCGGACAGATTGCGCTCCCGATATGTCTTCTGCGTTATGTCTTTCATGGCGCAGGGAGCGCACAGGGGGCGGCCAGTCGCCGCCGCCCCCTGTACCCCCGGGCTCCGGCCAGCAAAATCGCCGCTGCGCGGTCCCTTCGACTTATCCCTGCAGGCTTCGGGTCGGGCCGAGGCAGCGTCCCTGCAAAACACGGCCCTCAGCCCGCATCCATGCGGGCTGCCCCGGCCTTCCGGGAACGTCTCAGCGATTTTGAGGCCGTCAGCACCGGCAGTTTCAGTCGTGCAAGTGGGTAAATCAAGGACAGGTCGCACGAACCCTGTAGGCCGGGTCAGGCGCAGCCGCCACCCGGCATAAAGCGGCTCCGTACCCGCTGTCATCGCCCGGTGGCGCTGCGCTTACCGGGCCTACGATGTGTCAGCCAGTGAGAGGACCCCGTAGGCCGGGTAAGGCGTAGCCGCCACCCGGCAACATGACGGGCAGGGCGCCTGAAAGCGTGCCCGGCGGCGGCCCTTTATTCCTGATGGCGGGTGAGGTTGAGGATCTTCGCGCTGGCGCCGACCGGGAAATTGCTGAGGGCGCCGAAGTCGCTGCCCTGATAGCCCATGATCTTGCCGTCGGTGCGCATCTGCTGAAGATCGATGAGGATCACCCCCAGCGTGGGAATGATTTTCTCGCGCCAGACGAACAGATAGAGATCCTCCGCCACCTGCACGTAGTGGCAGCGGTCGACATCCGCCAGCCCCTTTTCCACGCCGTCCAGACACTGCCAGGCGTAAAAATTATCGTTGAGATAGATGTGCTCATAGCGCTCAGTCGGGCTGTAGGTGTACTGATTGCGCATGCCGACCAGCGCATCGGTAAAGCCCGGCAGCGGCCCCGGCTGCGCATCCAGGCGGGCGAAGACAAAGCGCGCTTCTACCGCGGTCAGCGGCAGGCCTCGCTCTACCCGGCTGAAAGCGTCCAGCCGCGCGGCGGCTTCGTCCGGCAGCTGGCCGTAGACCAGGGTGGCGTTGCGCTGCGTCAGGTTGCATACCGCGCTGACGCTGGCGTTATCCCGCTCCGGGTCAAGGAAGTCGATAAACAGAATATCCGGGCGCAGGGCGGTCGCCCGCCAGGGGGCGCGCTTGCCGTTCCAGCTTAGCGTCTGCTCATCTTCGATGATCAGCTGCTGCGGCTCACTTCCGGCGACATAAAAGGTAAAGCGCTCGCCTGCGGGCAGGCTGGCGGTGGCGAGTAAATTACCGTGTGGCGCAAAACCATCGGCCAGCGCGCCGACCTGGATAAATACGGCTTCTGAAGTCATAGGGGCTCCTGAACAGAGTAGGGCGTTAGGCAAACGCCAGAGTGGGAACATCGACGATACTGGCGCCGCCGTCGGCGACCAGCGTGGCGCCGCTGATGATGGCGGCCTGCGGCGAACAGAGAAACTGACAAGCCTCGGCTATCTCCTCGGGGCTGGCGGGGCGGCGCAGCGGAACGTCGCGACAGACTCGCTGATAAGCCTCAGTCAACGATAGCCCTTCCGCCTGCATCAGCGGGAGCATCTCTTCATCCGCCATCGGCGTGGTGACCCAGCCGGGGCAGACGGCGTTGGCGCGCACCCCCTGGGGACCGTAATCGCGGGCGACGGAGCGCATCAGGCCGATTAAGGCGTGTTTGGCGGTGACGTAGCCGCAGGCCTGCGGACCGGCGGCCAGCGAGGCGATGGAGGCGACAAACAGCACGTTGCCACGGCGGGTAATCAGCGAGGGCAGGCAGGCGCGAACGCTGGCGAAGGCGCTGGTGAGATTGCCGTCCAGCGCCTCGCGCCACTGGTGGTCGCTGGTCTCGGCGGCGGGGCTGTTGCCCATCCCGCCGGCGCTGCAGATGAGGACATCAACACCGCCGCTCTGGTCGAGAATGGCCGGCAACAGCCGCTGGCGCCACACCTCGCCGTCGGCGGCATCGCCCATCAGCGCCGTGGCGCCGGTCTCATCGGCGACAGCCTGCAATGGCGCCTCGCGCCGTCCGGTAATAAACACCCGGTCGCCCGCGGCGCGCATCAGCCGCGCGCAGGCGGCGCCAATTCCGGTTCCGCCGCCGGTGATCACCACGACTCTCGCCATTCGCTCTCTCCTGTAATGGGGTTTCCGATTACCTTAAAAAGCGCGTCAGCTCCCGGCTATCGCCCGGAAGAACGATAGCCGCGGGGTTAATGGATCTCGCTCACCGGGATCGCCTGCGGCGCCGGAACCGGCTTCATGGTGGCGGGATCGACCGCCAGATAGCGTCCGGTTTTGCTGTCAATACCGACGTAATCGATCATCTTGCCCTGCGCCCGGGTGACCATGGTGCGTCTGGCGAACGCCTCGTAGGCCTCGCTCATCGCTTTGACCCGATCGGGATGTTGGGCCGCGACGTCATGGGTCTCCAGCGGGTCGTCGTGCAGATTAAACAGCTGCCACGGCGCGTCACCGGCGGTGAGGCCCCGCGGCACCAGCCGCCGCAGCTTCCATTCACCATCGACCCACGCCGCCTGATGGTGCAGCTCAACGCCGTATTTCCCGCGCGGCGGCGCCTGTACTTCGCCGGTGAGATAGCGCTTAAAGCTGACGCCGATCATCGGCAACACCGGCTTCTTCGCCAGCGATTTGTTCGGATCGATACCGGCGAATTCATACAGGGTCGGCGCTACGTCGTACACCGCCATCGTCGAGGCGTCGATGTGACCATGGCGGGTGATCCCGGGACCGGCGATCATAAAGTCGGTGTTAATCCCGCCCTGGGCGCTGGTGGTCTTATGGTAGTTGGCGTAGGGGGCGTTGCTGACGTTGGCCCAGTGGGGGCCGTAGGAGACAAATGATCCTTTGCGGCCGATGTTGTCATAGCGGTTATCGAACTGCTTCCAGAATTCCGGGGTAGATTCGTAGTAGAAACCCTGCGCCGGGTTGGCGCCGTTATCGGTTAAAAAGACCAGCAGGGTATTTTTATCGCGCCCGGTCTGCTTCAGTGTTTCCATCAGGGTGCCGATTTGCGCGTCCATATTGGCGATCATCGCCGCATACACCTGCATCACTTTCGCCGTATATTTCTGCTGCTCCGGGGTCAGCGCCTCCCACTCTTTATCCAGCTCAAGGTGCGGCAGCGGGGTGTCGTCATGGATAATTCCCAGCGCTTTCAGGCGGGCGATGCGCTGGCGATAGACCTCGGCGTAACCCTGCTCATACTGGCCTTTGAAGCGCTTGATCCACTCGTCGGGGGCCTGCAGCGGGTCGTGCGGGGCGGTGAAGGCCAGCCAGGCGAAGACCGGTTGTTCCGGCGGCGTATCTTTAATCCAGCTATTCATCTGCCGGGCGTAGGCCTCGCTGGAGTAAAAATCGTCCGGCAGGGAGACGCGCTCGCCGTCGCGGGTGTAGTAGGTGTGGAAGGCTTCAACGGTCCCGAGCGGGACGGCGTCGTTAAAATGGCTGGTGCCGCCGCCCATAAAGGCGAAGGCGTGGTTAAAGCCGCGGTCCTTCGGCGTGGCGCCGGGAACAAAACCGAGGTGCCACTTGCCGGCCATCAGGGTGTTATAGCCCGCGTCTTTAAAGCGCTCGGCCATGGTGGTGACGCGGTCGGTCAGCCGCAGCTCGTAGCCCTCCTTGCCAATGGTGCTGTCGTACCACCACATACCGCCCATCCCGGCCTGCTGGTTGCTGTTACCGGTGAGCAGCATCGAACGCGCCGGGGCCGACATCGGCGAGGTGTAATACTGGCTCATGCGCATCCCCTGCTCGGCCATCGCCTGCAGGTTGGGGGTGGGGATTTCGCCGCCGAAGGGGCTGATGTCAGAGTAGCCCATATCATCGGCGATAATCACGATGACGTTCGGACGCTCTTGCTGGGCGGCGTGCGCGCCACCGGCGAGGATCACACTGACCGCCGCGGCCATGGCTGTTTTATTCACAACGGATTCTCCTGTTTCTGCGGGTATCACTTTCAGAGCAATGGGCTACGCCGGATGCGCGGCCCCGACAAACGCGGCCCGCCAGGCTTGTAGCCCTTGAAGGTCGCGGGAAAAGGGGCGCACGGGCGCCAGAATTTCGCTAAAGAAGCGGTAGTAGCCGCCGCAGAGGCGGTTGTTGCCCGCGGCGTTCAGATGCGCCGGGCAGCCGCCCTGGCAGACCATTTTGACCGCGCAGGTCTGGCATTCGCGGCGCAGGCTTTTCTGCTGACCGAAAGGCAGCTGCACCGAGGCGTCAACCGCGTGCGCCAGCGTCATGTCGTCAAGGCGGCCCAGCCGATGTTCGGCGTTGATCAGATGGTCGCAGGCGTAGAGCTCTCCGTCGGGCTCCATCACCAGATTGCTGCCGCAGCGGGCGCTGTGCACGCAGCTGCCGCTGGTGTGAGTGAAGTACTGCGCCCACGCCTGCTCGATATTGATGACGAACACCCGCCCCTTGTCGCAGCGCTTCTGCCACTGCCGCCAGATGCCGACCATAAAACGCCCCCAGTTATCGGCACTCAGCTGATAGCCCTCGCGCAACGCTGCGCCTTCGCTCATCAGCGGCTGAAACTGTAGATAGCGCGCGCCGAGGCTGACCAGCCGGTCATAAATCGCCGCCGCGTGGGCCGCCATCTCGTTATGCACCACCACCAGCAGGTTAAAATCCACCTGATGCTGGTGGAGAAAGCCGATGCCGCGCAGTGCCGCCGGCCAGCTGGCCCGGCCGCGTTTATCCGGACGATGCTGGTCCTGTAGCGCTTCGCTGCCTTCGAGGCTCAAGCCGATAATAAAGCGATGCTCGCGGAACAGCCGGCACCAGGCGTCGTTGATCAGCGTGCCATTGGTCTGCAGACTGTTGCTGATGGTGACGCCGTCGGGGGCATAACGCGCCTGCAGGGCGAGCGCTTTTTTGTAAAAGCTCAGGCCGGCCAGCAGCGGCTCACCGCCCTGCCAGACAAAGTTGATTTCCCGCGCGCCGACGGGCTGGGCCGCGATGTAGCGGCGGATAAACTGCTCCAGCCGCGCCTCGTCCATTTTGTTGACCGGCGTTTCATCCTGGGGGTAATAGCAGTAGCGGCAGGCGAGATTGCAGGCGGGGCCAATCGGCTTCATCAGAATATGAAACGGCACCGGCGAGCGCGGCTCAGCGGCCAGCGGAATTTGCTGCTGGCGCAGGGCGGCGATATTCAGCATCGGCTTATCCTCGGTTAATGACCGGCGCTGTTGCTATTATTTTGGCAACAGCGGGTCAGGCGTAATCACATGATTAAGCCGCGGCGAAAATTAATGGCATCCTGTTAAGGGTATAAGTGAAAAAAAACAGAAATCCATCGTTCTTAAGGATGAGAGAGACGCGTCCGGGATAGGGTTTTTTTATCACCAGAGGCAGGTACGCCGGGTATTAATCTTTTTTGTTTATGTTTTAACGCCGCTATCGTAAGGCATGGCGAGTGTGTTTTTTAAATGCTTTATATAACAATGCATTGCTGAAAATTTTGTAACGACTATCACATTGTTAATATGTTAATGATTGTGTTACTTAAATGTGAAATGTATGCTTCAATTATCGGTAGTCATCCATGTGTCATGCACCATCATCTCGACGGGGAGGCCCTATCATGTCTGCTTTGTTAAAAGCCAGCCGTAATGATGCGATAATAGCCCGTTGTTTACAGACTATTTCTCAGTTAATTCCACTGACTTCAGCGGTGTTTTATCGAGTAAATAACCGGTTAAAACCCGAAAACTATATTTTGCATAATATTTCCGATAATACGCACCAACAATATCTGGAAAACTTCCAGCCGCTGGATCCGCATTTACCGGCGCACTTTAGCCACCAGAACACCACCGTGGCGGCGATGACGCCGCGGCTCTGCGATCGCAACCGGCATTATTATCATGAATTTATGTTGCCGAATAACGTGCGTGACATGACCGAGATCTTTATCCGCCGCGAGCGGCGGATCATCGCTGGTATCTCGCTGATGCGCGACGTGCCTTTCTCCAGCGAAGAGCGTCATCGGGCCCAGGCGGTGCTGCCGCTGGTGGAGCTGGCGATCCGCGACTGCCTGCAGGAAGAAGATGACCTGCCCGCTATCCTGACCGCCAAAGAGCGGGAAATCGTCGGCATGGTGCGCGAAGGGGCCAGTAATAAGCTGATTGCCCGCCAGCTGGATATCTCGCTCTCGACGGTGAAAACGCACCTGCGCAATATCTTCGCCAAGACCGAAGTGGTCAATCGTACCGAACTGGTTTCCCGAACCTGGATGCCGGCTGCTCAGCGGACGCTGCATCTGTGATCTGACTTTCACATCCCGCGCGCGCCGTGGCAACACGGCGTTTTCCTGATGCCTGTGGGTATCACTCCCTGGAGGATCCTCCGGGGGGAGGCTTTTTTGACCGGAGCACGCCCTACGATGTCGAGTACACCTGTCACTGATAATGCGCTTTCCCGGCCCGCCGGGCTGGTGGTGTCCCTGCGTTTGCTGGCGGCGATTGTGATTTTTGCCGCTATTGCGCCGGGTATTCTGATGACCGCACCGGCGGTGGCGGCGCAGCTGGCCAGCGAATGGCAGCTAAAACCCGGGCAGGTAGGCTGGCTGTTCTCAGCGGAGCTGGGGGCGATGAGCCTGGCGACGCTCCCGGCGTGGTGGTGGATGAGTCGCCTCGACTGGCGGCGGGTCGCCCTGATGGCCGGGGCGGTGTTTCTGACCGCCAACCTCGCCTCGGCGGTGGTCACCCAGTATGAGACGCTGCTGGCGGCGCGCTTTATCGCCTCACTGGCGGGCGGCACGCTGATGATTCTGTGCATCAGCTGCGCGGCGGGAACGCCGAACCCGTCGCGGGTCTACGCCTTTTGGGTGCTCGGGCAACTGCTGTTGGGGATGCTTGGCCTGCTGGCGCTGCCCGGCCTGTTCGCGACCTTTGGCCTGAAGGTGGTGTATCTGATCCTCGCCGCCATCATGCTCTGCTGCCTGCCGCTGGTGTCCGCTTTCCCGCCGCGCTTTCAACCGCTCTCTGCCTCCCGCCAGCAGCCGTCGACGGCGCTGTGGCGTCAGGCGCTGGCGGTGCTGGCGGTGCTCACTTTCTATATCAGCCTCAGCGCAGTGTGGACCTTTATCGGCACCATCGGCAGCACGGCGGGGCTGAGCCCGACGCAGGTGGGGCTGGTGCTGGCGGCGGCGACGGTTTGCGGCATTATCGGCGCCGGCGGCGCGGCCTTGCGCGGCACCCGGCGCGCCGATCGCTTACCGGTGTGGCTGGGCTATGGGCTGCTGATCGTCAGCGTCGGGCTGCTGGTTGGCCAGCCGCTGCTGGCGCGCTACGCCATCGCGGCGCTGCTGTTTAAGTTCACCTGGACCTTCGTGCTGCCCTTTATTCTCGCCCGCGTCGCCGGGCTCGATAACAGCGGTCGGCTGATGAACAGCATCAATCTGGTGATCGGCGGCGGCATGGCGGCCGGCCCGGCGCTCGCGGGGGCCTTACTGCAACACTTCGCCAGCGCCGACCCGCTGCTGGCGGCGGCAGGCGTCTGCGCGCTGCTGTCACTGATTTTAATTGTGGCGGCTTCCGCCGCCGGGAAGGGTTAGCCCACGGGAGGATAGAGTGAAAAGAAAAACCGGTTTCTTCTTTGATGAACGTTGTTTCTGGCACAGTACCGGGCTGCACGCAGTGACGCTGCCGGTGGGCGGGTGGGTACAGCCACCCGCCGGCGGCGGTCATGCCGAATCGCCGGAGACCAAACGGCGGATGAAAAACCTGATGGATGTCTCCGGGCTGACGCCGCAGCTGGCGCTGCGCAGCGCGGCGCCGGCGAGCCTTTCGGACCTGCGGCGGATCCATCCCGACAGTTATCTGGAGCGCTTCAAGGCGATAAGCGATAACGGCGGCGGCATGCTCGGCAAAGAGGCGCCGCTGGGGCCGGGCAGTTATGAAATCGCCTGTCTTTCCGCCGGGCTGGCCTGCGCGGCGGTGGAAGCGGTGCTGAAGGGGGAACTGGATAACGCCTATTCGCTGTCGCGTCCGCCCGGACACCACTGCCTGCCGGACCAGTCGATGGGCTTCTGTTTTCTTGCCAATATCCCCATTGCCGTGGAGCGAGCGAAAGCGCTGCTCGGGCTCGGCAAGGTGGCGATCATTGACTGGGACGTTCACCACGGCAACGGCACCCAGCATATCTACCTGCAGCGCGACGACGTGCTGACTATCTCCTTGCATCAGGACGGCTGCTTCCCGCCGGGCTACTCTGGCGAGGAGGATCGCGGCGTGGGGGCGGGGGAGGGTTACAACATCAATATTCCGCTGCTGGCCGGCGCGGGGGATGACAGCTGGCGCTATGCGCTGGAAACCATCGTTATTCCGGCGCTGGCGCGCTTTGAGCCGGAGCTGATTATCATCGCCTGCGGCTATGATGCCAACGCCATGGATCCGCTGGCGCGCATGCAGCTGCACAGCGACAGCTTCCGGGCGATGACTGAACAGGTCCAGCAGGCGGCGGATCGCCTGTGCGGCGGGAAACTGGTGATGGTGCACGAAGGCGGCTACGCCGAATCCTACGTGCCGTTCTGCGGCCTGGCGGTGATGGAGGCTCTGAGCGGCATCCGCACCGAGGTCCAGGATCCGCTGCGGGAATTTATTCAACAACAACAGCCGCGGGCGGAGTTTGCGCAGTTCCAGAGGCAGGCTCTCGATCGGCTGGCGCAGCAGTTTGGCCTGCTATAAAACGCCTCAGCTTCCCCGCGGTGATGGCGGGGAAGTCAATGCTTTCTCTTCTACGATTTCACCGCGCATCCACTGACTTACTGCCTGATCGATCATCGCCAGCACGCTGAGCAGCAGCATCCGCTGCTGCGCTTCCAGCCGCAGATAACGGCGCAGCGGCGGCATTTTACAGACCACTTCGCTGGCGGCCCAGGGTTCAATGCTGCAGCGCCAGCCGCGACCGTTAAAGGTCAGCGAAAAGCGGCGGTAGTCCAGCTCGCTTAAGGTCTGCTGGAGATTAGGGAAACCATTGAGATAGCCGGCGAGTGCCTCGCTGCCTTTGCCGCCGATAAAGCGGATCGGCTGGCGTTTCCACCAGCCGGATTGATGGGCGCGAATTTTACCGCGTACGGGCCGGGTCACCGGCCCCTCGACGACAAACTCGCAGCTGTGAATGCTGGCCATAAACAGCCGCTTCTGACGCACGCTGAAGGTCACGGCGGTGGCGTTGTTCAAGCGCAGCAGCGCGCTGCGCTCGCTCAGCTTTTCGCAGGGCCAGCCGGCCAGATCGCGCTGCACCGCGTTCATTAACGGCGTTTCAAACCAGGGGACGGAGGACATCTGGCGTCATCTCCCCGCGGGTCTGTTTTTCGTAGTTGTTGATGGCGCGCTCCACTACCTCTTCCACCACCAGCGGCTTGAACGGATTGACGCGCTGCACGCACACCGTCCAGAACAGGGCGTAGGCGGCGGTCAGGCCGAGCATAATGCCGAACGGCACCAGCACCTGGCGACTGTCCATCCCCGGCGGGGTGATATTGACGATAGCGATGATAATGCCGACGCTGGAGATAATCTGCGGCAGTGGGAACCACGGCGAGCGGTAGGCGCGCGGCAGGTCCGGGCGGCGAATGCGCAGCATCACCACCGACAGCGTCACCAGCAGATAGGCGACGCCCCAGGCGCAGACCGCGGCGAGGATCAGCGGCACGATGCGGTCCAGATCGCCGTTCAGATACCAGGCGTGCAGGCAGGGGATCGCCACCCCGATGGCGATGGCGATTACCGGCGTTTTAAAGCGCGGATGCAGCCAGGTCAGGAAGCGGGGCAGCGCGCCGTCCAGCGCCATACCGTAGATAATGCGCGGCACGGCGGCCATCAGCGTATTGATGGTGGCGCAGCCCGCCAGCAGCAGCCCGACCCCCAGCCAGTACTGGCCGGCGTGGCCCATCACCCGCTCGGCGAAGGCCGGGATCGCCATCGGCGTATCCAGCAGATGGACGTTGTTGGCCGCGTCGAGCACGGTATTCTCCACCTGGCGGTTGATCGCCGCACCGTAGATAAACATGCAGCTGGCGACCCCCAGCAGGCCCAGCGCCATCGCCCGCGGTATGGTGCGGTGGGCCTGTTTGATCTCCGGCGCCATCGGCGTCACCAGTTCGCAACCGACGAACATAAACATCGCCATGCCGATATAGCCGAACAGGCCGTTGATATCGCTAACGTTCAGCGGCGTGCCGAACCAGCCGGAAAGATGAGTCACCGGCGCCATAAAAATGCCGCACAGGCCGAAAATGGTCAGCGTGGTCCACATGCCGAAGGTCAGCACCACTTCGACCTTGCCGAAGATTTCCACGCCGATGGCGTTCAGCAGGCCGAAAATCACCACCATGCCGACGCCCACCATCCAGGTGTTTTGGTGAGCGGCCATTTGGGCGTTGATCGATTCGAAGTTCACCAGCGCCATAATGCCCGCCAGGATCGTCTCCGCCGTCCCGGCGAAAATATGGACGATCAGATAGGCGCACAGCGCGCCGGTGATAGCGAAAAAGCGGCCCATGCCGCAGGAGATATAGTCGTACACCGAACCGGTGGTGGGAATGAGCGTCGCCGCCTCGGCAAAGGTGGTGACCTGCGCCTGCATCATAATAAAGGCCAGCAGCACCGCCAGCGCGAAGGTATCGCCGCCCATGCCGAAGCCGCTGGTCACCGTCAGGATCACCGGGCTGGCCATAATCAGCCCGACGGAGCTGGCGAGGGTGGTCGGGAAGCCGACGACGCCGCGCTCAAGATGGCTGGCAAGTCTGTTACTAAACATAGTCAACCTCTGCACAATAATGGGGTAGGGCAGGGAATAGCCAGCGCCACTCCCGGATAGTCATAATTTAGGCGGGCATCCTGCTCAACGAATATCGTCCGGAAGGTGGAGGGTGGCGCATGATTCTGTGACGCAGTCCATGAATGTGAGGGTGGATAAACAAGATGACCCCGAAAACCGGGGCCATCCGTCTTGCCACGTTGCGCCTGTTTCTGCCGGGTGGCGGCTAGCGCCTTAGCCGGCCTACGGTCCGCGCGGCCTGCCTTTAATGTATTCACCATGCTGACTGAAACTGCCGGTGTTGGCGGCCTCAAAACCCCCGGTGACGCTGCCGCTTACCGGGGCTACAACGCTGTGCGATTTGGTAGCCCGGAGAAGGCGCAATGCGCCGCCTCCGGGGCCCCCCCTGCGCCGCCGGGCAGTATCAGCGCGTTAGCGCGTCTCGACGTTCGCCAGGTAGTGCTTCACAAAGCGCGGCGTCAGGATTTTCCACTCCACTTCGGTGCCCTGTTTAACAAACCAGCTATCGCCTGGCGCAAAGCGCTGCGGTTCACCGCCGGCGACGGTCAGCTCTACTTCGCCTTCCAGCACGGTGGCGTGTTCGGTAAACGGATAGGTCATGGTAAAGCTCCCCTCAGTGGACGAAAACAGTCCGCAGGTAAAGGCATCCTGCGGCTCGCCGTAGATCATCGCCCCGGCCACCTGCGGGTCGCCGGCGGTCGGCGTCGCGCCGAGCAGGCTGACGCTGCCGATTGGCTGCAGGTCGGGCACCGGGTGTTTAAGTTTAAAAGCGTGCATAGCGTTCTCCTGGTTAACTCCGGCCTTTCCAGAAACCGGCGGTTTGATGCATCAATTTTCCGGCGGTGACCAGCAGCAGGCGCAGGCTGTCACGGCCGTGGATGGTCGCGTGGGGGATGCTGCTCAGCAGACGATAGCGGTCTGAACCGCCGTTGATCCCTTCGGCGAGGATTTTGCACACGATGTGCGATGGGGTGACGCCGAAACCGGAGTACCCCTGGACGTAAAAGACGTTGTTGTGATCGCGTAGCGTGCCGATCTGTGGAAACAGGTTGGCGCTACAGGCCATTGGCCCGCCCCAGGCGAAATCGATCTTCACATCCTTCAAATAGGGGAAGACCTCCGCCAGCAGGGTGCGGTTCCAGGCGGCGAAATCGTTCGGCGTATACTCCACAAAGCGGGTGGCGCTGCCGAACAGCAGGCGGTTTTCCCGGGTGACGCGGTAGTAGTTAATCACCGGGCGAATATCGCTGAAGGCGCCGCGCAGCGGGCTGATGCGCTCGATCAGTTCATCGGAGAGCGGCTCGGTCGATACCTGATAGGAGTAGGTGACCAGCGTTTTGTTGTAGATCTCCGGCTCCATATTGTTGAGGAAGCTGTCGCAGGCCCACAGCAGTTTGGCGGCTTTGACGCTGCCCATCGCGGTACGTACCCGCACCTGTTTGCCGTAATTCACCTCCACCACCGGCGAGGATTCGAAGATCTTCACTCCCAGCGAATGGGCGGCCTGCGCCGAGCCGAGGAGCATATTGAGCGAATGGATCTGGCCGCCGCCCATATGTTTCAGCGCGCCGCAGTAGACCTCGGAGCCCACCACCTGCTGCACCTCTTTCCCGGTATACAGCTCGATCTCTTCATCCGGGGTGGCAGCCTTAAACTCCTTCTCCCACTGGCGCAGCGTTTTCAGTTGCCGCTGGTTATAAGCGAGATAGCCATAGCCGGGGACGAAATCGGCGTCGATATTATATTTGCGGATGCGTTCGCGAATGATGCCCGCGCCAAGGTTGGCGATTTTAAACAGCGTTTCCAGCCCTTCTTTGCCGACGTGCTTTTTCACCGCTTCGATGTCGTGACCGATACCGGCCATCACCTGGCCGCCATTGCGCCCGGTGCCGCCATAGCCGAGATGGCGCGCTTCCAGCACCACCACGTTGGTGATGCCCTGTTCCGCCAGCTCAAGGGCGGTGTTAATACCGGAGAAGCCGCCGCCGATAATCACCACGTCGGCTTCAATATCTTCCCGCAGCGCCGGAAAATGGAGGTGGTATTTCTTCGTCGCGCCGTAGTAGTTCAGCGCATCGATTTTGATGTTCATCGCGTTACCCTGTGGTCTTGCCTCGCTCAAGTGCCTCATCACAGCACGCCGCGCGGGCGTTGAATATCGTCCGGAAGAATGACGTTCTTTAGAACGATAGGCGGCGGCGGGAAGCCGTGCTGTGATGGGCCAACGTTGCTGAAAAAACGGGTACTGACGATGAGCGAGATAACCTTACTGGCGGAAGTGACCGCCTTTTTACGCCAGCCGCACGGGCAGTTTATCGCCGGTGAGCGAGAGGCGGGCCGCGGCGCGCCGTTTGCGGTGATCAACCCTGCCACCGGGCGGGCGATCGCCGAGGTCACCGCGGCGGATAGCGACCAGGCGGATCGCGCGGTAGAGAGTGCCCGCCAGGCGTTTAATCAGTGGCGCGAAATGCCGACGCTGGCGCGCGGAACCTTGCTGCTGAAGCTGGCGGATGCCCTGGCTGAGCATCGCGAAGCGCTGGCGCAGCTGGAAAGTCTCTGCTCCGGCAAGACCATCACGCTGGCGCGCATGCTCGAGCTGGATCAATCGGTCGCTTTCCTTCGCTACTTCGCCGGCTGGGCGGGGAAAGTCACCGGCGAAACCCTGAATGTGTCGCTGCCGTCGATGGCCGGGGAGAAATACACCGCCTTCACCCGCCGTCAGCCGCTGGGGGTAGTGGTGGGCATCGTGCCGTGGAACTTCTCCATCATGATTGCCGTCTGGAAGCTGGCGGCGGCCCTGGTCTGCGGCTGCACCATTGTTCTCAAGCCGAGCGAGTATACGCCGCTGACGCTGCTGCGCGTGGCGGAGCTGGCGAAAGCGGTGGGTATTCCGGACGGGGTGATTAACGTGGTCAACGGCGCCGGCGGCGAGATTGCTCAGCGGCTGATTACCCATCCGGCCTGCGCCAAGGTGAGCTTCACTGGCTCGGTGGCCACTGGCGAGAAAGTCCAGCAGTCGGCCAGTGCGTCAGGTAAACGGGTGACCCTTGAGCTGGGGGGCAAAAACGCCGCGCTGTTCCTGGATGATCTGACGCCGGAGGCGATGGTCAACGGCATTCTGGAAGCCGGCTACCTGAACCAGGGGCAGATTTGCGCCGCCGCGGAGCGCTTTTATCTGCCGCAGGGTAAACTGGATGCGGTGCTGGCGCTGCTGAAAGATAAGCTCAGCGCCTTCGCGCCGGGATCGCCGCTGGATGAGCGCACGCTGATGGGGCCGCTGGCCAACCGCCAGCAGTATGACAAAGTGTTGCGGCTCATTCAGACCGCGCGCGACGAGGGCGATACCATCGTCTGCGGCGGCGAAGCCCTGCCGGGGGAGGGCTATTTCCTGCAGCCGACGGCGGTCAAAGTGCGCAGCGAAGAGAGCACCCTGATGCGCGAGGAGACCTTCGGCCCGGTGTGCAGTTTTATCGGTTATCACAGTGAAGACGAGGCGCTGGCGCGGATCAATGCCTCGCCGTATGGCCTGGCGGCCAGCGTCTGGTCGGATAATATTCGCCTGGCGCTGCGCTACTCGGAGGCCATTGAGGCCGGCATCGTGTGGGTCAATATGCATACTTTCCTCGACCCGGCGGTACCGTTCGGCGGCATGAAGGGCTCGGGCATCGGGCGCGAATTCGGCAGCGCGTTTATCGATGACTACACGGAGCTGAAGTCGGTGATGGTGCGCTATTAAGTTTTGTCGGTGGAGGTAGCCTTAACCGGGCTTCAGGCGTCTGCGTAGGCCCGGTAAGCGCAGCGCCTCCGGGCAAGGACAGCGGATGGACAGCCGCGAATGTGCCAGGCGACGACGGCGCCTTGCACGGCCTGAGTCCGTGCAAGCGAAGGTTAATGTCGCCGCCGCCATAACCCCTCGCAACTTGCGACAATCCCCCCTTAGTGATAAAAGGTGCCCCTTCGCAAAAACATACAGGGGAACGACGTGAAAGACGCGTCAACGTCGTCGGATGCCGTAGAAGAGAGCGGCCCGACGCTTCATCGCGGTTTACAGAACCGACACATTCAACTTATCGCCCTTGGCGGCGCGATTGGCACCGGCCTGTTTCTCGGCATTGGTCCCGCTATCCAGATGGCCGGTCCGGCGGTATTACTGGGCTACGCCGTCGCCGGGATTGTCGCTTTTCTGATCATGCGCCAGCTGGGCGAAATGGTGGTGGAAGAGCCGGTATCCGGCTCCTTTGCCCACTTTGCCTACAAATACTGGGGCCCGTTCGCCGGCTTCCTTTCCGGCTGGAACTACTGGGTGATGTTCGTGCTGGTGGGAATGGCGGAGCTGACCGCCGCCGGGATCTACATGCAGTACTGGCTGCCCGACGTCCCGACCTGGATCTGGGCGGCGGCCTTCTTCCTTATTATTAACGCCGTCAATCTCGTCAACGTGCGCCTGTATGGCGAAGCGGAGTTCTGGTTTGCGCTGATAAAAGTGCTGGCGATTATCGGCATGATTGCCTTTGGCCTGTGGATGCTGTTTGGCGGCCACGGCGGCAGCAAAGCCGGGTTCGACAACCTGTGGAAACACGGCGGCTTCCTCGCCACCGGCTGGCACGGTCTTATCCTGTCGCTGGCGGTGATCATGTTCTCCTTCGGCGGGCTGGAGCTTATCGGCATCACCGCCGCTGAAGCGCAAAACCCGGAAAAGAGCATTCCAAAAGCGGTCAACCAGGTGGTTTATCGTATCCTGCTGTTCTATATCGGTTCGCTGGTGGTGCTGCTGGCGCTCTACCCGTGGGTGGAGGTCAAATCCGACAGTAGCCCGTTCGTGATGATTTTCCATCATCTCGACAGCAACCTGGTGGCCTCCGCGCTGAACTTCGTCATTCTGGTGGCCTCGCTGTCGGTGTATAACAGCGGCGTGTACTCCAACAGCCGGATGCTGTTCGGCTTGTCGGTGCAGGGCAATGCGCCGACGTTCCTCGCCCGCGTCAGCAAGCGCGGCGTGCCGGTGAACTCTCTGCTGCTCTCGGGGATTATCACCTCACTGGTGGTGGTGCTGAACTACCTGCTGCCGCATGAAGCGCTGGGACTGCTGATGGCCCTGGTGGTGGCGACGCTGCTGCTGAACTGGATCATGATCTGTATGGCGCACCTGAAGTTCCGCGCCGCCCAGCGCCGCAAAGGGCGTGAATCGAAGTTTAAAGCGTTGCTGGCGCCCGCCAGCAACTACTTCTGCATTGCTTTCCTTGGGCTGATTCTGGCGCTGATGTGCACTATCGACGGGATGCGCCTGTCGGCGATCCTGCTGCCGGTGTGGATCCTGTTCCTGTTTATCGCCTTCAAACTGCTGCGCCGCCCGGCGTAAGCGAGATGCCCCGCCGTCCGGCGGGGCTGCCTGGCTTTTTATTGTGATCCTCTTCGCAGGTGGGGCATTTGCCTGGCGATCTTCTTTTTGTAATCGATTACTTTTGTTTGGAGCGATTTTGTAATCGATTACTTTTCTGAGGGCGAGCAACATGGTCACAACAACAGAAGGTCGGGAAAGTGTCCGCGTGAGCCACCGTTTTCTGGTGCCGCGGCTGTCGTTAATGATGTTTATGCAGTTCTTTATCTGGGGCAGCTGGTCGGTGACCCTGGGGCTGGTGATGACCCGCTATGAGATGTCATTGCTGATCGGCGATGCGTTCTCCGCCGGGCCGATCGCCTCCATCCTGTCCCCCTTTGTGCTGGGGATGCTGGTGGATCGCTTTTTCGCCTCGCAGAAGGTGATGGCGGTGATGCACCTGGCCGGGGCGGCGATCCTGTGGTTTGTCCCCCAGGCGCTGGTGGCGCAGAATGGCGCGCTGCTGATTGGCCTGCTGTTCGGCTATACGCTGTGCTATATGCCGACCCTGGCGCTGACCAACAATATCGCCTTCCACAGCCTGGCTAACGTCGATAAAACCTTTCCGGTGGTCCGCGTGTTCGGCACCATCGGCTGGATTATCGCCGGGATCTGCATCGGGGTGACCGGCATCTCTGACACCACCGGCATCTTCACCGTGGCGGCGCTCTGTTCGGTGGCGCTGGCGATCTACAGCCTGACGCTGCCCCACACCCCGGCGCCGGCCAAAGGCATGCCGGTTCAGTTTCGCGATCTGCTGTGCGCGGACGCCTTCGCGCTGCTGAAAACCCGCCATTTCCTGATTTTCTCCCTTTGCGCCACCTTAATTTCCGTGCCGTTAGGCACCTATTACGCCTATACCGCGTCGTATCTGGCGGATGCCGGCGTTAAGGATGTCAGCACCGCGATGTCCTTCGGCCAGATGTCAGAGATCGTCTTTATGCTGGTGATCCCGCTGCTGTTCCGTCGCCTCGGGGTGAAATACATGCTGCTTATCGGCATGGCGGCGTGGTTTGTTCGCTATGCCTTTTTCGCCCTCGGGGTCAGCGAAGAGGGGCGCTTCCTGCTCTATCTGGGTATTTTGCTGCACGGCGTGTGCTATGACTTTTTCTTTGTCGTCGGCTTTATCTACACCGACCGCGTGGCGGGCGAGAAGGTCAAAGGCCAGGCGCAGAGCATGATTGTGATGTTCACCTACGGGATCGGCATGCTGCTGGGCTCGCAGATCTCCGGCGCGCTGTATAACCATCTGGTGGCCGGCCAGAGCGTGCCGCAGGCCTGGGTGACCTTCTGGTGGATCCCGGCGGTGGCCGCCGCGGTTATCGCGCTGATTTTCCTTTTCTCTTTCCAGTACAACGAGAAAGAGCCGCACTAATTTTACAGGAGGGGGTATGAAAACGATCAAGGGACCGGGCATTTTTCTGGCGCAGTTTATCGGCCCGCAGGCGCCGTTCAACACCCTGGCGGGGATGGCGCAGTGGGCCGCCGGCCTGGGGTACAAGGCATTGCAGATCCCCTGCAACCACCCGGCGATTTTCGATGTCGAGCGGGCGGCGGCGAGCCAGACCTACTGCGACGAGGTCCGCGGCACCCTGGCGGAGCATGGGCTGGTCATCAGCGAGCTGTCCACTCATCTTGAAGGACAGCTGGTGGCGGTGCATCCGGCGTATGACGCGGCGTTTGACGCCTTCGCCCCGGCGGCGCTGCACGGCGATCCGCAGGCGCGCCAGCGCTGGGCGGTGGAGAAAGTGCGCCAGGCGGCGGTGGCCTCCGGCCGCCTGGGGCTGCAGGCGCATGCGACCTTTTCCGGGGCGCTGGCATGGCCCTTTTTTTATCCGTGGCCGCCGCATAATCAGTCGCTTCTGGATGAGGCCTTTGCCGAGCTGGCCCGGCGCTGGCGGCCGCTGCTGGACCTCTTCGACGAGCAGGGGGTCGATGTCTGCTACGAGATCCACCCCGGCGAAGACCTGCACGATGGCGTGACCTTTGAGCGTTTTCTCGCGCGGGTGGATAACCATCCGCGCTGCAATATGCTCTATGACCCGAGCCACCTGCATCTGCAGCAAATGGATTACCTGACCTATATCGATATCTATCATGCGCGTATTAAAGCGTTTCACGTCAAGGACGCCGAATTTCGCCGCAACGGGCGCAATGGCGTCTACGGCGGCTATCAGCCCTGGCAGCAGCGGGCTGGCCGTTTCCGCTCTCCCGGCGACGGGCAGATCGACTTCAAAGGGGTGTTCAGTAAGCTGACCGAATATGATTTTGACGGCTGGGCGGTGCTGGAGTGGGAGTGCTGCCTGAAGGATGCCGAGACCGGCGCGCGCGAGGGCAGCGAGTTTATTCGTCGCCATATCATTCCCGTTGCCGGACGGGCCTTCGATGACTTTGCCGCCGGTGGGAGGGAATAACATGATTCAGGTTGCGATTATTGGGGCTGGGTTTATTGGCCCGGCGCATCTGGAGGCGCTGCGGCGGCTGGGGGATATCGAGGTGGTGGCGCTGTGCGACAGCAGCCTTGAGGCGGCGCAGCGCAAGGCGCAAGCGTTGAATATTGCCCATGCCTACGACAGCGTGGAAGCGCTGCTGACCCATCCGGGGCTACAGGTGGTGCATAACTGTACGCCGAACCATCTGCATGCCCAGATTAACCGGCAGATCCTCGCCGCCGGGCTGCACGTCTTCTCCGAAAAACCGCTGTGTATGACGGCGGAGGAGGCGCGGGAGCTGGTGACGCTTGCCGCCCGGGCCGGCGTGGTGCATGGCGTCAGTTTCGTCTATCGACAGTTCGCCATGGTCCAGCAGGCGGCGGCGATGATCCGCCATGGCGAGGTCGGCAGGATCTTCGCGGCGCACGGCAGCTATTTACAGGACTGGATGCTGCTGGAGACCGATTACAACTGGCGGGTTGATTCGGCGCAGGGCGGCGCATCGCGGACGGTGGCTGACATCGGCTCCCACTGGTGCGATACCGTGCAGTTTATGACCGGTCGGCGGATTGTCGAGGTGATGGCGGATCTGTCTATCGTCTGGCCGACGCGTAAAGCGCCGGTCAATGGCCAAGCGACCTTCAGCGCCGTTCACGAGGCGCAGGGATATGAAACCCGGCCTGTCGATACCGAGGACTTTGGCTCGGTGCTGTTACGTTTTGACGATGGCAGCAAAGGCAGCTTTATGGTCTCTCAGGTGAGCGCCGGGCGGAAAAACCGTCTGGCGGTGGAGGTTAACGGCAGCCGCTGTTCTCTGGCCTGGGATCAGGAAGTGCCCCAGCGGCTGTGGATCGGCCACCGCGAGCAGCCGGATCGGCGGCTCAGCGACGACCCCAGCCTGCTGCGGCCGGAGATCGCTGACAGCGCCCATTACCCCGGCGGCCATATTGAGGGCTGGCCGGACGCCTTTAAGAATATGATGGAGCATTTTTATCAGGCGGTGCGCGCCGGGAAGATGCCGGAGGCCGGGGCCCGGCGCTTCGCCGCTTTCGACGACGGCGCCGATGTGATGTACATCATCGAGGCGATCGTCAAAAGCCATCAGCAGCAGCGCTGGGTGAGCGTCGAACGCTGAGGGCGGGGGAGCGAAGGATTATTTCACCCCAAGATAGCCGTCGAGATAGGCACCGGAGAGTTCGTTGCCGAACAGGACGGCATCTTTATTTTCCATTGCATTATCCCATTTGTCGCTGGCGTTGCCGGTAAAGGCGTGCTCGGTGCGGGTGCCCTGCGCCGCCTGCTGTTTGATGGCCTCCGCGGTGCGGCGGGCGTCGCTTTCGCTCATGCCAGCGGCTTTATCCTGCTGGCCGCGGGCGTACATCGCCGTGAAGGTCGGCAGGTTTAAACGGTAATTTTCCTGGCGGTTGACGGTGAAGTTGCCGCCGACAAAATCGGAGCGGTGGGCGACGAACGCGTAGGCGTGGCGTTCCGGTGACGATTTTGACGAGGTGCAGCCGGTGATCGTTGCCAGGGCACAGCTGAGGGCGAGAATCGCGGTGGAGAGCCTCATGGGGATATCATCCTTAATCATAAAAGAACAAATGGGGCGCAGGCGGTCTGTTGCGCCTCCTGCGCTAATGAGAATATGAAACGGCAAAAGGATGCGCGTTATCGGGGCGGGAGAGAAGCCCTGATTATTAATAGTGTCCCGAGACGCCGTCTTACTGAGCCACGCTTTCGCGCCAGGCTGGCAGGCCAACCAGAGCTCATTTATGATAGCCTGCAGGATCCACCTCTATCGCAGGAAGTGCAGGGTTTATGTCTATTCAGAAAATTGCTCGTCTGGCCGGCGTCTCGGTGGCCACGGTGTCGCGGGTGCTGAACAACAGCGATACGGTAAAAGCCAAAAACCGTGAGCGCGTGCTGCAGGCGATCAAAGAGAGCAACTATCAGCCGAACCTGCTGGCGCGTCAGCTGCGAACCGCCCGCAGCAATATGATCCTGGTGATGGTCTCCAATATCGCTAACCCTTTTTGCGCCGAGGTGGTGAAAGGGATAGAAGAAGAGGCGGAGAAGAACGGCTACCGCATTTTGCTGTGTAATTCCGGGTCGGATCTGGCCCGCTCGACCTCGGGCCTGCAGCTGCTCTCCGGCAAAATGGTCGACGGCATTATTACCATGAACGCGCTCTCCAGCCTGCCGGAACTGACCACCATGATTGGCGATGCACCTTGGGTGCAGTGCGCGGAGTATGCCGACACAGGCAGCATCTCCTGCGTCGGGATTAACGACGTCGAGGCGGCCCAGGGGGCGGTGTCCCGGCTGGCCGACGGCGGCCGCCGTCGCATCGCGCTCATTAATCACGACCTCAGCTATCGCTACGCCCGCCTGCGCGAGCGCGGCTATAAAAGCGTGCTGCACGTGCACGGTCTGGCGTATCAGCAGGTGACCTACGCGCAGGATCTTAGCGCGGCGGCCGGTAAACGGGCGATGGAGCAGCTACTGTCGCAAGACGAGAAGCCCGACGCGGTGTTTGCCGTTTCGGACTCCCTTGCCGCCGGGGCGCTGCGGGCAATTGACCAGGCTGGACTGCGGGTGCCGGAGGATATCGCGGTGATCGGCTTCGACGGCACCGAGCTGGCGGAAGTGGTCTCCCCGCAGCTGACCACCGTCGAACAGCCCTCCCGGGCGATCGGCCGCACGGCGGTGGATCTGTTAATGAAACGCATCGACGATCCCGACGCTGCCGTCGAGCGGGTGATGATGGACTGGCGCGTGATAGACCGCGCCAGCGCTTGAGGTCAGCGGGAGAAGGCGCCCGCCAGCGCGCGAATGTCGTTGCCGGTGGGCGTCTGATGAATGCGTAAGCCAAACTCCTCCACCACGGCGAAGACATGATCGAAAATATCCGCCTGGATCCCCTCATATTCCGCCCACACCACGGTGTTGGTGAAGCAATAGATCTCGATCGGCAAGCCGTTGGCATCCGGCGCCAGCTGGCGCACCATCAGGGTCATATCCTGGCGGATGCGCGGATGATGACGTAAATACTCCTGCAGATAGGCGCGGAAGGTGCCGACATTGGTCATTCGCCGCTCATTGAGAACCGACTGTTCCCCGGCATACTGCTGGTTCCAGGCGCTAATCTCCTCGTGGCGCGAATCCATATAGGGTTTAAGCAACTTCGCCCGGATCAAGCGCTGCTGCTCCTGTTCATCGAGGAAATGAATGCTGGTGGTGTCGATGTTGAGGCTGCGCTTAATGCGGCGGCCGCCGGAGGCCGACATGCCGCTCCAGTTTTTAAACGAGTCGGAGACCAGCGACCAGGTCGGAATGGTGGTGATAGTATTATCCCAGTTACGTACCTTGACCGTAGTGAGGCCGATATCGATCACCGCGCCGTCGGCGCCGTACTTCGGCATCTCCAGCCAGTCGCCAAGCTTGAGCATATCGTTGGCCGAGAGCTGGATACCGGCCACCAGACCAAGGATCGGATCTTTAAATACCAGCATGAGCACCGCGGCCATGGCGCCGAGCCCGCTAATCAGGATCGCTGGCGACTGGCCTATCAGCAGGGAAATAATCAGGATGCCGATAATAATCGCCGTAACCAGCTTAATTCCCTGGAATATCCCCTTCAGCGGCAGCTGAGAGGCGGCGGGAAATTTCTGCGCCAGCTTTAAGATCACATCCAGCAGCGAGAAGAAGGACAGCATGGCATATATCATCACCCATAGCTGAGCCACGGTGGTTAATATTTCCGCAGCCTCGCTGCCTTTTTGCAGCCACAGCACCGCCTGCACGTTGACGATGATCCCCTGCAGGGTAAAGGCCAGTCGGTGAAAGAGTTTATTCTGCGTGATGATTTGCAGCCACAGATGGCTGCTGGCCAATGCCCGTTTTTCAAAAGCGCGCAGCACCACTTTATGCAATATCAGATGCACGACGACGGCGGTGAACAAGATAATGCCGAAGATAATCATCAGCGAGCGGGTGGGAGTTATTTCGATTCCTAAGGCGGCAATTTGCGATATTAATTCCTGCATAACGTCTCCTGAATATCCAGCGGGTATGATGACCGCTGGATAACGATTATGCAAATCACCGCCGCCGGTATTACGACGCTACCGTCGCCGGCTGTCGGTTGAGATGATGACGCAGCCACAGCGCGATGGCCCCCAGCAACAGCATCATAGCCACCTCGACCAGCAGAAAATCAATCAGCGCCTGCGGATAGTTTCCGCCGCCGCGACGGGCCAGCGCCAGGAACAGCGAGCCGAGGATAGCCGGCCCAAGGCCGAGAGTCGCCTGCTGCAGGGTACTGAGGATGGCGCTCCCGGCCCCGGCGTCGCTGGCGCTGATATCGCGCATACCAATCCGGTAAAAGCTGTTGACGATCAGCGCCTGGCCGTAGCCGATCAACGCTGTGGAGGGGACCAGCGTCAGGGCGGTGGTGGCGATCCCGAAGCGGGAGAAGGTAGCGCACAGCAGCAGTAGACCGGCGATCTGCACCGCCAGACCGGTCAGCAGGATCCGCCCCATGCTGTAGCGGGCGATAAGCCGCGGGGCATACAGCGCCGAAATAAAATAGGCCACGCCGAGGGCGATAAAGCTATTGCCGGACTGCCACGGCGCCATCCCCAGCCCTTCCTGCATGGTCAGCGCCATGCAGAACATAAAGCCGGACCAGGCGCTGAAAAACAGCAGGGCGATGGCCATCCCGAAGCGGATACTGGTCAACTGAAGCAGACGCGGCGGCAGCAGGGGATGATCGCCGCGCTGCTGCTGGCGCAGGGCGCTCTGACGCATGGCGAACAGCAGCGGCAGGACCGCCACCAGCATCAGCTGCAGCCACAGCGGCCAGCGCAGCTCCGGACCGAGGGCCATCGGGAACAGCAGGCAGCAGAGGATGAGGGCGAGGTACAGCGTGCCCTGCCAGTCAATCCGCGACGGCGTCTCACGACGGGTTTCCGGCACATAGCGGCGGCTCAGGGCCAGCACCAGCAGGCAGATCGGCACATTGATAAAAAAGGCGTTGCGCCAGCCCAGCCCGGCGATGTCCGCCGATACCAGCCAGCCGCCGCCCATCTGTCCGACAATAAAGGCGATCCCGCCGATCCCGCCGTACAGGCTGATAGCCCGGGCGTGGGCCGGGCCTTTGAGGGTGACGTGCAGGGTGGCGAGGATCTGCGGCACAATCAGCGCCGCACCGGCGCCCTGCAGAGTGCGGGCGGCCAGCAGGGCGCTGATGCTGTTCGCTATGCCGCACAGCAGGGAAGCAATGCCAAAGAGCGCGACGCCCCACATAAACAGGCGCCGGCGGCCATAGTTATCGCCAAGCTTACTGCCCATCGCCAGGCAGACGGCAAAGGCGACACCGTAGAGCGCGACGATAAGTTCCAGCTGCGTGGCGCTGGCCGCCAGGGTATGGGTGATGGCGTCCAGCGCCACATTGGTGATCGAGGTATCAATAAGCGGCAGCATCTGGCCGCCCAGCAGCAGCAACAGACCGGCGCGGCCGGGTGAAACAGCAGACGTTTTCATGGGAATCTCCATTGCGTCATTCAGCAGACCGACGTAGCATTACCGATAAATTAAACGGGTACCAGTTCCTGTCTATACTGGTACTGGAACTACCATGCTGGAGGGGTGATGACCACGATGCCGCAACGGGAGTCGACGTTCGCCGTGCCGGACGATCGGCGCAAACAGCTGGGGGCGTTTCTGCGCGCCCGCCGTGAAAGCCTCGATCCGCAGCGCCTGGGGTTACCCCGGGTGGGCCGCCGACGCACGCCGGGTCTGCGCCGGGAAGAGGTGGCGATGCTCGCCGACGTCGGCGTTACCTGGTACACCTGGCTGGAGCAGGGGCGGGAGGTGAATCCGTCGGAGGCAGTGCTGGTGGGGGTGGCGAATGCCCTGCAGTGCAGTCCGCTGGAGACCCGGCATCTGTTCGTGCTCGCCGGGCTGACCCCGCCGGAATCCACCCAGGTGACGGCGTGCGAAGGCATCAGCCCTGGCACCCGCCGCATGCTGGACAGCCTGATGCCGCAGCCGGCCAGCATTCAGAAACCGAACTTTGATATTGTGGCCTGGAACGATAGCTTCTGCCGCCTGATGGGTGTCGATTTCGCCACCCTTGCGGAAGAAGATCGCAACTGCATTTATCTGTATCTGACCCATGAGACCTGGCGCAGCCGGATTGAAAATCGCGATGTGCTGCCGACTTTTGTCTCCTATTTCCGCGCCGCGATGGCCGAGCACCGTGGCGATCCGGCATGGGAAAACAAACTGGCGCGCTTTTTCGCCGCCTCGTCGGAGTTTGAAGCGCTGTGGCATCAGCGCTACGAGGTGCGCGGCGTGGAAAACCAGATTAAACATTTTAACCACCCGCAGCTCGGGCAATTCAGCCTGCAGCAGATGTACTGGTATTCGGCGCCGCGCAATGGTTCGCGTCTGCTGGTCTACCTGCCGATGGACGAGGCGGGCGAGCAGGCGTTGACGTGGCTGGACCAACATTAATCACAAGGAATCAGATGGCTGGTAATGTGCCATCTTCGGGTATTGCCCGGCCGGCGCTGCTGGACGGTTCCCTCTCCCGCCGGGAGAGGGCCAGGGTGAGGGAAAGCACTGCAGGGAAGTCTTTTATGTTATCTGCGACTTCAGCGCACATTGCGCTCCCGGTTAATTTTTCTTCATTCTGTTTTCCGTGGCGCAGGGAGCGCACAGGGGGCGGCCAGTCGCCGCCGCCACCTGTACCCCGGGCTCCGGCCAGCAACATCGCCACTTCGTGGTGCCTTCGACTTATCCCTGCAGGCTTCGGGTCGGGCCGAGGCAGCGTCCATGCAAAACACGGCCCCTCAGCCCGCATCCATGCGGGCTGCCCCGGCCTTCCGGGAACGTCTCAGCGATGTTGAGGCCGCCAGCACCGGCAGTTTCAGCAGCCCCAGGACCCGCGGTGATTTGGGTTTGTAGGCCGGGTAAGGCGTACGCCGCCACCCGGCAAAGAGGCGAGCATATTAGCGAAAACAGGTTTGTCATCAGTCTCAAGGAATGCCTATGAACGTAACCCGAAAAGAGCAGCGCATTATTCAGCGCGCGCTGAATGCCTGGCAGGCCAGCGGGGAGTTAACCCCGGCGGACAGTCAGCGGCTGGCGCACACGCTGCGCGTCTCCCCCTTCGACTGGCGGCGCCTGAGCCGCTATGCCTTCTGGACCGCGCTGGCCTGCGTGCTGATTGCTCTGGGCAGTCTGTTTGCCGACAGCGAACTGGTGGCGTGGCTGCTGAGCCTGTTCAGCCACTCGGCGCTGACGCGGATCCTGCTGCCTGCACTGCTGGCAGTCGCCTGCTACGGCTGGGGTTTTCGCCGCCAGCGGCGGGAGACGCAGTGGCACTACAGCACCGAGGCGATTTTGTTTCTGGGCGTCGTCTTTACCGCGGTGGCGCTATGGCAGTTGGGTGAACGGCTGGATAACGGCAGCGGCCATATCGCGCCGCTGTTTCTGGCCGGATGCATGATTTACGGCGCTATCGGCTATGTTGCCCGCTCCGGGCTGGTGTGGCTTTTTTTTCTGCTGGCGCTGGGCAACTGGTTTGGCGCAGAAACCGGCTACGTCTCGGGGTGGGGCGCCTACTGGCTGGGCATGAACTACCCGATTCGCTTCGTCCTGTTCGGCGGCGCGCTGCTGGCGCTCTGCTACGGCGCGCAGTCCTTGCTTCGCCAGCGTCAGCTGTTTACCGTCAGCAAGGCGATGGGCCTCACGTACCTGTTTATTGCGCTGTGGATCCTGTCGATTTTCGGCAATTACGACGCTGACAGCTGGTACAACGTAAGCCAGGCGCGACTCCTGCCGTGGGGGCTGCTGTTTGCCGCGGCGGCCGGCGTCTGCATTTTTATCAGCCTGAAAACCGATGACGCAATGCTGCGCGGCTTTGGGTTAACCTTTCTGGCGATCAATCTCTATACCCGCTTCTTTGAGTTTTTCTGGAACGGGATGCACAAGGTGCTGTTTTTCCTGATCCTTGCCGTCTCGCTGGCGGTGATTGGCCGCTATGCCGAGCGCATCTGGCACGCGGGTGAAGGGCGGGGGAAGAACAACTAACCTCGTTTTGAGCATGCTAACCACTCAGGCCGCGCTAAGTCGCGGCTTTTTTTCGTCCCTGATTCCAGTTTTAGCGCATTTTTCTGCGATTGGCTGCAAATGAGAATAGGCTTGCCGGGTATCTCAAAGATTAGCCTTTAAGGCAATTTATCTTCTATGCTAACATTCAGAGGAAGGGAGTCTGATGTTCAGAATGGTTGTGCATGTGGACGTTAAAAAGGAGTTGCAGGCGCTTCCGGCTATTGTCCAGGCTAAGATGATCAGGCAATTAGACAAGTTACGCCAAAATCCCACCGCGCTGAGAGAACCTGATAGTAAACCGCTTGGACAAGGGCTATTTGAAATTCGAGCGTTAGGTTCGGTACAGGGGCGGGGGATCTACGTTTTTCAGCAAAACAAAACGCTCTTTCTGCTACGGGTTTTTGTCAAGAAAACGCAAAAAATCCCGTTATCGGAAATTCGCCTGGCGCTGAAGCGATTAGAGGAGATGCGCAATGAGTAAAAAGATCATTGACTGGGATACGTTAAAAACAGAACTGCTTAGCCAGCCTGAGGTTCAGGCTGCGTTCGATGCGCAAGAACGTAAGCACCGATTACGTACTATGCTGGCACAATGGCGCGAGCAGGCGGGGCTGACCCGAGCCCAGGTGGCGCAGAGGATGGGGGTGAGTGCGCCAACGGTCTCCAGAATGGAAGCCAATATCACCCGCACCAGCCTGGATACCTTAACGCGATACGCGCTAGCGTGCGGTATAAAGCACCCGCAAGTTTTACTTTACTAAATTAGCGCGCCCGGCGGTGCTGCGAGGTGTAAGCCTGTAAGAGGATCCCGTATGCCGGGTCAGGCGCAGCCGCCACCAGGCATAAAATCGGCTCCGTGCCCATTGTCATCGCCCGGCGGCGCTGCGCTTGCGCGGGCCTACGGCGAGGAGTAACTATCTGATATATGGATGGTTATGTGGGCCGGTTAAGGCCTGGCCGCCATCCGGCACTGACAAGCGGCACCAGAGGCGCCCGGTTAAAGGCGCCCGTGGAGAGATTAAATCTCGGTAATGGTCGTCGACTGCGGCAGACGCGACTTCGGCAGGGTAGCGTTGAAATCTTCCACGCTATGGTGGCCAACCGGGACCACCACCAGGCTGGTGTAGCCCTTGGCTTTCAGGTCAAACTCCTCATCGAGGAGCGCAAAATCAACCCCTTCGATCGGCACGGCGTCGAGGCCCATCGCCGCTACGCCCAGCAGGAAATTGCCGACGTTGAGATACACCTGCTTCGCCATCCACTGATCGTCATCTTTCAGCTCTTTGCGGTGCATATCGGCAAAGAAGGTGCGGCCCTTGTGGTTAGCGGCTTTTGCGTCAGGAGTGGCGAAACGGCCATCGGCCTCTTCCTGATCCACGACGCGCTGCAGCCAGGCGTCGTCCATCGCGGTTTTCGCGCAGAACACCACCACGTGCGAGGCGTCAAGAATTTTACGTTCGTTGAACACGTAGGTACCGCTGGCGGCTTTCGCCACGCGGGCTTTGCCTTCATCGGTGCTGGCAACGATAAAGTGCCACGGCTGGGAGTTGGTGCTAGACGGGCTGTACTGCAGCAGCGTTTTCAGCTGTTCCGCTTCCCCGGCAGTCAGCTTTTTCGTGGCGTCAAAGGCCTTGGTGGAATAGCGCTTCAAAGCGACCGATACGATATCCATAACTCTTCCTCACAGTTTACAGCACCTTACCGGTGCGTTCAGGAGAGGAAGAGTACAGCGAAGATCGCAAAATGATAAGGGTGAAAAATGCGATAACACTTATCGCGTTTGGCTGAAAATCAGCGCGGACGCAGGCGCTGCTGCGCCTTTTTGCTCAGCTTGTTCACCACCTGGTGCCACGAATCGTCAATCAGCTCGGCCAGCAGATCCTCGCTGATGTCGTCGCCCGGCACCACCGTGATCCAGTGTTTCTTGTTCATATGGTAGCCGGGTTCGATACTGCGATAAATTTCCTGATTGAGCAGCGACTTCTGCGGCTCGGCCTTCAGGTTGACCAGCGCCCGCCCGCGAATGGTCATGGTGATCATAAAGATGCGGCCGTCGACCTTAAACACATCGTACTCCGGCCCAAAGGGCCAGCAGTGTTCGGTAAACGGGTAGGTCAGGGCGATACGGTGAGCGCAGGGATGCAGTGTTTCCGGCGTCATTAGGCGTCCGCCTCATGCAGGGCGTTCCACATGGCTTCAAAACCGAGGGCGATAATCTCCCGGGCGCGCTGCGGATCGTGGCTGGCGAATTCGATGGTGGTTTCCGCCAGCGACAAAAACAGGGCGTCGCCAAAGGCGCGATACGCCTCGCTGAGGAATATCTCTTTCACCGACAGCTGGCACATTTCGTTGAGCTCCGGAAAGCTCTCTTTCACCTGGCGGCGGGTTTCGTCAGTGATGCGCTCGCTGAGCGCCATACGGCGGATCGCCTTGTGCTCCATCGGGTTGCGCACGCCCCAGTCGATATAGCTGTTCCAGATATTGCGCGCGTTCTCTTTCGGGCGCTTCTCGTCCGGATCCAGCCCGGCGATCATGGTGCGCACCAGGCGCAGCTTAATGGCGAGGTACAGTTCGTTGAGCAACTCATCCTTGGTAGCGAAATAGCGAAACAGCGTCCCCTCGGCCACACCGGCGCTGCGGGCGATGGCCGACGTCGAGGCGGCGATGCCGGACTGGGCGAAAGCCGCGGTGGCAGCTTCCAGTAACGCTTGCTTTTTATCTTCACTCTTTGGACGAGCCACTACTTTTTTCCTCACGCAGGTTTAAACAAACCGCCGATCTTTGCACGTCTGACCTGGTTGCTGCAACGGCGGAACGCAAAAATTGAAAATCGTCTTGACGACTTTCATCACATTCCTAATAATGAGTGCGTACTCACTCATAATCAAGTTATATCATAAAGCCTCCGGGATGGGGGCTTTTGTCTGGTCAGGATATGAACCGTGTCACTTTCAGCGTGGTCGCCATCATGTTACTCGCAGCAGCAACGACATTGCCGTTTGTCCTCAATGCCGGTTTTGGTAAGGCGCCGCAGGGGGCACAGCTTAGCCAGGTGGAAGCGTCCCCCCACTACCGGGATGGCCAGTTCCATAACCAGCTGCCCACGCCGGGGTTCACCGGGCAAAAGAATATGCTGGCGGCATGGTGGGATTTCCTGATGACCAAACGGGAAAACGCCCGTCCCGCGCAGCCGCTGCCGCTGGTGAAGACCGATCTGGCGACGCTGCCCCTCGGGCAGGACGTGATGGTCTGGCTCGGCCACTCCTCCTGGTATCTGCAGCTGGCGGGAAAACGCATCCTGATCGACCCGGTGTTCAGCGATTACGCGGCGCCGTTCTCCTTTATTAATAAAGCTTTTCCCGGCGACTATCCGTGGCGTGCGGAAGGGATGCCGGAGATCGATCTGCTGATCATCTCCCACGATCATTACGACCATCTGGATTACGCCACCATCCGCGCTCTGCTGCCGAAAATTAAGCGGGTCATTACGCCGCTGGGGGTTGGCTCGCACCTGCGTTACTGGGGGATGGACGGGGCGCTGATTACCGAAGCGGACTGGCAGCAGGCGATTCCGGTTAACGACGAGCTCACCGTCCACGTCCTGCCGGCGCGGCACTTTTCCGGCCGTGGGCTGAAGCGCAACCAGACGCTGTGGGCCAGTTTTCTGTTCGTTACCCCGCAGCAAAAGATTTATTACAGCGGCGACAGCGGCTATGGGCCGCACTTTAAAGCGATAGGCGATGAATTTGGTCCGGTCGATCTGGCGATCATGGAGAACGGGCAGTATGACCAGGACTGGAAATATATTCACATGATGCCGGATGAAACAGCTCAGGCCGCCGACGACCTGCGCGCTCGCGCGGTGCTGCCTGGGCATGCAGGACGATTCGTTTTGGCGAAACACAGCTGGGATGAACCGTATCAACGGCTGGCGGCTGCCAGCGAAGGAAGGGCCTGGCGTCTGCTGACGCCTGTGCAGGGCGAGCCGGTGTGGGTCGCCGATAAGACGCAATCATTTAACGCCTGGTGGCGCTAAGCGCCAGTGCAGTATCAGAGGAGAGAGCATATGACGATTTCCGCTCAGGTGATTGATACTATCGTCGAGTGGATTGATGACAACCTGCATCAACCGCTGCGTATTGATGATATCGCTCGCCATGCCGGGTATTCGAAATGGCATCTGCAACGGCTGTTTTTACAGTATAAAGGGGAGAGCCTGGGGCGCTATATTCGCGAAAGGAAGCTGCTGCTGGCCGCCCGCGATCTGCGTGACACCGATCAGCGGGTCTACGATATCTGCCTGAAGTATGGCTTCGATTCGCAACAGACCTTTACCCGCGTCTTCACCCGGACCTTCAATCTGCCGCCGGGCGCCTACCGTAAAGAGAACCACAGTCGCGCCCACTGAGGCGCGCCCTTCCTGGTTTAGCGTTCGAGCGAAAACCAGCGACGCCACACCCAGCGCAGCACCAGATACTCAATGGCGCCCAGTGCTAAGAACCACAAACAAAACAACACCGTATAAAGCTGGTTGAGATCCATCATATGGAATGTCTCAACCAGCTTTTGCGCCAGCGTCAGGCCCAGCGACGGCGCGGGCAACAGCAGACAGGAGAGCAGAGCCAGGAGCAGGATCCCGGCGGCGGAGAGGAGCGTTTCCAGCGGATGTTTCATGTCATGTTAATCATCAGTTAAAAAACATATTGTCCGGCAAAATAATCCCTAACGCAATATGCTTTGTATTTTACTCGCCTTAATGCGCCTCTGTTTAATATTATGGTCTGCCTTTTATTCCCATGTTAATTAATCTGAAATAATTTGTAATTAAATTAAAATCAGTCTCCTGTAAATTACTGTCATTATTATGCCAGCGCTTTTACAAAACTATAAGTGCTATATCCCACCAGCGTGGCAGCGATGATGGCCAGCAGGATGTACAGCGCCAGACGGCGTCCGCGGTAGATTCCAAACATATTTAACCTCGTTTAGTTTTGGTTTATTAATATTCTGTAATAGTTGGCTCGTGGAATTAACTTACCACATATTTTTTATTTTGCGAAAAATTTAGGCTTGTATTGGTTCACATTTTTATCGGCTTTTTCGCCACCTTTTACTGCATTGGCCAGGAATGATTTCAGGCTTTCCGACTCACGGAATTTATAAGGAAAATGTAATTTGACCAAGATGAATAACCCAAAGTTTACGACGCCCTCGGGCGACACCGCGCCACGGCAGGTCTGGCAGCAGACCGTTGACGCAGTGCTGGCGCAGACCAAAAGCCAGGCCGCTGGGTTAAGTTCCGCAGACGCCGCCGAGCGCCTGAATAGCTGTGGGCCGAACGCGCTGCCGGAAAAGAAAGGGAAACCGGCCTGGCTGCGCTTTCTTGCCCACTTTAACGACGTACTGATTTACGTGCTGCTGGCCGCGGCGGCGCTGACCGCCATCATGGGGCACTGGGTCGATACCCTGGTGATCCTCGGCGTGACGGTGATTAACGCCCTGATCGGCCATATCCAGGAGAGCAACGCCGAAAAGTCCCTGCAGGGGATCCGCAACATGCTCTCCAGCGATGCCCGCGTCCAGCGTAACGGCAAACATGAGACTATCCCGACGCGCGACCTGGTTCCGGGGGATATCGTTATCCTGCGCGCCGGCGACCGCGTGCCGGCGGACATGCGGCTGATTGAAACGCACAACCTGCGGGTGGAAGAGGCGATCCTCACCGGCGAGTCGACGGTGGTGGATAAAATCACCGACGCGCTGGAAGGCGACCTGCCGCTGGGCGACCGGGTGAACATGGTCTTCTCCGGGACCACCGTCAGCGCCGGCGGCGGCGTCGGCGTGGTGACCGCCACCGGCGCGCAGACCGAACTCGGCCACATTAACCAGATGATGGCGGGCATTGAGAAGCACCGCACCCCGCTGCTGGTGCAGATGGATAAGCTCGGCAAAGCGATTTTCGTCATTATCCTCGCCATGATGGTGGCGCTGTTTATCTTCAGCCTCGCGCTGCGGGATATCCCGATGGGCGAGCTGCTGCTGTCGCTGATTAGCCTGGCGGTGGCCGCGGTACCGGAAGGACTGCCGGCGATCATCTCAATTATTCTGTCGCTCGGCGTGCAGACGATGGCGCGCAAGCGGGCGATTATCCGTAAGCTGCCGACCGTGGAAACCCTCGGCGCCATGACCGTGGTTTGCTCGGATAAAACCGGCACCCTGACGATGAACGAAATGACCGTCAAGGCGATCATCACCGCCGACTGCTGCTACCGGGTGGAAGGCGACAGCTATGAGCCGCAGGGGCGGATCTTCCTTGAGGGGAGCGATGAGCCCGTGCAGGTTCAGCCGGGTACCGTGCTGGAGACCTGGCTGCGCACCATCGACCTGTGCAACGACAGCCAGCTTATCCAGGATGAGCGCGGCCTGTGGGGGATCACCGGCGGGCCAACCGAAGGGGCGCTGAAGGTGCTGGCGGCGAAAGCGCAGCTCCCGGCGGTGGAGGCCCGTCTGGTGGCCAAGATCCCCTTTGACTCGCAGTACAAATATATGTCGACGCTGCAGCACATCGATGGCGATGCCCGGGTGTTAATCACCGGTGCGCCGGATGTCATCTTCGGCATGTGCCGTGAGCAGATGAGCCGCCAGGGCGCGGTGCCGTTCGAGGCGCAGTACTGGGAAGAGGAGATGGCGCGCTTCGCCCGTCAGGGGCTGCGCATGGTGGCGGCGGCCTGTAAGCCGGCCAGCCTTGATGCCACCACGTTGAACCATGAGGATCTGCAGGAGGGACTGATTTTCCTCGGCATCGCCGGGATGATGGATCCGCCGCGTCCGGAAGCCATTGACGCTATCCACGCCTGCCAGACCGCCGGCATCCGCGTGAAGATGATCACCGGCGACCACCCGCAGACGGCGATGAGCATCGGCCAGATGCTGGGGATCACCAACAGCAGCCAGGCCATGACCGGCTACCAGCTGGAGCATATGGACGATGCGGCGCTGGCAAAGGCGGCGGTGGAGTACGACATCTTTGCCCGCACCAGTCCGGAGCATAAGCTGCGCCTGGTGAAAGCCCTGCAGGATAACGGCGAAGTGGTCGGCATGACCGGCGACGGCGTCAACGACGCGCCGGCGCTGCGCCAGGCCGACGTGGGTATCGCGATGGGTATCAAAGGTACCGAAGTCACCAAAGAGGCGGCTGACATGGTGTTGACCGATGATAACTTCGCCACCATCGCCAGCTCGGTAAAAGAGGGCCGTCGGGTCTATGACAACCTGAAGAAGACCATCCTCTTCATCATGCCGACCAACCTGGCGCAGGGACTGCTGATCATCATCGCCCTGCTGGCGGGGAACATGATTCCGCTGACCCCGGTGCTGATCCTGTGGATGAACATGGCGACGTCGGCGACGCTCTCCTTCGGCCTGGCCTTTGAGGCCGCGGAGCGCAACGTGATGAACCGCCCGCCGCGTAAAACCGGCCAGCACGTGATGGATGGTTTCGCCGTGTGGCGGGTGGCTTTTGTCGGGTCTATGATTGCTATTGCCGCCTTTATCCTTGAGGCCTGGCTGGCGCCGCGCGGCCACAGTCCGGAGTTTATCCGCACCGTGCTGCTGCAGATGCTGGTGACGGCGCAGTGGGTCTACATGATCAACTGCCGCAGCAGCGACAGCTTCTCCCTGAGCATGGGCCTGCTGCGCAACAAAGGCATCTGGCTGGTGACCGGTGTCCTGCTGCTGATGCAGCTGGTGATTATCTATGTCCCGCTGATGCAGAACATGTTTGGCACGGAAGCGCTGCCGCTGCGCTACTGGTTTGTCACCCTGGTCATCGGCATCGCCATGTTCCTGGTGGTGGAAATCGAGAAGCGTCTGACGCGCCGGTTCCGCAAAACGGCCTGATCGATCTCGCGCGCCTCGCCGCAGGCGCGCGTTACTGTCGCAAGGATCCCCTATGATTAAAACCTTCCGCTTTGCGCTGCTGGCTAGCGCCCTGGCCAGCAGCGCCCTGACGGCCACCGCCGCGCCGGCGGTGCCGGTCCGCGTCGCCACGGCCGAACTGGCTCCTCATGCTGAAGAACGCGCCATCCCCGGACGGGTCGAGGCAATCCGCGCCGTCGACATTCGCGCGCGCACCGAAGGGGTGATTGTTCAGCGCCACTTCCAGGACGGGCAGTATGTGACCGAGGGCGACCTGCTGTTTACCCTCGACGACGCACAGCCCCGCGCGGCGCTGGCCCTGGCGCAGGCCGAGCTGAAAAGCGCAGAGGCCTCATTACGCCAGTCGCAACAGCTGCTCACTCGCTACGAGCGACTTATCAACAACCACTCCATCAGCCGCAACGACGTCGACACAGCCCGGATGCAGCGCGACGTCGCCGCCGCCGCCGTGCAGCAGGCGAAAGCCCGCGTCGAGGCCCAGCAGATTGTGCTCAGTTATACCCGGATTGCGGCGCCGGTGACCGGACGGGTGGGCCACAGCGCCTTTCACGTCGGGACGCTGATTAACCCATCCAGCGGAGTGCTGGTGGACATTGTGCAGCTGGATCCGGTGCGGGTCTCGTTCGCCCTCGACGAAGCCGCGTTTTTCAGCAAAACCGGCCAGCATGCCGACATCCACGCTCTGAAGCAGGCGTGGCTGGCGCAGATTGACGTGGATGGCAAACGGCGCGATGGGGTGTTGACCTCCATCGATAACCGGATTGACGCCCGCACCGGCAGCGTGGCGGTGCGGGCCGAGTTCGCCAATCCGCAGCACCGTCTGCTGCCGGGCGGCAGCGTAACAATCCTGTTCCGTCCGCAGGAGCTGCAGTCACGGGTGATGATCCCGGCCGCCGCCGTGCAGCAGGATCCGCAGGGCTTTTTCAGCTGGGTGCTGAAGCCGGACCATACCGCCGGGCAGCGTCGTCTGACCCTCGCGGGGCAGCAGGGGCAGCAGTTTGCGGTTGAGAAAGGGCTGCAGGCGGGCGAGCAGGTGATCACCGACGGCGCGCAGCGTTTACGCGAAGGCGCCGCGGTACAGGTGCTGAACTAAGTAAGGAGAAGGGATGCTGACCTTTTTTATCCGTCGTCCGCGATTTGCCATGGTGATCGCGCTGCTGCTGACCTTTGTCGGCGCGGTGTCGCTGAAGCTGATCCCGGTGGAGCAGTACCCGGCGATCACGCCTCCGGTGGTGAACGTCAGCGCCAGCTGGCCGGGCGCCAGCGCGTCAGACGTGGCGGAGGCTATCGCCGCCCCGCTGGAGACCCAGCTCAACGGCGTCGATCATATGCTGTATATGGAGTCCACCAGCTCGGATGAGGGAACGTACCGTCTGAGTATTACCTTCGCGGCGGGCACCGACGCCGACCTGGCGGCGATCGACGTGCAAAACCGGGTGTCGCAGGCGCTGGCGCAGCTCCCGGCGGAGGTGCAGCAGAATGGGGTCCAGGTCCGCAAGCGCGCCAGCAACCTGCTGATGGGGGTGAGCCTCTACTCGCCGCTGGGCACGCTGTCGCCGCTGTTTGTCAGTAACTACGCCAGCACCCAGGTGCGCGAGGCGCTGGCGCGCCTGCCCGGCGTCGGTGAGGTGCAGATGTTTGGCGCCCGGGATTACAGTATGCGCATCTGGCTGCGTCCGGACCGCATGAACGCCCTCAACATCACCACGGATGACGTTGCCCAGGCGCTGCGTGAGCAGAATGTGCAGGGCGCGGCGGGGCAGGTGGGCACCCCGCCGGTATTCAACGGCCAGCAGCAGACGCTGACCATCAACGGGCTGGGGCGTCTGAACGAGGCGGCCAGCTTTGGCGAGATTATCCTCCGTCGCGGCGCGCAGGGGCAGCTGGTTCGCCTCGCTGACGTGGCGACCATTGAGCTGGGCGCCCGCAGCTACAGCTCCGGCGCGCAGCTCAACGGTAAAGCGTCGGCCTATCTGGGTATCTACCCGACGCCCACCGCCAATGCCCTGCAGGTCGCCAGCGCAGTGCGCGCTGAGCTTAACCGCCTGCACACCCGCTTTCCGGCGGATCTCACCTGGGAGGTGAAGTTCGATACCACCCGCTTTGTGGCGGCGACGATCAAAGAGATCGGCGTCTCGCTGGCGCTGACCCTGCTGGCGGTGGTCGTGGTGGTGTCGCTGTTCCTGCAGAGCTGGCGGGCGACGCTGATCGTAGTGCTGGCGATCCCGGTGTCACTGATCGGCACCTTTGCGGTGCTCTATCTGCTGGGCTACAGCGCCAACACCCTCAGCCTGTTCGCGATCATTCTCGCCCTGACGATGGTGGTGGATGACGCCATTGTGGTGGTGGAGAATGTGGAAACCAAAATGGCGGAAGGGCTGGATCGCCTGCAGGCCACCGCCCAGGCGCTGCGGCAGATCGCCGGGCCGGTGATCGCCACGACCCTGGTGCTGCTGGCGGTGTTTGTGCCGGTGGCGCTGCTCCCGGGGATCGTCGGCGAGCTGTACCGGCAGTTTGCCGTGACGCTCTCCACCGCGGTGGCCCTGTCGAGCCTGGTGGCGTTAACCCTAACCCCGGCCCTCTGCGCGCTACTGCTGCGCCCGCGTCCCGCCCGGCCGGCGGCGGTGTGGCGGGCGTTTAACCGTCTCCTCGACGGCACCCGCGACGGCTATGGCCGGCTGGTTGGCTGGATGAACCGCCGCCCCTGGCTGGCGCTGGCGGCGACGGTCGCGGCGGGCGCGCTGGTGGCGTTCAGCTTTAGCTCAATGCCGAAAGGCTTCCTGCCGCAGGAAGATCAGGGTTACCTGTTTGCCAGCGTGCAGCTGCCGGAGGCGGCGTCGCTGGAGCGTACCGAAGCGGTGATGGCCCAGGCGCGCAAGCTGCTGATGGCTAACCCGGCGGTGGAGGATGTGATTCAGGTGTCCGGCTTCAACATTCTCAACGGCACCAGCGCCTCTAACGGCGGGTTTATCTCGGTAATGCTCAAGGACTGGCATCAGCGGCCGCCGCTGGATGCGGTGATGGCGGATATCCAGCGCCAGCTGCTGTCGCTGCCGGAGGCGACGATCATGACCTTCGCGCCGCCGACCCTGCCGGGCCTGGGCAATGCCTCGGGATTTGACCTGCGCATCCTGACGCAGGCCGGTCAGTCGTCGGCGGAGCTGGAGCAGGTGACGCAGGAGATCCTTCAACTGGCGAAACAGCATCCGCAGCTGAGCCGGGTGTTTACCACCTGGAGCAGCAACGTGCCGCAGCTGACCCTGACGGTCGACCGCGATCGGGCGGCGCTGCTGGATGTGCCGGTGGCGCAGATCTTCAGCAGCCTGCAGACGGCGTTCGGCGGCACGCGCGCCGGTGATTTCAGCCTTAACAACCGTGTCTATCATGTGGTGATGCAAAATGAGATGCAGTGGCGCGAGCGGGCTGAGCAGATTAGCGAGCTGTACGTCCGCAGCCGCGACGGCGAGCGGGTGCGGCTGAGCAATCTGGTCACCATTACGCCGACGGTGGGGGCGCCGTTTATTCAGCAGTACAACCAGTTCCCGTCCGTGTCGGTGAGCGGTTCAGCGGCCGAGGGGGTCAGCAGCCGTACGGCGATGGCGGCTATGGAGCAGATTCTGCAGGCCCATCTGCCGCCGGGGTATGACTACGCCTGGAGCGGCATCTCCTGGCAGGAGCAGCAGACCGGCAATCAGGCGGTGTGGATCGTGCTGGCGGCGGTGGCGATGGCGTGGCTGTTCCTGGTGGCGCAGTATGAGAGCTGGACGCTGCCGGCGAGCGTCATGCTTTCGGTGCTGTTCGCCATCGGCGGAGCGCTGCTCTGGCTGTGGACGGCGGGCTATGCCAACGATGTGTATGTCCAGATAGGACTGGTGCTGCTGATCGCCCTGGCGGCGAAGAATGCGATTCTGATCGTTGAGTTTGCCCGCAGCCGGCGCGAAGAGGGATTGTCGATAGTCGACGCCGCGCGCGAGGGCGCCACCCGCCGCTTCCGCGCGGTGATGATGACCGCGGTGTCGTTTATTATCGGCATCATGCCGATGATGCTCGCCACCGGCGCCGGGGCGCAGAGCCGGCGGATCATCGGCACCACGGTGTTCAGCGGAATGCTGGTGGCGACGATGGTTGGCATCCTGTTTATTCCTTCGCTGTATGTTCTGTTTCAGCGTATGCGCGAGTGGGCGCATCGGCGGGGGTAAGCGCGGCGCTAACCGTCGGTAACGGGGATACTCCAGGCTGCAACGACTACCGGGCGGTCACCTCTCCCTTTGGGAGAGGGGTAGGGTGAGGGGGGGTTTTGCGTTCACGTTGCGTTTGGGCGTGAGCCCCGCCTTATCTGCCGACCTCCGGTTCGCCGATTTCAGCGGGAATCGGCCCTGCTGCACGCCCGTAGATTTCAGGGGCCATATCATAGCGAACAGACTCTGTAGGCCCGGTAAGCGCAGCGCCACCGGGCAAGGACATCGGGCACGGCGGCAATACCTTGCCCGGCCTGTCGTTAATTTATTCACTCTCCTGGCTGGAATGGCCGCCCCCAAACGCGCCCGCTATTTCCTCTCCACCGTTATCATGGTCACGAACGGATGATATTGCCACGGCACGCTGCCGCCTTTGCGGTACATCTTCGACAGGGTGCCGTCGAGATAAAGCATCTGCCGCACCCCAAGCTTTGACTGCGCATAGCAGGCAAAATCATAGAAGTTGGTCTCGCGATCGCTGAGCATAAACACCACCCGGCCCTGCTTATCGATGCCAACCCCGTTGCGCAGTTTGCGCGAGCTGGCGGAGGGCTTCAGCCGCCAGTTGATGACGCCATTCTCAATCAGCATCGGGCCGGACTGCACCGCATAGCGGATGGCGGGAGAGCGTTTGTACGCCGGCAGCGGCACGATTTTCGCCCGGCCGTTCTCCACCAGGAATACGCCGCCGGGGCGGATAAAGAAGTTCCCGCCGCCGGCGGAGCGGTTTACCGGCGTCAGGCGTTTGCCGTCTTCGATATACAGCCCCAGCGGCGCGTAGGCCTTATCGTAAATGCCGCCGTTCATCGCCATCTGCACCCGGCCATCGCCATCGATACCCGCCAGCAGCGAACGCAGGGAACCCCAGGCTTTACCGTGCCGATCCTGCCAGTACATTGCAATGCGCTCTTTCTGCGCATCCACCCGATAGCTCTGCAGGGTTAGCGTCGGGTCGGTGAGGGTACAGGCGGCGCTGGCGACGGCGGCCAGGGGCAGCAGCGCCAGGGGGAGCAGGCAGCGTAATAACATGGGCAATCCTTTCTATGGTCTGCGCCGAGTATACCCGCCTCGCTGTCTTATGCCGCCCAAATCTCACAGTGTTTTTGCACCAGCCCGGAAAGCGAACCGCCGTTGGCGATAAACTCGCGCATCTGCTGCGCCTCGCTGTGCGGCGATTTCGCCTGGCGAACCACCGCCTCCAGCGCCGGCGTCGCCTTCAGCTGATGGGCGAAAGGTGCCAGCCGGTCGGCGAGCTGCAGGATCTCCTGACGGATGCTGCGCTGCTCCCCGCTGCGCACGTCGGTAAGGGTTCCGTCCAGCCCGTAGCGGCAGGCCTGATAGCGGTTAAAAGGATACAGCAGATAATCGTCAGGCTGGTGCTTAAAAGGACGCTCCGTCAACAGCCAGCAGGCCAGGGTCTGAATAAAGCCAGCGATATGGATCGCCTGGGCGAGGGTCAGGGGGGTGTCCATCACCCGCACCTCGACGGTACCAAACTGCGGGCTGGGGCGAATATCCCAGTGCAGATCCTTCATGCTGTCGATCATGCTGGTGTAGCTCAGCTGGCGGAACAGGCGACGAAACCCTTGCCAGTCGGCCACCCACGGCATCGGACCGTTGTCGGGATAAGAGGAGAAGCGGTTGAGGCGCGAACAGGCGAAGCGGCTGTCGGTGCTGTCGAACCACGGCGAGGCGGCGTTGAGGGCGATGAAGTGCGGCACAAAGCGCGACAAGCCGTGCAGCAGATAGATGGCGTCGTCGCCGCTCTGGCAGCCGACGTGCACATGCTGGCCAAAGACCGTCGCCTGTTGCGCCAGATAGCCAAAATGCTCGACGGTTTTGACATAGCGCGGATTGTCGCTGATCTGCTGACGCTGCCAGGCATGAAAGGGGTGGGAACCCCCGCCGCAGATCTGCAGATGATGATGCAGCGCCGCGCGCTGGACCGCCTGCTGGATGGCGCTGAGCTGGATTTGCGCATGGCTGATGTCGCGGCACACCCCGGTGGCGATCTCCAGCATGCTCTCGGTGATATCGTGCTTGGCTTCTCCCACGGTCAGCTCATGCTGGACGTCGGCAATCAGCGTCGAGGCATCCTGGCTGAGGTCGTAACCCGGCGGGTTCACCACCTGCAGCTCCAGTTCGATACCGAGGGTAAAAGGATCGGAGCGGTGAAAATCGGCTAAAGGCATAGTCTCTCCCGGTCGATGTGTTCCCTGAAGTATAGAAGGGATTGATCCCGACGGAGAATACGCCGCGGCGGAGGACGGGGATGAATAAAAAAGTGACGCAGAGTGATTATTTGAAATTTGCCATATAGCGACTGGTGCAATTCTGCAACATATTTCCCGCTGGCGGTGCGACGGAATAAGGTGCAATTATTTTCCCATAATTATCATGGTGATAATATAAGTCCTTCTTATTTTACCGGTCGGTTTCGGCCTATTTCCGCCCGCGCAAGAGCTGGTACGCATTTTGCCTGTTAATTCGTGACACTTTATTTAACAGGGATCATGTGATGCACAAAACAACGTTATTTTCGCGTGCCGGTCGTCTCGCCGTGGCGGTGAGCGGCGCACTGGCCCTGGCGGGCGCCGCCTTACCTGCCAACGCCTCCACGCTGCGGATCGCCATGACCGCCGCGGATATTCCGTTAACCCTCGGCCAGCCGGATCAGGGCTATGAGGGCAACCGCTTTACCGGCATCCCGCTGTATGACGCGCTGGTGGAGTGGGATCTGTCGCAAGGTGAAAAGCCCAGCGGTCTGGTGCCAGGGCTGGCGACCGAGTGGCACATCGATCCGCAGAACACCAGCCGCTGGATTTTCACCCTGCGTCCGGGGGTGAAGTTTCATGATGGGACGGAGGTGAACGCCGACGCCATCGTCTGGAACGTGGATAAGGTGCTGAATAAAGCGGCGCCGCAGTACGCCCCGGGCCAGATCGGCAACACCCTGTCGCGCATGCCGACCCTCACCGGCGCGGAGAAAATTGACGACCACACTGTGGCGCTGACCACCTCGGAACCGGACGCGCTGCTGCCGTACAACATCACCAACCTGTTTATTGTCTCGCCCACGGCGTGGCAGAAGCAGTATGACGCGGTGCCGGCCAGCGCGGGGGATAGCGCCGCGCGCAGCAAACAGGCATGGACCGCCTTCGCCGCCCATGCGGTGGGCAGCGGCCCGTTCAAACTGGAGAAGCTGGTGCCGCGTCAGCAGCTGATCCTCGCGAAAAACCCCGACTACTGGAACAAAGATCGCATTCCCCGGGTGGATAAGGTGGTGCTGATCCCTTTGCCGGAGGCCAACGCCCGCACCGCGGCGCTGCTGTCGAAGCAGGTGGACTGGATTGAAGCCCCGGCGCCGGACGCCATCGATCAGATCAAGTCTCAGGGTTTTCACCTTTACGCCAACACCCAGCCGCACCTGTGGCCCTGGCAGTTCTCCTTTGAAAAAGGATCGCCGTGGCAGGACATTCGGGTGCGCAAAGCGGCCAACCTGTGTCTGAACCGCGCCGAGCTGAAAAGCTACCTCGGCGGCTACATGACCGAGGCCACCGGGGTCTACGAGGCCGACAGCCCGTGGCATGGCAAACCCACCTTCCAGATCAAATATGACCCGGACGCCGCCCGTCAGCTGATGACCGAGGCTGGATACAGCGCCGGCAAGCCGCTGCACGTCACGGTGGCCACCTCGGCCTCCGGCTCCGGGCAGATGCAGCCTTTGCCGATGAACGAGTATATCCAGCAGAGCCTGAAGAGCTGCTTCTTCAATGTGGATATTAAAGTGGTGGAATGGAACACCCTGTTCACCAACTGGCGCCTGGGCGCCCGGGATCCCTCGGCAAAAGGGATCGACGCGATCAACGTCAGCGCCGCGGTCAATGATCCCTATTTTGGCCTGATCCGCTTCTCGACCGCCAAAGCGTTTCCGCCGGTGGCGACCAACTGGGGCTACTTCGCCACCCCAGAGACGGAAAAACTCGCCGCCGCCGTCAAGCACGCCTTTACCCCGGAAGCGATGAATAAAGCCGCCGGCGATCTGCACGCCGCGCTGGTGGATCAGGTGCCGTTCCTGTTTGTCGCCCACGACGTCGGGCCGCGCGCGATTTCGCCCGCGGTGACCGGAGTGGTGCAACCGCAGAGCTGGTTTATCGACCTCAGCCTGGTGAGCAAAAAAGAGTAATCGCGAAAGGGGCAACCGATGATCAATACGCTGCTATACCGCATTCTGCTGGCTATCCCCACCATGCTTGGGGTGGCGGTGATCTGTTTCATGCTGGTGCAGATCGCGCCGGGCGACCCGCTGGTGTCGGTGATGCCGCCGGACGCCTCGGAGGCGCTACGCCAGACGCTGATGCAGGCCTACGGCTTTGATAAGCCGCTGCCTCTGCAGTTTATCCACTGGCTGTGGCGGGCACTGCACGGCGACCTCGGTATGTCGGTCGCCACCGGCCGCCCGGTGATAGACGAGGTGATGACCGCAGTGGCTTACTCCCTGCGCCTGGCGCTGCTGGCGACGGCGATCGGCTTCGTCCTCGGCAGCCTGTTTGGCTTTGTCGCCGGCTATTTTCGCAACAGCGTCATTGACCGTCTGGCCTCGGTGTTGTCGGTGTTTGGCGTCAGCGTGCCGCATTACTGGCTGGGGATGCTGTTGGTGATCCTCTGCAGCGTCAAGTTCGCGCTGCTGCCGGCCACCGGCGGCGGGCCGATAGGCGAGGTGGGCTGGCAATGGGACTGGGCGCACCTGCAGTTCATGCTGCTGCCGGCCATCACGCTGTCGGTGATCCCGACCGGGATTATCGCCCGCACCGTGCGCTCGCAGGTAGCCGATATCCTCAGCCAGGAGTTTATCGTTGGCCTGCGCGCCCGCGGCCTTAACGAATCGCGCATCTTTGTCCACGTCATGAAAAATGCCGCGCCAACCGCGCTGGCGGTGATGGGGCTGCAGGTGGGCTATCTGATGGGCGGCTCGATCCTCGTGGAGACCGTCTTCTCCTGGCCGGGGACCGGGCTGCTGCTCAACACCGCCATCTTTCAGCGTGACCTGCCCCTGCTGCAGGGCACTATCTGGGTGCTGGCGCTGTTTTTCGTGTTGCTCAACCTGTTGGTGGATATTCTGCAGGCCACCCTCGACCCGCGCATTAAGAGGAGCTGACCATGGTGGATACGGCAACGACGAAAGCGGTCCCGGCCGCGCCGGCCAACGCTTCCCGGCAAGGTTACTGGCGCGGCGTGCTGCGCCGCTTACTGCGCGATCCCGGCGGCGTGGTGGTGGGGGTAGTGATCCTGCTGCTGCTGGCCCTGGCGCTGTTAGGGCCATGGCTTATCGTCAAAGACCCCTATCAAACGTCAATGTTCCTGCGCCTGAAGCCCATCGGCAGCGACGGCTTCCCGCTGGGCTCTGATGAGCTGGGGCGCGACATGCTGTCGCGACTGATTCTCGGCACCCGGCTGTCGCTGTTTATGGGGATTGTCCCGGTGGTGTTCGCCTTTTTTATCGGCGGCGCCATCGGGATCATCGCCGGCTACATGGGCGGCAAAATCAATACCGTGATTATGCGCACCGTGGATGTGTTCTATGCCTTTCCCTCGGTCCTGCTGGCGATTGCGCTGTCGGGGGCGCTGGGGGCGGGCATCGGCAATGCGCTGCTGTCGCTGACCCTGGTGTTTGTCCCGCAGGTGGCGCGGATTGCCGAGAGCGTGACCGCCCAGGTACGGCATATGGACTATATCGACGCCGCCCGGGCCACCGGCGCCAGCGCGTTGACCATTATCCGCGTCCAGGTGCTGGGTAACGTGCTCGGGCCGATCTTCGTCTTCTCCACCGGGCTGATTTCGGTGTGCATGATCCTCGCCTCCGGCCTGTCGTTTCTCGGCCTCGGCGTGCGGCCGCCGGAGCCCGAGTGGGGGCTGATGCTCAATACCCTGCGCACGGCAATCTATACCCAGCCGTGGGTGGCCGCCCTGCCGGGCCTGATGATTTTTATCACCTCCATTTCGTTCAATATCCTCGCGGACCGCCTGCGTGCGGCAATGGCGATTAAGGAGTAAGCGATGCAACCCTTTATCAATATCGATCTCGGCGGGCCGGCGCAGCCGCTGCTGAAGGTCAATCACCTGCTGAAGTACTTCCGCGGCGGCAAAGGCCGGGAGGTGGTCCAGGCGGTGGACGATATCAGCTTCACGGTGATGAAAGGCGAAACCCTGGGGGTGGTCGGCGAGTCGGGCTGCGGCAAATCGACCACCGCCCGACTGCTGATGCAGCTGCTCACCCAGGACAGCGGCGAACTGATCTTCGACGGGCTGGAGGTTGGCTCGTCGCGTCTGCCCATGAAAGCCTACCGTCGCCAGGTGCAGATGGTTTTCCAGGATAGCTATGCCTCGCTCAATCCGCGCATGACCATGGAGGAGAGTATCGCCTTCGGCCAGCGCGTCCACGGCGTCAGCGCCAGAGAGGCCAGCGAATACGCCCGCTATCTGCTGGCGCACGTCGGCCTTGAACCGGCGCGCTTTGCCGACCGCTACCCGCATGCGCTCTCCGGCGGCCAGCGGCAGCGGGTGAATATCGCCCGCGCGCTGGCGATGAAGCCGCGGCTGGTCATTCTTGATGAGGCGGTGTCGGCGCTGGATAAATCGGTGGAAGCCCAGGTGCTGCAGCTGCTGCAGGAGCTAAAACGCACCCTCGAGCTGACCTATGTGTTTATCAGCCACGATCTGCACGTGGTTCGCTGGCTGTCGGATCGGATCCTCGTTATGTACCTTGGCGAAGTGGTAGAGATCGGCCCGGCGGAGCAGCTGTTTACCGCCTCCGCCCACCCCTATACCCGGGCGCTGTTAAGCTCCATGCCCTCCATGGACCCGGAACACCGCACCCTGACCTCGCCGCTGAGCGGCGATCCCCCCAGCCCCATCGCGCCGCCGAGCGGCTGTCGCTTTCACACCCGCTGCCCGCATGCGAAGGCGGTCTGCGCCGAAGTGAAACCGCGGCTGGAGGCGGTCGGGGAGGGGCACCAGAGCGCCTGCCTGATGGCGCAGCCGGCCTCGCTCTGGCATCAGAGCATCCCCCTTAAGGAGGTCAGCCATGTCGGATAACGCCTTTGTCCATGTGCGCGACCTGCGGGTCGTCTTTCGCCGCGACGGGCAGACCATCAACGCGGTCAACGGGGTCTCCTTTGACGTACAAAAGGGGGAGGTGATGGCGCTGATTGGCGAGTCGGGTTCCGGCAAGAGCGTGACCCTGCGGGCGCTGATGCGCCTGCACCCGCCGGGGAGCAGTGAGCTCTCCGGCACCCTGCGGGTGGGTGACGACGCGGTGCTGACGATGAGCGCCAGCCAGCTGCGGCGCTACCGCGGCGGGCGCTGCGCGATGATTTTTCAGGAGCCGCTGCTGGCCTTCGACCCGGTCTACACCGTTGGGCAGCAGATTATTGAAGGGCTGCGTCGCCACGAAGGGCTGTCGCGCCAGGCGGCCCGGGACAGGGCACTGGAGGCCCTGCGCCAGGTGCGCATTCCCAGCCCCGAGCGGCGGCTGGACGCTTACCCGCACGAGATGTCCGGCGGGATGCGCCAGCGGGCGATGATCGCCCTCGCGCTCTCCTGTAACCCGCAGCTGCTGCTGGCGGATGAGCCGACCACCGCCCTCGACGCCACGGTGCAAATCCAGATCCTGATCCTGCTGCGCGAGCAGCAAAAGCAGCGCGGGCTGTCGATCGTGTTTGTGACCCACGACATCGGCGCCGCGGTGGAGATCGCCGACCGGGTGGCGGTGATGTACGCCGGGCGGATCGTCGAGGAGGCTTCTATGAGTGAGATCCTGCGCCACCCACGCCATCCTTATACCCGGGTGCTGCTGGGCAGCCGGCCGAAAGAGGGGCTTAAGAAAGGCGATGCCCTGCACTGCATTCCCGGCGCGCCGCCGGATCTGGCGCGCTTGCCGCCCGGCTGCGCCTTTGCCGAGCGCTGCCCGCACCGTCGCCCGGTCTGCGAGCAGAGCCTGCCGCCGACGGAATCCGTCGCGGAGCGCCATGCGGTGAGTTGCCACCGCTGGCGCGAGCTGGCGATTGACGCCAACTCGCAGGCCCTGGCCGTCTGACCGGCGGCAACACACCACGATGAAGACCAGGCGCTGATGCCTTTTTTCCCACCGCCGGTTGCGCTGGCGGCGACCTTGATGTCAGGAGACCACCATGAGCTGTGATGTACTTTTTACCCCCGCCACCGACACCACCGGCTGGCGCATCAATGGCGACCGCCTGTGGGCGTCGTTAATGGATCTCGCGCAGATCGGCGCCACGCCGAAGGGCGGCTGCCGCCGTCTGACCCTCACCGACCTCGACCGTCAGGGGCGGGACCGGGTGATTGGCTGGGCGCGGGAGGCCGGGATGAGCGTCACCATCGATAAAATCGGCAATGTGTTTATGCGTCGGGAAGGGCGCAACCCCAGCCTGCCGCCCATCGTCTCCGGCAGCCATATCGACACCCAGCCCACCGGCGGCAAATTTGACGGCAACTACGGCGTGCTGGCGGCGCTGGAGGTGGTGCGCACGCTCAACGATCTGCAGATTGCCACCGAGGCGCCGATTGAGGTGGTGTTCTGGACCAACGAAGAGGGGTCGCGCTTTGTGCCGGTGATGATGGGCTCCGGGGTCTTTGCCGGGGTCTTCCCGCTGGAGGAGACCTGGGCCGTCACGGATAAAGAGGGCGTCAGCGTCGGCGAGGCGCTGGCGCAGATCGGCTATATCGGCGAGCAGACCCCGGGAGAGCATCCCGTAGGCGCCTATTTTGAGGCGCACATTGAGCAGGGGCCGATTCTCGAAGATGAAGCGAAAACCATCGGTATCGTGCAGGGCGTGCTGGGGATCCGCTGGTACGACTGCGTGGTGACCGGTCAGGCGTCGCATGCCGGGCCCACGCCGATGCGCCTGCGTCAGGATGCCCTGCAGGTGGCGACCCGCATTATGCAGGAGGTGGTAGCGATTGCCGGACGCAGCGAAGAGGGACGCGGCACCGTCGGCAGCGTGCAGGTGTGGCCCAACAGCCGCAACGTGGTGCCCGGAGAGGTCACCTTCTCCATTGATATGCGCAATCTCAGCGATGCGCTGGTGGATGAAATGGATCGCCAGCTGCGGGCGTTTATCGCGGAGGTTGAGCGGGAAAGCGGTCTGCAGGTGGCCCTGAAGCAGGTGAGCCACTATCCGGCGGCGCCCTTCGATGGCGAATGCCAGCAGGCCATTGCCGATGCCGCGCAGCGGCTGGGCTACCCGGCGCGGCCGATCGTCTCCGGCGCCGGGCATGACGCAGTGTATATGAGCTACCTGGCGCCGACCGGGATGATTTTTATCCCCTGCAAGGATGGGATCAGCCATAACGAAATGGAGTATGCCTCGCCGGAGCACGTCGCCGCCGGCGCCAACGTGCTGCTGCAGGTGATGCTCCAGTACGCGCGGCCGCTGTAGGCGGTCGCCATCCCCGGCGGGGCGACCTGTTTCCAGCCGTTTGTCATGTGGTAGCCCGGGTCAGCGGTTACGCCGCCGAAACCCGGGACGGCGGATGTAGGGGCGGTCAATCACTGCTCCTGCTCTCTGCGCTAACCCGCCGGCGGCCACATTTGCGCGAGCCCACCACGCACAGCACCACGCCGAGGGTAACCGCCAGCATCAAGGGGCTGACGGTTTCGTGCAACAGCGCCGCCGACAGGCCAAGCCCGAAGAACGGCTGCAATAGCTGGAGCTGGCCGACGGCGGCGATCCCGCCCGCGGCCAGCCCTTTGTACCAGAAGATAAAACCGATCAGCATACTGAAGAGCGACACATAGCCGAGCGCGGTCCAGGAGGAGGCCGATATGGCATGCCAGGACGCAGGCTGAACCATCAGCGAGGCGGGGAGCATCAACGGCAGGGCAATCACCAGCGCCCAGCAGATCACCTGCCAGCCGCCGAGCTCCCGCGTCAGCTTCGCCCCTTCCGCATAGCCGAGGCCGCAGGCGATAACTGCCGCCAGCATCAGCAGATCGCCGCTGAGCGACGTCGCCGCACTTTGCGTCAGGGCGAATCCCATCACCAGCAGACTGCCCAGCAGCGAAAAGATCCAGAAAGCGCGCTGAGGACGCTCGCCGCCGCGCAGCACACCAAAAATAGCGGTCATCAGCGGCAGCAGACCAATAAACACAATCGAATGCGCCGAGGTGATGCGCTGCAGGGCCAGCGCCGTGAGCAGGGGAAAGCCGATCACCACCCCTGATGAGACGATGATCAAGGGCACAAGCTGCGCCAGGCGCGGGCGTTTCTGGCGAAAGCCGACCAGCAGGGCGACGGCAAGCAGCCCGGCGATGGAGGCGCGCAGAAAGGTCAATAACAACGGATCCATATCCTGCACCGCCAGCCGCGTCGCGGGCAGGGAACCGCTAAAAATAATCACCCCCAGTAAACCATGAAACCATCCGGACCAGGGGCCGGGCGCCGATTTATCCAATATTGAATCTACCACGTTAACCTCGCGTTATCTGATTGGGCTGCGCCCGCTTGAGCATCGTCAGTGGCGATGGTAATGTGGCCAATCTGATACAATCAAATTATTGTCATAGATACATTTCACGATGAAAGCTCGATACAAAGCCGTTGTCGACCGATACGCGCAGGCGATCCGCAGTGGGCAGCTGCCCGCCGGCAGCCGTTTGCCAACGCACCGTACCCTTGCCGCCGATGAACGCCTCTCGCTGGCCACCGCCACCCGCGTCTACCGTGAACTGGAAGAGATGGGGCTGGTTAGCGGCGAAACCGGCCGCGGCACCTTCGTGCGCGACCTCGCGCTGCCGCCGGGGCATGGGGTCGATCAGCAGGTGGTGGCCGCTGACGTCGTGGATCTTAACTTCAACTACCCTTCGCTGCCGGCGCAGGGCGATGCGCTGCGCGAGGCGCTCAGGCAGCTGGCGATGGCGGGCGATATTGATTCGCATCTGCGCTATCAGCCTCACGCCGGGCGGCTCGCCGAGCGGGACATTATCGCCCGCCATTTGACCTGCCGACACTTTGCGCCGGCCGCGGAAAATGTCCTGATCGTTAACGGCGCACAGCACGGGCTGGCGGTGACCGTTATGGGGCTGTTACGTCCGGGCGATGTGGTGGCGGTTGATGCTCTGACCTATTCGGGCTTCAAGGTTCTGGCGGCGCTCTATCATCTGGAGCTGGCGGCCATCCCCTGTGGGGCCGAGGGGCCGGACCTGCAGGCGCTTCATGCGCTGTGCCAGCAGCGGCGAGTGCGGGCGGTGTATACCATGCCGACGCTGCACAATCCGCTGGGCTGGGTGCTCAACGCCGGGCAGCGGCAGGCGCTGGCCGACCTCGCGCGCCAGCACGATCTGCTGATTATTGAAGATGCGGCTTACGCCAGGCTGGTGAGCCGCCCGCCGCCGCCGGTGGTCAGCTATGCGCCGGAAAGAACGGTGTATGTCACCGGATTTTCGAAAAATATCGCCACCGGGCTGCGCGTGGGGGGGGTGATTTCTCCGCCGCGCTATCGGCCGGAGATTGAGCGCGCCATCCGGGCCACGACGTGGAATACGCCGACGCTGATAAGTTCGCTGATTTGCGCCTGGATTGAAGATGGCACGGTGGCCCGCTTTGAAACACAGAAACGCCAGGATGCGCGACAGCGGCAGCAGGTGGCCCGCGAGGTGCTTTGCGGGCTTCCCGTTGTCAGTCATCCCGATTCGTACTTCGTCTGGCTGCCTCTGGGGGAAGAGAGCCGGGCCGATCGGCTGGCGAACGCGCTGATGGAACAGCGTATTTCGGTGTCGACCGCCGAGCCGTTCTGCGTCTCCGCCACGATTCCACAGGCGCTGCGCATTGCGCTCGGATCGGTGCCTTTCGACAGTCTGCGCCCGGCGTTGCTCAGCGTGCGCGATGCCGTTGAGTACGAACAATATCGCTAACCCATCTGCTCCAGCTGGCCGCGCAGGACCTCCACCCCCTGGGCGATGGCGTCGGGGTTAATGGCGTGGAATCCCATGCGAAAGTAGTTATCCGGCGGCGCGGCGCTGAGAAAATGGCGCGCCCCGGGCTCAATCAGCACGCCGGCGTGGGCGGCGCGCCAGGTGAGCTGCTGGGTGTTGATCTGCGCCGGGGTCTGCAGCCAGAAGGCGTTAGCGTGTTCGCTCCCCGCCAGCGCGCGACAGGACGGCAGATAGCGCTGCAGGGCGGCGTGCAGGCGCTCCCAGCGCTGGGCGGAGTCGTAGTGGTAGCGCCGCAGATGGGTTTCATAATGTCCCTGGGCGAGGAAATGGGCCATCTGGTACTGAATGTTGGTCGGCGGATGGCGATAGACCAACCGGCGCAGGGCGCGCGCCTCGTCGATCAGGTCCGGGTCGGCGACCATAAATCCCAGCCGCAGCCCCGGCGATAGCGCCTTTGACAGGCTGCTGACATACACCACCCGGCCGCTGCGGTCGCTGGCCTTCAGCGCCGGCAGCGGGTTGAGGGTAAAGTTACTCTCCGAGTCATAATCATCTTCAATGATCACCGCGTCATGGCGGGCGGCATGATCCAGCAGCTGGCGGCGGCGCACGCTGCTCATTGCCACCCCGGTGGGCACCTGGTGGCCGGGGGTGACATAGTAGTAATCGCAGGGACGTTCGTTAAGCACGATCCCCTCTTCATCCACCGGGTGCGGCACCACCTCGGCGTCGGCGAGCAGAAAGGTGTTGATGGCTTCGCGAAAGCAGGGGTTTTCGACGCCAATGCGGGTGGTGGAGGAGAGCAGCAGCCGGGTCAGCAGGTAGAGGGCGTTTTGCGAGCCCAGGGTAATGAGAATTTCGTCCGGGGCGGCGACAATGCCGCGCTTGGGCAGCACCCGGGTGCGGATCTGCTCGATGAGCATCGGCACATCCTGGTCAATATGGTCGATGACCCACGCCGGGTCGCGCACCCCGCCGTGCAGCCAGTTCGCCGCCGAGCGCCAGGTGGCCAGCGGGAACTGCCGGGTATCGGGCTGGCCGTAGATAAACGGGTAGCGGTAGTGCATCCAGCCCGCCGGTTTGAGGATCGACTCCTGCTGGCTGGGGGTCATCTGCAGCCGGTCGCCCCAGCGTGGTGCAGCCGCTTCGCGCTGCGGTGCACTCTCGACCGCGGGCGGCGAAGCATCGTGATAGTCGGGGTGCAGGTAGTAACCACTTCGCGGGCGGCTAATCAGGTAGCCCTCGTTGACCAGGCTTTCGAACACCAGGGCGGTGGTGTTGCGCGAGACGCGCAGCTGGCTGGCCAGCTGGCGGCAGGAGGGGAGCGGGGTGTCGGCGGCGAAGATCCCGCTGAGAATGGCATTCACCAGCGTCTCTCGCACCTGTTCCTGCAAACCGCGGCCAGGCTCAAAATCAACGTGTAACAGGTGACGGATCATACGGGGCTCCTCTGGCAATAACGCATCGCGACCACCCGCTAAGCTCAGCAAATTCCATACCACCCTTCCGCCATCTGACACAGCGATGCGGCCCATCTGGCTCTATACGGAATTGCAAAACGCTCCCACATTAAAAACGCATTCAGCCGCCGTGGACCGGAACCTCCCGGCCTCTATTTTGCATAAACCTTTTCGCGTTCTGGAATGAACCCGTCTGGCCAATCCATCAGGGGTGAAATAATGAAAAAATCATTGGCATCAATATGTCTGAGCGCTGTATTAACGGTTGCTTTTTCTTATCACGCCGTCGCGGCCGATCTGCCGGAAATAGAAAAATCCGGCACCCTGAAAGTGGCGACGGAAGATGATTATGCGCCGTTTAACTTTATGAATAATGGCCAGGCCGATGGCTTTAACAAGGATATGCTTGAGGAGTTACGTAAATACGCCAAATTTCATGTCGACCAGAGCATATTACCATGGACCGGATTATTAGCGGCTGTCTCCACCGGGCAATATGATATGGCCTTAACCGGGGCGGTTATTACCGATGAGCGGCTGAAGGTTTTTGATTTCACCCCGCCGTGGGCCTCTGCACAGCACTATTTCGTCAAACGCGCTGGCGATACCTCGCTAAATACCATTGCCGATCTCAGCGGCAAAAAAGTGGGCGTGCAGGCAGGCAGCGCGCTGCTGGCGCGTTTGCCGGAGCTGAAGGCGATGCTGGAGAAGACCGGCGGCAAGCTGGGACCGGTGGTGGAGTACCCCTCCTATCCGGAAGCCTACGCCGACCTGGCGAATAAGCGGCTGGATTACGTGATTAACGTGGTTATCTCGGTAAACGACCTGGCGAAAGCCAAACCGAAGGTCTTCGCCAAAGGGCTGGCCGTCTCCGGACCGGGCTATATGGCGTGGCCGATCCCGAAAAACTCGCCGCAGCTGCTGGCCTATATGACCAAGTTTATGAACCACATGAAGGAGACCGGCAAGCTCGCCGAGCTGCAGAAAAAATGGTTTGGCGAAACCTATGACAACCTGCCCACCGAGGCGATCACCAGCCCGGAACAGTTTCATAAGCTTGCCGGTCTGTAATGTTCCGCGGCGGGCGACCGCCGCCTGTTGCTGAGAAGGAGGGCCTCATGGATGCAATTTCCTGGCAGTTATTAATCGAAGGCGCATGGACGACCCTCTGGATTTCGGCCATCGCTATCGCCTTCGGGGTGGTGGCGGGGCTGCTGATCGCCCTGGTGCGGATGCTGCGTCTGCCGGTTATCGACCAGCTGCTGGTGGTCTATATCAGCCTGGCCCGCGCGACGCCGCTGGTGACGCTGGTGCTGTTTCTGTTTCTTTCGCTGCCCGCGATGGGTATTAACCTCGACAAGAACGTGGCCGCGATTGTGGCGCTGACGCTTAACACGTCGGCGTTTAACGCTGAGATCTGGCGCAACGCCTTCCGCACCTTTCCGCGCGAACAGCGGGAGGCGGCAGAGTCGGTGGGGATGCGCCGCTGGACCTACTTCCGCTACATCATGCTGCCGCAGATGTGGATCGAGAGCCTGCCGGCGCTGGTCAATGAGATGTCGTTTTTGATCAAAGGTAGCCCGGCGATCGCCGTGATTGGCGTGGTGGATCTTACCCGGGTGACCAACCGTATCTCCTCGGTCACCTACGAGCCGCTGTCGCCGATCCTTGCCGCCGGCCTGCTGTATGTGGCGATCATCGGCTGTTTGTTGAAGCTGCAGGGGATCGCGGAACGGAAAGCCAGGCGCCTGGCGCGCTAGCAACGGGAGGTATTATGAATCAGTGGGGCGTTATCTGGTCGGTACGCGATAGCTTTATTGCCGGGTTATTCGCGACCCTCGAACTGTTTATTACCGCCGCCCTGGCGGCCCTTATTATCGGTATTGCGCTGTGCTATTTGAGTGAATATCAAAAGAAAGTCCTTAACCGGGTTATCATTGGCTTTGTCAGCCTGATGCGCGCGATCCCTTTTTTGATCCTCGCCTATCTGCTGTATTACGGACTGCCGCAGCTCGGTATTAGCATGGAGCCGTGGACCGCCGGTTTATTGGCCCTGATTATTTATCATGGCGCCTACTTCTTTGAAATATTGCGCAGCCAGCGGCGGGTATTTTCCGGCGGGTATATTGAAGCGGCGATTGCTCAGGGCTTTTCTCGCTATGCCATTTTTCGGCGGATTATTTTACCCAATATCGTCTCTTCCGCCTTACCGCTGATCGGCAATCAGCTGATTATCTGCCTGAAGGACACCGCTTTCCTGAGCATTATTACCGTTCAGGAGATCACCGCCGCCGCCAACAGCGTCCAGGCGACCTATTTTATTCCGTTTAACGCCTTTATCGTCGCCATTGGGCTCTACTGGGCGATCAGCATTCTGCTGGAACTGCTGATTAAGCGCCTGACCGCCTGGGGAGCCAAACGAGGAATGAGCCATGCCTGAGTCTATTGCCGTAAGCGTCAAAAACGTCTCCAAGCAGTTCGATAATGTGGAAGTCCTGCGGGATATTAACCTGACGGTGGAGAAGGGGACCGTGGTGAGTATTCTCGGCTCGTCCGGGTCGGGAAAATCCACCCTGCTGCGCTGTATGAACTGGCTGGAACAGCCGGACCGCGGTGAAATTCATATCGGCGGTCAGCGGCTGGGGATTGATGAACAGCGCGGCCGGGCGATGTCGCACCGCCAGCTGGCCAAAATCCGCGAGCGGGTGGGGATGGTGTTTCAGAGTTTTAACCTGTGGCCGCATCTGACCGTGCAGCAGAACGTCAGCGAGGCGCTGCTGCGCGTTAAGGGCATGAAGCGGGACGAGGCGAAGGCCATGGCCATGCAGCAGCTGGAGAAAGTCGGCATGGCGCACAAAGCCGATGTCTACCCGATCACCCTCTCCGGCGGGCAGAAGCAGCGGGTGGCGATCGCCCGTTCGCTGGCGATGTCGCCAGAAGTTATCCTCTTCGATGAACCGACCTCGGCGCTGGATCCGGAGCTGGTGAACGAGGTGTTAGGAGTGATGAAAGCCCTTGCCGCCGAGGGCTACACCATGGTGGTGGTGACCCACGAGATGGATTTTGCCCGCCAGGTGTCCAATGAGGTGGTGTTTCTGGAGAAGGGGCTGCTGATTGAGAAGGCGCCGCCGGAGAAGTTCTTCACGCAACCTGACTCCGAACGCGTCAGGCAGTTTCTGCAAAGCAGCCGCTAGACCGGCCTGTCCCCCCTGCCGGCAACGCGGCAGGGGAAGCGTCGGGCTTCTCTTAATCCCGATCGATGGCGAACGGCTGCCACGCCTGACGCACCGGCATCACCTCTACCCGGTTAATGTTCATATGCGCCGGCAGCGTGGCGATATAAAACATCTGCTCGGCGATATCGCGCGCGCTCAGCGGCGTGGTGCCGCGATAGAGTTTATCCGATGCCGCCTGGTCGCCCTTAGTGCGCACCAGGGTAAATTCGGTCTCGGCAATCCCCGGCGCCAGATCGGTGACTCGCACGCCGGTGCCAAGCAGATCGCAGCGCAGGTTATAGCTGAACTGTTTCACGAAGGCCTTGCTGGCGCCATAGACATGGCTGCCGGGATAGGGCCACTGTCCGGCGATCGAGCCGATATTGATAATGCTCGCTCCGGCGCCATGGCGAATCAGCGTCGGCAGCAGGGCGTGGGTGACCGTCACCAGACCGGTGACATTGGTGTCGATCATCGTTTTCCAGTCCTCCAGCGCCACCTCCTGCGCCGGCAGCGGCGACAGCGCCAGCCCGGCGTTGTTGATCAGGGTGGTGACATCGGCGAAATCGGCGGGCAGCGACGCCACGGCGGCAGCCACTGCCTCGCTGTCACGAACGTCAAGCTCAATAATATGCACCGGCACCTTAGCGGCGAGGCTGTCCTGCAAGGCCTTCAGTCGCGGATAGCGGCGCCCGCTCAACACCAGCGACCAGCCCGCGTCGGCAAACACCTGCGCTGCCGCTTCGCCAAAACCCGAGGTCGCCCCGGTGATAAACACTACGTTGCTCGTTGCCATCTCATTCTCCTGTGCGGTTGTCTCTTCACTATAAAAACGCCGGACGGCAAGGCACAGGGCCAGACGACGGGCGGGGATGTGACACCGTGTCACATCGTTTTGCGCGCACTGGCTCTATCCGATTTGCGCGGCCGCGGCCAATGATGAAGCCAACCACTACGACATGAGAGAGGGCAGGGTATGAAGCTGGCAATTCACAACGAGGTCGCGGTAAGCAATGACGAAGTTCGGCAATTGGATCGCGCCTATGTGTTTCATTCATGGTCGATGCAGGGCAATCTCAACCCGCTGGTCATCGCCGGGGCGCAAGGCTGCGAGCTATGGGATTACGAGGGGAATACCTGGCTCGATTTCAGCAGCCAGCTGGTGAACGTCAACATAGGCTATCAACATCCCCGGGTGCTGGCGGCCATGAAGGCGCAGCTGGAGACCCTGGTCACCATCGCGCCCGCCACCGCCAACCTTGCCCGCGGCGAAGCGGCGAAGCGCATCGTCGACCTGGCGCCGGCGGGCTTCAGCAAGGTGTTCTTCACTAACGCCGGGGCGGATGCCAATGAGAACGCGATTCGCATGGCGCGGCTCTATACCGGGCGCGACAAGGTGCTCTCGGCCTATCGTTCCTACCATGGCAACACCGGCAGCGCGATCGCCGCCACCGGCGACTGGCGCCGGGTGCCGAATGAGTTCTCCCGCGGCCATGTACACTTCTTCAACCCCTACCTTTACCGCAGCGAGTTCAACGCCGCGACCGAGGAAGAGGAGTGCCAGCGCGCGCTGGCGCATCTGCGGCGGATCATTGAATGCGAGGGGCCGACGTCCATCGCGGCGATCCTGCTGGAGTCCATCCCCGGCACCGCCGGGATCCTCGTGCCGCCGGCAGGCTATATGCAGGGCGTGCGCGCTCTGGCCGACGAGTTTGGCATCGTGCTGATCCTCGATGAGGTGATGGCCGGCTTTGGCCGCACCGGCAGCTGGTTCGCCTTCGAACAGGATGGCGTGGTGCCGGATCTGGTGACCTTTGCCAAGGGGGTTAACGCCGGCTACGTGCCGGCGGGCGGGGTGCTGATTAGCGAGCCGATTGCCCGCTACTTTGACGACCACTTCTTTGCCGGGGGGCTGACCTACTCCGGCCATCCGCTGGCGATGGCGGCGATTGTCGCCACCATCGACGCGATGAAAGAGGAGAAGGTGGTTGAGAACGCGGCCTATATCGGCAACGAGGTGCTGCGACCCGGCCTCGAGGCGCTGGCGGAGAAGCACGCCATTATCGGCGAGGTGCGCGGTCGCGGCCTGTTCCAGGCGCTGGAGCTGGTAAGCAGCCGTAAACAAAAAGCGCCGCTGACCGCCGCCGACATGGCCGCGATCAAAGGGGCCTTAACCGAGGCCGGACTGTTGGCCTTTGTGGTGGAAAACCGCATTCACGTGGTGCCGCCGTGCACCATTACTGCTGAGCAGGTGGCGCAGGGGCTGGCGATTTTTGATGCGGTATTCGCCCGCTTTGCCAGCCTGGCGAAGTAGGGGAGGGGGCCGGATACTGTTGCCCGGCGGCGCTGCGTTTGCACGGGCCTACGGGGTGCGAGCCTGTGTGTGGATCCTGTAGGCCGGGTAAGGCGTCAGCCGCCACCCGGCGAAATAACGTCACAACTGAATATTTCCCTGTTCGCGCTGCGTCTGGCAGGGCTACAGCTTCTGTGTTAATTCCGGGCAGATTGCGCTCCCAATATTTCTTCTGCGTTATGTCATTCATGGCGCAAGGAGCGCACAGGGGGCGGCCAGTCGCCGCCGCCCCCTGTACCCCCGGCCTTCCGGGAACGACTCAGCGATTTTGAGGCCGCCAGCACCGGCAGTTTCAGTCGCCGCAAGTGGGTAAATTAACGGCAGGTCGCACGAATCGTAGGTCGGGTAAGCGAAGCGCCACCCGACAAAACAACCGCGCATCCGCTGCCTTCACCTCATTCGGTGTTCCCCGTTGACCAGCGCGTCGCGATCGAAAAAGCGCTGGATCACGCCCTCCGCCATAAACGCCGCCCGATCGGACATATGGGCGATGACGTCGGCATCATGGCTGACCAGCAGATAGGTCATGCCGTGCTCCTGTTTCAGGCGGTTAAGCAGATTGAGGATTTCCGCCTGTACCGACATATCCAGTGCCGAGGTCGGCTCATCCAGCAGCAGGAGCTGCGGGCGCAGCAGCAGGGCGCGGGCAATGGCCACGCGCTGCCGTTGACCGCCGGAGAGCTGATGCGGATAGCGGCGCGCGGCGTCGGCGGCCAGACCCACCCGCTCAAGGGCGGTGGTCACCAGCGAGGCAACGTCGCGGATGCCGTGGATCTGCAGCGGCTCCGCCAGGGTGCGCCACAGGGTATGGTTGGGATGCAGCGAAGCATACGGATCCTGAAACACCATCTGCACGTTGCGCCGCAGCTCGCCCTGAAAGCGGGCGCCCGGCGTAATGGCCTGGCCAAGTAGATCCACGCTGCCGCGCCATTCGCGCTGCAATCCGGCGAGCACGCGCAAAATCGTCGATTTACCGCAGCCCGAGGCGCCGATCAGGCTGAAGGTTTCCCCGGCGTCGACACGGAAACTGGCGGCGGAGACCGCCGTCTTCGCGCCGAATGTTACCTGTAAATCCTGAAGATTAACGATCGCCATGGGCCGTCTCCGTAAAGTCCTGAGTTCTGTCGAGGGTCGGCAGCATCTGGCCGTAAGTATGCGCATTCGGCCGGCAGGTCCACAGGGTGCGGGTATAAGGGTGCGTCGCCGTCGGTAGCGCCCGCGCTGGCATCTCGTCGACCTGTCTCCCCTGGTACATCACCAGCACGCGATCGCAATGCGCGGCCACTAACGGCAGATCGTGGCTGATCAGTAACATGGCCATCTGCCGCTGCGCGCACTGCTCCACCAGCAGCTCGAGGATCTGGTTGCGCAGGCGGGTGTCAAGGGCTGAGGTCGGCTCGTCGGCTATCAGCACCTTCGGGTTATTGAGCAGCGCGAGGGCGATCATTACCCGCTGCCCCATCCCGCCGGAGAGTTCGCCGGGATAGCGGCTGAGGACCGGGAGATCCAGACCGACGGCGGCGATAGCGTCTTTGACCGCCTCGGCGCGCCCGCGGCGGCTGAGACGCTGATGCAGGGTTAACGCCTCTTCCAGCTGCGTCTGAATGGATTGCACTGGATTCAGCGCATAGCGCGGGTCCTGCAGCACCATAGCGATATCGTTGCCGCGCAGCTCGCGCCAGCCGCGGGCGCTAAGGGTCAGCACATCACGCCCCAGCACCTCCAGCCGTTCGGCGCTCACTATCCCGGGCTTGCGCACCAGGCCCATCAGCGCCCGGGCGGTCATGGATTTGCCGGAGCCGGATTCGCCCACCAGCGCCAGCCGCTCGTTGCCGAGGGTGAAGCTGACGTTGTCCACCACCCGGGCGGTGGGGTAGTCGACAGCGAGTCCCTGCACGGTCAGTCGGATGTCAGTCATGTTGCGGCTCCAGAATATCGCGCAGGCCATCGCCCAGCAGGTTAAACGCCAGGCTGGCGAGCAGGATCGCCGCGCCGGGGATGGCAGCGATCCACCACTGGTCGAAAATCACCTGCATCCCGTCGGCAATCATCGCTCCCCACTCCGCCATCGGCGGGCGAGCGCCAAGGCCGAGAAAGCCGAGCCCGGCGGCGGCGAGAATAATACCCGCCAGATCGAGCGCCAGCCGGACAATTGCCGACGGCAGACATAGCGGCAGAATATGGCCGACCAGCAGCCGCCCGCCGCGGATGCCCAGCATCTCCGCCGCGGCGAGATAGTCGCTATGGCGCAGGCGCTGAATTTCGCTGCGCGCCTGACGGGCATAGGCCGGCCAGGTAGTCAGGGCTAACGCCAGCGCGCCGTTGACCAGCCCCGGGCCGAGCATCGCCACGAACGCGAAGGCGAGGATCAACCGCGGCATCGACATCACCACGTCGGTAAACCGCATCAGTATTCGCTCCAGCCACCCGCCATAGTAGCCGGAGAGGATACCCACCAGCAGCCCGACGGGCAGGGTAATGGCGGTTACCAGCGCCACCAGACCCAGCGCCGGACGGGCGCCGTAGAGCAGGCGCGACAGCAGGTCACGGCCGTAGCTGTCGGTGCCGAGCCAGTGCCCCGCGCCAGGTCCCTGCAGACGGGCGGCGGCATCCTGCCAGTTGGGATCGTGCGGCGCCAGCCACGGGGCGAACAGCGCGGTCAGCACCAGCAGGATCACCAGGGCCAGGCCGCTGAAGGCGGCGGGTGATCGGCGCAGACGGCGTAAAAACAGATAAGTCGGCATCAGCGCACCCTCGGGTCGGTTAACCGCACCAGCAGGTCGGTCAGGTTATTGATCAGCACAAAACTCACGCCAATCAGCAGCGTGCCGCCCATGATCGCCGTGGTATCCCCGGCGAACAGCGCGGTGGTGAGATAGCGGCCGATCCCCGGCCACGAGAAGACGGTTTCGGTGAGCACCGCCCCTTCGAGCATCGAGGTCCAGGCGAGGGCGGTCACCGTCAGCAGAGTGCCGCGGATATTGGGCAGGACGTGGCGCAGCAGAATTGTCATCTCACCAGCCCCTTTGGCCCGCGCCAGCAGAATGTACTCTTTGTTCATCTCGCTCAGGCAGGCGGAGCGGGTCAGGCGGGTGATGCTCGCCAGCGAGTAATAGGCCAGCACCAGCACCGGCAGCAGCAGATGGCCGATGGCATTTTTAAACGCCGCCATATCGCCGGAGAGCCAGGTGTCGATCAGCGCAAAACCGCTGCGCGGCTCGACGGTGTACTGATAAATATCGTCGAGGCGACCCGGGCCCGGCGCCCACTGTAGCCGGGCGTAAAACAGGGCCAGCATCAGCAGGCCGAGCCAGAAAATGGGCACCGAGTTGCCCAACAGGGTAAAGGTGCGCATCGCCAAATCCCACGGCGAACCGGCGTAACGGGCGCACAGCACCCCGGCGACGATGCCCAGTACCGCGCCGACGATCAGCGCCAGGGTCGCCAGCTCAAGGGTTGCCGGAAAGACCGCCAGCAGGTCATGGAGCACCGGCTGGCCGGTGGCGCTGGCGATGCCAAGATCGCCATGGGACAGGTTGACCAGGTAGTGCCAGAACTGGACCGGCAGCGGTTGGTCAAGACCCAACTGATGGCGAACCTGGTCGTAAGTCGACTGACTGGCATGGTCGCCGACGATCTGCAGCACGCGGTCGACCGGCGACAGCGCGGAGAGCGCGAAGGTGACCAGCAGCAGCCCGAACAGCGTCAGCAGCAAGGTAAACAGCCCCTGCAGCAGGCGGGTAAGATGAGTGGAAAACGATGGCATGGAAAATGGAAATTCCTGGTATATCAACATGGTTCCCGGCGGCGCGACGCCCACCGGACTCGGGTGGCGAAACGGTCATCCGGGCAGGGCGAGGCCGCCATGCCCGGTGACATAACCCGCTTACTTGGTGACGTTATCGTACCAGACCATATCGGCGTTCAGCCCCTGCTGATAGCCCTTCACGTTGTCGCGCACCACGATCTGGGTTTTCCCCTGGTCAATAAAGACGTATGGCGAATGCTGCAGCAGGGTTTCCTGCATCGTTTTGTACAGGTCGAGGCGTTTCGCCGGGTCCGGCTCCGCCACCGCGGTGAGGGTGGCTTTATTCAGCTCAGGGATCTGCCAGCCGTTGAGCCCGGCCACGGTGCTGGATTTACCATCGTTCCATGCAAAGGCGCTGGCGTTGGAATGGGCATCAAAGTAGTCCGGGATCCACAGGCGGATCGCCGCCTGATGCTGCTTCGCGCGCACCCGGGCATAGACCTGGCTGCCGGCGGCGGGTAGCAGATCCACCTTCACCCCGCCCTGGGCAAAGCTGGCCTGCAGCGACTGGGCGATGGTGATAAACGGCGGTTTGTTCTCCACGTCGAGGGTGAAGTGGGCATCCTTAATGCCCGCTTTATCGAGGATAGCCTTAGCTTTTTGCGGGTTGAAGGTGAACGGATTGGTCTCCAGCGCCCCCGGCAGTCCGGCCGGCAGGAAGCTTTGATGAATAAAGTACTGTCCTTTCAGCAGATTTTTGGTGATGCCTTCATAATCGACCAGCCAGCGCGCCGCCTCCCAGAAGGCCGGATTATTCAGCAGCGGGTTGGCGCTGTTGGCGGTATTAAACACCAGGTAGTTTTGCTCGGCGGACGGGATGCTCAGCACCTTCACGCCGGGTTTATCCTGCAGGGCGGCTATCTGGTCAGCGCCGAGGTCGCGGGCCACGTCGGCATCCCCCTGCTGGATCAGCAGGCGGCGGGAAGCCGGGTCGGGGACGTTTTTAATAATAATGCTTTTGATCTTTGGCGCGCCGGTGGGGGAGCTGGCGTTGGCCTCCAGCACGATGGCCTGATGCGGCTGGTAGACGCGCATTTTATAGGCCCCGCTGCCCGCCGAGTGCATCTTCAGCCAGTCGTTGCCGAAGTCGTTATTTTTCGCGTTCGGCGCCACCTGTTTTTCATCAACGATGGAGGCGATGGGAGTGGAGAGAATATTCAGCGCCACCGCCGGGCTGACGTCGGCGGTCCAGTGCAGCGTCAGGGTATGATCGTCAACTTTTTTCAGCTGGCTGGCGATGTTGTCCGGCTGCCAGCCGAGCACGTTGAGAATAAACGCTGGCGATTTATTCAGCGTCACCGCGCGGGTGTATGAGAAAATCACATCTTCCGGGCGCAGCGGATTACCGGAGGCGAATTTGGCATCCGGCTTCAGTTTAATGGTCAGGGTTTTCGCCGCCGGATCGGCCTGCCAGCTTTCGGCGAGAATCGGTACGATTTTTTCAGGGTTGTTGCGGTCCGGCTGCACCAGACGCTGGTAGAGGCTGGGGACCGTCTGAATGCTGGAGAGTTCGTTTGCTTCCGCCGGGTCGAGGCTGACGATATCGTCGAGACCCTGGGCGACCACCAGCGTGTTGGGCGGCGTGGCGGCATGCGCGGCGGTGGAGAGCGCCGTCAGTACCAGTAAAGGCAACAGTTTTTTGGTCATGTGCAATCCCTGAAAAATGGTTATTTTAATTTTTTATGCCTCGCTACGTTAGGCCGCATGCCAAAAGGCGTAAAGTCAAAATAAGGATATTCTTATGCTAAAAACGCATAATCAAGAACGACAGGTTATTGCCGGTCGCGCAGAAGCGCCTTTCTCCGCTGCGGGCTTCTTGCTATAACGCATTGTCTATTGCGAGGAGGTGGGTGTGCCGGAAATCAATGAGTTTGGCCAGCAGGTGAACGACCTTGTCCCAGGCTGGCAGGGGGCGCGAGTCCTGCGACGGACGGCGTTAAATGGCCGTTTTTGTCGACTGGAGCCGCTGGACGTTGACCGTCATGCGGCGGATCTGTTTGCCGCCTATGCGCTCGGTGACAACAGCGACTGGACGTGGCTGGCGTCTACGCGGCCGGAGAGCGTGGCAGCGACCGCCCACTGGATCGCGGGCAAGGTGAATGATGATGCCCTGGTGCCGTATGCGGTGATTGACCTGCGCAGCGAGCAGGCGGTAGGCATCGTCAGCTATATGGCGATCGAACGGGAAATGGGCACGGTTGAGATCGGCCATGTCACCTGGTCGCGACGGATGAAAAACACCCCGCTGGGTACCGAAGCGGTCTGGCTGCTGCTGAAGAACGGCTTTGACCATGGCTATCGTCGGCTGGAGTGGAAATGCGATTCGATGAATGTCGCCTCGCGCCGCGCCGCCGAACGGCTGGGCTTTAGCTGGGAAGGACGTCTGCGGCAGAGGCTGGTGCGTAAAGGGCGGACGCGCGACAGCGATATGCTGTCCATCATCGACGGCGAGTGGCCTGCGCGCGATGCGGCGCTGCGGGCGTGGCTGGCGGCGGAAAACTTTACTGCCGACGGGCAGCAGATCAAACGCCTGGAGGCGTTTCGCTAACTCTGCAAAGTGAATGGGCAGAGCGCATCACGCCAGCCCTGCCCATACAAAGGCTATTTCTCGATCATCTGAATAATTTGATCCCGGTTAATGGCATGTTCATTTCCCGCGATATCCTCATAGGTGATTAACCCAGTATCGTCATCGACCTCCGGTTTTCCGTGGGTGATAATCATCTCACCATTTTTTTTCTCTAATACATAATCGCTGGAACACCCCGCAACGGTGAACGTTAATAATGCCAAACCGAATACTGCAACGAACTTTTTCATTGTGCTACCTGTTGTAAGAAAGCCACGGTGGGCCGCAGAATATGACAGACTAACCAGTTATCGAAAGTGGGTCATAATTAACACCGAATAAAGTATTAACATGGCGACTAACGTAATAACCACAATACGACGCTCAAGGGGCGTGGCCTTTTTCTTAGATTCATCATCTGGTTTTGTTAACATAATATTCTCTCTGTTAGCCCTGTCAGTGCTCCCGATTCCGACACCGGCAGAGGTGAGTTCTCGGCAATATTGTCGGGATGAACGACTTGCTAGTTGTTATTTAATACCCAGAGTTAAAGTAACGATTCCAGTGATAACCATTCAAAGACCCGTTCAGGCATTTTTGGCTAACACAACATTAAAAATCTCATTTTTATGGCTGAAGCTGGCTATGCCTGCCGCAGACTCTGTTGCGCAGGCAGCACGCTTATTATCTTTTCGCACGTAACGGATAAAAATAGCTGTTATTATCAATGCTCCGGGGCTGGAAACGGCAAACCCCGGATGACGTTATTAAATGATTCTCACCAAAATATTAAAGAGGCCTATTTAAGATGATGAGAATCACAATTCGCCATTAAGCTAATATAATTTTGCAAATAAACTATAGATTCGTCGGTTTACAAAATAAAGGTACCTTCAATAACCAGACAGGCTTCGCCTGAGAGTTCAACACGTCCGTTATCTTTGATGTGGCAGAAGAGTTCTCCCTTACGGTTACCACCTTGCTGGGCATGAAGCGTTTTTTTCGCCAGTTTCTCACTCCACAGCGGCGCCAGAAAAGTATGTGCCGAACCGGTGACCGGATCTTCGTTGACTCCCACCTGCGGACCGAACCAGCGAGAACGAAAATCGAAGGTCCGTGATGCGGCGGTGACCACCACGCCACGGGTGTTGAAGGCATTCAAGGCGTTAAAGTCGGGTTTAAGCGCGTCCAACAGCGCTTCGTCATCAATGACGACAATAATATCGGAGGCTTGCCAGGTTTCACCTGCGTCTTCAGCCAGTCCCAGCGCCTTGAACAATCCTTGCGGCGCGGCGATGGGTGACGGAACAACCAGCGGAAAATCCAGGGTATATTTTCCATCATGCAACGTGACGTCCAGCGCGCCGCTGCGGGTGAAAAAACGCACCCGTTCGCGCGCTTGTTGATTGAGCAGCACGCTGGCCGCAGCCAGCGTGGCATGACCGCAGAGATCGACCTCGACGGCTGGGGTAAACCATCGCAATCCGAAACCGTCAGGCTGCCTGACAACAAAGGCCGTTTCCGACAGGTTGTTTTCCGTCGCAATGCGCTGCAGCACGCTATCTTCAGGCCACGCCTCCAGCAAACAAACCGCGGCGGGATTGCCGGTAAAGGGGCCTTTTGAGAAAGCATCGACCTGATAAAAGCGAATGCGCTGCTGTGAATTATTTTTCATTCATCACCTCAAGGTCATTATAAACCGTATATCGTGTTACCCCCAGGGCCTGAGCCGCCTGCTGCACGCCCCCGCGCATTTTAAAAATACCTTTCGTATGCATTTCAGCGACAATTTTCAAACGCTGCGCTTTTTGTATTTTTTTACCCGGCACTGAATATTTATCAATGATTTCCTGGATTGACTGATCGATCAATCCGCCTAAATTAAGATCGACCGCCTCTGCGGCCTCCGCCGGCGATGGCAGCAGCGCGTCAAGGCTCTTGCGTATTTGCTCAAAAGGCGAGGGGTCGACATTAATACAGAAGGCGATAAGCGGATATCCCTCTTCGCTGTAATAAATTGTCGATGCGCTATTGAGCGTTTTCCCTGAAGCGGTGACGGTTTTATAATCGCTTATGGTTCTCGGCTTGTTGTTATTCGTCTTCTGCAGAAGCAGCGCAAAACCGGTATCTTTTTCCGGGCCGGCTAATAAATGATCACCATTACCCCTGCCGCTAACATGACCGTTAATAATTTTGATAATGGAATGTTCAGGGGTAGTGAGATTATGCAACACCACCTCCTGATTCGCTGATAACGTTCCCGCCATGGCGTCCATGGCTGCTTCAAGCGGCCCGGCGATCTGTGCAACCTGCTGTGTGTACTCTGATGTCATGGATGATCCTCTGCTGGAATCGTGGTCAGGAAGCGACCCCGGAACGCCATTTTACCATGGGAGATACGCTGACAGGATTAAGTTATACGCACAATGTTTAATTATCAACAAAAAGTTGAATTTTTAGTGCTGGCAGCGTAAATTCCGCTGCGCAAAGCGTCAGCGCTCATGTCGGGTGCGTCTTTATGTTATGGAAATATAATGAGAATTTTTGGCTTGATAGTCATTGCCGTTCTGCTGGTGGCCTGCGGAGTCATTCACCCCTTCGGCGACAAAACCATCTATCAGACTTATTCGGTATCCGATCGGCTGGGGCTGCACTGGCGCTATGACTGCATACGCAGCGCCCTGAAGCCGCATGGCTATGAGGTTGAGCGCATCATCCCCGAGCAGAATGCGCCAAACTTCTTTGATATTTCGCAGCATGGCACACGAGTCGCCCAGATCGATATGTATCAGGTGGCTGGGGCGAGGGCGATAAGTATCACCCTGATATCCGGTGCAAAACAGGTGAATGCTGCTGTTGATAGCATTATTCAGCTGTGCCTTGAGCGCTAAGGGATGCTGGAAAGGTGAGGAGTGTCCTTTCCGCACGGGAAAGGACAAGCGTGGCCTAAACGGTTAGCGGCGAACCGGCGCGTCGCCAGCGACATAATACGCCGCGGTGCTGCGCGGCAGCGGCTGGCGGCCGCGAATAGCGTCAGCCATCTTCTCGCCGATCATAATGGTGGTGGCGTTCAGGTTGCCGGTGATGATCTGCGGCATAATCGACGCATCGATCACCCGCACGCCTTCCAGACCGTGGACCCGGCCTTCGCCGTCGACCACCGCCATCTCGTCGTAACCCATCTTACAGGTCCCGCATGGGTGGAATGCGGTCTCGGCGTGGTTGCGCACAAACTCATCCAGCTCGGCATCGCTCTGGCAGTCAATACCAGGGCTGATTTCGCGGCCGCGATACTTATCCAGCGCCGGCTGGTTCATGATCTCCCGGGTAATGCGAATGGCGTCGCGGAACTCCTGCCAGTCCTGCTCATGGGACATATAGTTAAACAGGATCGCCGGGTGGGCGTGCGGGTCGCGTGACTTCAGGCGCACGTGGCCGCGGCTCGGAGAACGCATCGAACCGACGTGGCACTGGAAGCCATGCTCTTTCACCGCGTTGGAGCCATTGTAGTTAATCGCCACCGGCAGGAAGTGGTACTGAATGTTCGGCCAGGCGAACTCGGCGCGGCTGCGGATAAAACCGCCCGCTTCGAACTGGTTACTGGCGCCGATCCCGGTGCCGCCGAACAGCCACTCGGCGCCGATCTTCGGCTGGTTCCACCACTGCAGCGCCGGGTAGAGCGACACCGGCTCTTTGCATTCATATTGCAGATACATCTCCAGATGGTCCTGCAGGTTCTCACCCACGCCGGGCAGATCGTGCACCACCGGGATATCGAACTGCCTGAGCAGCTCGGGATTGCCGACGCCGGAGCGCTGCAGGATCTGCGGCGAGGCAATCGCCCCGGCGCACAGCAGTACCTCTTTGTTGGCCGTCGCTTTTGACGGGATAGTGCTTTCCCCCTCCAGCCACTCGACGCCCACCGCGCGCTTGCCGGCAAAAATAATATGATCGGTCAGCGCATGGGTGCGGATGGTCAGGTTGGGGCGACCGCGCGCCTGGTCGAGATAGCCGCGGGCGGTGCTGGCGCGACGGCCCTGCGGCGTCACGGTGCGGTCCATCGGACCAAAGCCTTCCTGTTGGTAACCGTTAAGATCGTCGGTGCGCGGATAACCCGCCTGCACCCCGGCTTCAACCATCGCCTCGAAGAGCGGATTATTGCCCGGCTTCGGCGTGGTGACGCTCACCGGGCCATCGCCACCGTGGTAGTCGTTGGGCCCGATATCACGGGTTTCCGCTTTCCGGTAGTAGGGCAGGCAGTCGAGATAGCTCCAGTGTTCCAGCCCTGGCGCGGCGGCCCAGTTATCGAGGTCCAGGGCGTTGCCGCGTATGTAGCACATGCCGTTGATCAGCGACGAGCCGCCGAGCCCTTTGCCGCGTCCGCACTCCATGCGGCGATTGTTCATGTACGGCTCAGGTTCGGTCTCGTAGGCCCAGTTGTAGCGCTTGCCCTGCAGCGGATAAGCCAGCGCGGCGGGCATCTGGGTGCGGAAATCGAACCGGTAGTCCGGGCCGCCGGCTTCCAGCAGCAGGACGGTGGTGTTTGGATCTTCAGTCAGTCGTGTCGCCAGAACGTTGCCGGCGGAGCCGGCGCCAATAATGATGTAGTCAAATTGCAAAAAAACCTCCCGGTTAAAATATGGACTGGAATTTACCCATCTCAACCTGGATGGACTTCACCTGGGTGTAACTCTGCAGGGTCATCACGCCGTTCTCGCGGCCAATGCCGGAGTGCTTATAGCCGCCGACCGGCATCTCCGCCGGGGATTCCCCCCAGGTGTTGATCCAGCAGATACCCGCTTCGAGCTGATGAATGGCGCTGTGGGCGCGGTTCAGGTCGGCCGTGACGATACCCGCCGCCAGACCGTAGTCGGTATCGTTGGCGCGGCGGATCGCTTCTTCATCGGTGTCATAGGTGAGGATGGACATCACCGGGCCGAAGATCTCCTCGCGCACGATGGTCATCTCATCGCTGCAGTCGGTAAACACGGTCGGGGCCACCCACGCGCCGTTGTCAAAGCCTTCGCCCTTCAGCACGTCGCCGCCGCACAGCAGGTTCGCGCCTTCTGCTTTGCCTTTGGCGATGTAGCGCAGCACATTGTCACGGTGCGGGAAGCTGACCAGCGGGCCAAAGTTGGTGCGTTCATCGAACAGATCGCCCGCACGGATGCGGCCCACGCGCTCAACGATTTTCTGCTCAAACGCCGCCTTAACCTTCGCGGGGACGAACACCCGGGTGCCGTTGGTGCACACCTGTCCGGAGCTGAAGAAGTTGGCCATCATGGCGATGTCGGCGGCGAGATCGAGATCCGCATCGTCGAAAATAATCAGCGGCGATTTGCCGCCCAGCTCCATCGTCACCTCTTTCAGGGACGAGCCCGCCGCGTTGGCCATCACCTTTTTGCCGCTGGCGACGCCGCCGGTAAAGGAGACCTTAGCGATACCCGGATGCTCGGTCAGGTACTGGCCGGTCTCCGCGCCCACACCCGGCAGGACGTTAAACACGCCGTCCGGCAGACCCGCTTCGGTATAGATTTCCGCAAGTTTCAGGGCGGTGAGCGGGGTCACTTCGCTCGGCTTGAAGATCATCGCATTGCCGGCGGCCAGCGCCGGGGCGGATTTCCACAGAGCGATCTGGATCGGGTAGTTCCATGCGCCAATCCCGGCCACCACACCCAGCGGTTCGCGGCGGGTGTAGACGAACGACGTCTCGCGCAGGGGGATCTGACTGCCTTCCAGCGCCGGGATCAGCCCCGCGTAATACTCCAGCACGTCCGCGCCGGTGACGATATCCACGGTTGAGGTTTCGGAATACGCTTTACCGGTGTCGAGGGTTTCCAGCTTTGCCAGCTCGTCGTTCCGTTCGCGCAGGATATCGACGGCGCGACGCAGGATGCGCGAGCGTTCCATGGCGGTCATCGCCGCCCAGATTTTTTGCCCACGCCGCGCGCTCTCGACGGCGCGGTCGACATCCTCGCGTCCGGCAGCCTGTACGCTTGCCAGGACTTCACCGTTGGCCGGGTTAATGGTCTCGAAGGTGCGACCGCTGGTGGCGGATGTATAACCACCATGGATATAAAGCTGCTGTTCTGCCATTCGGGACATAAATTCTCCTCGGTTATTCGGTCGGTAAATGCTGGCTGATGAAGTGGCTGGTCAGCGACTGCGCCAGCGTCTTATCCAGCGGTTTGCCGCTCAGGGCGGCGCGCAGCCACAGGCCGTCTATCAGCGCCGCCAGCCCGTAGCCGGCCTCCTGGGCCTGCTGGCGCGGCAGCTCGCGGCGGAACTCGTACACCAGGTTCGACAGCAGGCGGCGGCTGCTCACCTGCTGCAGGCGGTAGAGCATCGGCTGGTGCATGCTGCTGGCCCAGAAGGCCAGCCAGGCCTTCATCGCCGCGCTGCTGATCTGCGTCTCATCAAAGTTGCCGCCGACTATCGCCTGGAGACGCTCTCCGGCGCTGCCGTCCGGCAGGGCGTGCAGACGGTTAAGCACCGCGTCGCGTAGCTGGCTGGTGATGTCGCGCATGGTCGCCTCCAGCAGACCATTTTTGTCTTTGAAATAGTGACTGATGATCCCCGTCGACACGCCCGCCCGCCGGGCGATCTGCGCGATGGTCGCGTCGTGCATTCCGACTTCATTTATTGCGTCCAGCGTGGCGTCGATCAGTTGCCTGCGCCGGATTGGCTGCATCCCCAGTTTGGGCATTTTTGCCACTCCATTCATCAGCGTTGGTTAACTATTAAAGCGGTTTTTGATTGGACGTTCAATATAAAATGTGTCTTAATTGTTACGTGATTGAATTTTAATAGTTACAAAAACAGTGGGGATACTGGATGACAGATCTTTCGCAAAACAGAGAAAAGGACAAAATCAATCCGGTGGTTTTTTACACCTCTGCCGGACTGATTTTGTTGTTTTCCCTGATGACGATCTTTTTTCGCGATTTTTCTGCCGAGTGGATTGGACGCACCCTGGGCTGGGTGTCGAAAACCTTCGGCTGGTACTATCTGCTGGCGGCGACGCTGTATATCGTCTTCGTCGTCTGCATTGCCTGCTCGCGCTTCGGATCGGTGAAGCTCGGGCCGGAGCAGTCCAAGCCCGAGTTCAGCCTGCTGAGCTGGGCGGCGATGCTGTTCGCCGCCGGGATCGGCATCGACCTGATGTTCTTCTCCGTGGCCGAGCCGGTGACGCAATATATGCAGCCGCCGGAAGGGGCGGGGCAGACCATCGAGGCGGCGCGCCAGGCGATGGTGTGGACCCTGTTTCACTATGGCTTAACCGGCTGGTCGATGTATGCCCTGATGGGCATGGCGCTGGGATACTTTAGCTATCGTTATAATTTGCCGCTGACCATCCGCTCGGCGCTGTACCCGATTTTCGGCAAACGGATCAATGGGCCCATCGGCCACAGCGTCGATATCGCGGCGGTGATCGGCACCATCTTCGGCATCGCCACTACCCTCGGCATTGGCGTGGTGCAGCTCAACTACGGTCTGAGCGTGCTGTTCGATATTCCGGACTCGCTGGCGGCGAAAGCGGCCCTGATTGCGCTGTCGGTGATCATCGCCACCATCTCGGTCACCTCCGGGGTGGACAAGGGCATCCGCGTGCTCTCTGAACTGAACGTCGCCCTCGCGCTGGGGCTGATCCTGTTCGTGCTGTTCATGGGCGATACCTCCTTCCTGCTCAATGCGTTAGTGCTCAACGTCGGCGACTACGTCAACCGCTTTATGGGCATGACGCTGAACAGCTTCGCCTTCGACCGCCCGGTAGAGTGGATGAACAACTGGACGCTCTTTTTCTGGGCGTGGTGGGTGGCCTGGTCGCCGTTCGTTGGCCTGTTCCTGGCGCGCATTTCGCGCGGGCGCACCATCCGCCAGTTTGTGATGGGCACCCTGATCATTCCGTTCACCTTTACCCTGCTGTGGCTGTCGGTGTTCGGCAACAGCGCGCTGTATGAGATCATCCACGGCGACGCGGCCTTTGCCGAGGAGGCGATGCTCCACCCGGAGCGCGGCTTCTACAGCCTGCTGGCGCAGTATCCGGCGTTTACCTTTAGCGCCTCGGTGGCGACCATTACCGGTCTGCTGTTCTACGTCACCTCCGCCGACTCCGGCGCGCTGGTGCTGGGGAATTTCACCTCGAAGCTGAAGGACATTAACAGCGACGCCCCGAACTGGCTGCGCATCTTCTGGTCGGTAGCTATCGGCCTGCTAACCCTCGGGATGCTGATGACCAACGGCATCTCGGCGCTGCAGAACACCACGGTGATCATGGGGCTGCCGTTCAGCTTTGTGATTTTCTTCGTGATGGCCGGACTGTATAAATCCCTGAAAGTGGAAGATTACCGCCGGGTCAGCGCCAGCCGCGACACCGCCCCGCGCCCGATGGGCCTGCAGGACCGGCTGAGCTGGAAGAAGCGCCTGTCGCGGCTGATGAATTACCCGGGCACACGCTATACCAAACAGATGATGGAGACGGTGTGCTACCCGGCGATGGAGGAAGTGGCCCAGGAGCTGCGGCTGCGCGGCGCCGCGGTGGAACTGAAGAGCCTGCCGCCGGAAGAGGGGGAGAACCTTGGCCACCTCGACCTGCTGGTGCACATGGGCGACGAGCAGAACTTTATCTACAAGATCTGGCCGCAGCAGTACTCGGTGCCGGGCTTTACCTATCGGGCGCGCAGCGGGAAATCCACCTATTACCGGCTGGAGACCTTCCTGCTGGAGGGCAGCCAGGGTAACGACCTGATGGACTACAGCAAAGAGCAGGTGATCACCGATATTCTCGACCAGTACGAGCGGCACCTGAACTTTATCCATTTGCACAGGGAAGCGCCGGGGAACAGCGTGATGTTCCCGGATGGCTAGCCAGGGAGCCCCCGTCGGCGAAAGACTGACGGGGGCGACGGGCGGTTACTGGTAGTTAAAGGCGTCCGGATGGTTGTCGAGGCTACCGCTGAGGGCGGCAAACAGCACGGTTTTGCCATCGATGGACAGGGCGTCGCTGACGTTAAGCCAGGTCAGCTTCTCCTGGTCGGTTTTTTCATCGACCACCGAGTAAACACCTGACATCTGTTTGCTTTTCTCCGACCAGATCACCGCGATACGCTCGTGGCCGCAGTCGTGGGGTTTGCAGGCGCTTAACACCTGCCAGGATTCGCTGCCCAGCTTCACCGTCTGCGCCGGCGAACCGGTGCCGCCGGTGGTCACCCAGGCGGGCAGCTGATGGCCTTTGACCATCTGGTTAAACGACGCCCGGGTGGCGCTATCGTGGGCCAGACTGTTCAGCGTGACGTCGCCTTGCGCCATAACGCTGGCGGAGGCGGCTAAGGCGATAATAGCGGTAAGCGTTTTAAACATGTTTCCTCCTGGACTTATTCCGTCCTGATAACAAGCCTCTTTATAGTGAGCGTAGATAATGATTAATGCAAACTTTGACATATATCCCGTGAATGATTAGCGGCGGTGCGCGCATGGACGTTACGCTAAGCGATATGCCATGATGCGGATTGATTAACTTTTTCCAATATATGCCCTTGTGATAAAGCAGTTAGCGAAATGGCATAGTTATTCAGGCGATAAAGCATGGCGTATGTGAATCATCTACTGACGTTTATTGAGAGTAATCCGGCGCTGGCGGTGGGATTTAACCTTATTCTGCTGCTGCTCTCCGGCATATTTGCCCACCTTTTATGCAAGTTCTTGCTGATTAAAGTGGTGCGTAAGGTCTTCTTTGGTAGCCATAAACAGGACGTGCCGCTGGAGAAGGATCGACGCATCGCCGAAAAGCTGTCCAATTTCATTCCGGTTATTATCGTCTATTACGTTCTGCAGTTTATGCCGGCGATGCCGGCATCGCTGGTGACGGCGATTAATACCGTCTGCGGGATCTTGTTTTTTATTTTTATGTCGGTGTTTTTCAACGAGATGCTGGATATTGTTAACAGCTCTTATCTGCGAAAAACCAAACGTAAAAATCATTCCATTAAGGGCTATATCCAGATAGGCAAAATCTTAGTTCACATCCTGGCGGCGATTATGATCCTCGCCGTGATGTCGAATAAATCGCCGATTATTATTATCTCCAGTTTGGGGGCGGTGGCGGCGGTGCTGATGATCGTGTTCCAGCATACCCTGCTGTCGCTGGTGGCGAACGTTCAGCTGTCGTCCAACGACGTGCTCCAGCTGGGGGACTGGATTGAAATGCCTGACAAGAACCTCAGCGGCGAGGTGACGGATATCGCGCTGCACACCATTACCATCCGCAACTGGGACAATACCATCTCCCGTATTCCCACCAAGAATTTCCTCACCGAGACCTATACCAACTGGCAGGCGATGTTCTCCTCCGGGGCGCGGCGGATCATGCGCAGTATCGCCATCGATCAGCACTCGGTGCGTTTTCTCGACCAGGAGATGCTCTCCTCGATGCTGGCCATCCGCGGGGTGAATGAGCCTTTGACCACGTTGCTTGACGGCCGGGATCCCGGCGGCGTGGCGGACCGCTGGTTTGTCGATAACGGCCTGACCAACCTGACTCTGTTTCGCCACTACCTGATGCACTATCTCGCCGAGCGGCCGGATATTATTAAGGAGATGTACATTGTGGCGAGAACGCTGAAACCGTCGCCGTCGGGTATCCCACTGGAGATTTACTGCTTCACCTCCTCGACGCTGTGGAAAGACTACGAAAACACCCAGTCGGCGATATTTGAGTACATTACCGCGGTGGCCGGGCAGTTCTCCCTGCGACTTTATCAGTATCCTGCCGGGCACGATTTCTGGCGTCTCTCCCAGGAGCACGCCGCCCGGGCGGGCCTGCCGCCATCGGCCGAAGGCTAAGCGCTGATCTGCTGGCGCCAGAGGACGATCTCCTCTTCCAGCCAGGCGATGAACCGGGCGATTTCCGGCCGGTTCTCCGCCTGCGGGGAGACGGTCAGCCAGTAGTGCCAGGGGTAGGGGACGGTGACGGCGGTGAGCTGCACCAGCTCGCCGCGGGCTATGGCTCCCGCCACCAGCGAGCGCCGCTCCAGCGCCACGCCGGCCCCCAGGCGAACCGCCTCCAGCACCAGGTTGGAGTCGTTCAGGCGCAGGCCCGCGGGGACGATGATCTTTTCCAGCCCCGCCTGGCTGCACCAGGCGTGCCACGACTCCATGGAAAAAACGATATCGCTGGCGGCGATCGCCTGCGGGGTGGTCGGCAGGTCGCCGCCGCGATAGTGCGGCGCGGCCACCACCAGCTGTTCATCGGCAAACAGATGCCGGCTTTCCATCCCCTCCCAGTCGCCTTGCCCCATGCGAATGGCCAGATCGATACCCTCCTGCTGCAGGTTGACTACCGCCAGACTGGTCAGCAGGCGCACCGCGATCTGCGGATGTCGCGCCTGAAAGCGCGCCAGCCGCGGCAGCAGCCAGTGGCAGCCAAAGGAGGGGAGGGTCGCCAGGGTCAGTTCCATCGTGCGGGGTTTTATCTGCACCATCCGCGTGGCGTCGGCGATGTGCTGTAACGCCTCGCGGATTTGCAGGGCATAGAGCCGCCCCTCTTCCGTGATGCGCACCCCGCGGCCGTGGCGGACAAACAGTGAGACGCCGACCAGGGCTTCCAGCTGTTTGATGTGCTGGCTGACCGCCGAATGGGTCACGCTCATTTCGTGGGCGGCCTGCGTCACGCTGCCGAGGCGCGCCACCGCCTCAAAGCTGCGCAGGCTGGCGACAGGGGGAAAATCTGCCATGGTGATCTCTCTGGTCAAGGAGTCGATACGTTAACGTTACTACCGGGTTAGCGGGTTTTATAGCCGCTACGAACAGGCTGTCGAGGGGATGCAGGCTGTCTCAGTCGGTATAGCACAGGGGAGACCGGCGAACTACCCCGTGGCGCCAGTTTGTTAGTTTTCCTAACCATTGCGGTAAGCATCCCCTGATATTCGCGGGGCGGGTTTTCCAGTAAGGTAAGCCAGCAACCCCTTTATCGCAGGCAGGAGTGACGATGAAACTCATTGGTATGATGGATTCACCTTATGTAAGACGCGTGGCGGTTTCTCTGGCGCTCTATGGCGTGGAATTTGAGAGCCTGCCGCTATCGGTCTTTAGCGGCTTTGACGAATTCTCCCGTATTAATCCGGTGGTCAAGGCGCCGACGGTGATTCTTGATAACGGGACGCAGCTGATGGACTCCACGCTGATCCTCCATTATTTCGAAACGGCCAACCCCGCCGGGCGTCGGCTACTTCCCGCTCATCCCGAGGCGCTGGCCCACGACCTGCACCTGCTGGGGGTGATCCTCGCCGCCAGTGAAAAAGCGGTCCAGCATGTTTATGAGCACCGTCTGCGGCCGGAAGAGAAGCAGCATCAGCCGTGGATAGCCCGGGTGACCGGCCAGCTGCTTGCCGCCTGTCGGGAATGGGACGCCCGGCTGGCAGACCGCGCTGTCGCCGCGCATCCGGACCAGGTGATGGTCACCAGCACGGTGGTCTGGTCCTTTATCCAGTTGATGATCCCGGCGGTGGTGCCGGCAGCGGAGTTTGCGCATATTCGCGCGCTGGCGCAGAAGGGGGAGGCGCTGCCGGCGTTTCAACAGTATCCTCTGGCTTAACGGCGGGGATGGAGAGGGGCGCCGCAGCGTGGCGCCCTGAAGCAGGAAATGATCACCAGCAGACAAACCCGCCGTCGACCACCAGGTCTACGCCGGTGCAGAACGAGGCGGCGTCGCTGGCGAGGAACAGCGCCGGGCCGGCCATCTCTTCCACCTTCGCCATCCGCTGCATCGGCGTCTGGCTTTCAAACTCGCGGGTTTGGTGCACCATCTCCGGGCGGGTATTCATCGGCGTGGCGGTATATCCCGGGCTGATGGAATTGACGCGGATCCCTTTGGCCACCCACTCCATCGCCAGGCTTTTCGACAGATGGATCACGCCGGCTTTGGAGCAGTTGTAATGCGCCTGGTCGAGGCCGCGGTTAACGATAATCCCCGACATCGAGGCGATGTTGATAATCGACCCGCCGCCGGACTCCAGCATCAGCTCCGCTTCCGCTTTGCAGGAATTCCACACCCCGGTGAGATTGATATCGATCACCCGCTGCCATTGCTCGCTCTCCATCTCCAGCGCCGGATTGGCGTTGGCGATCCCGGCGGCGTTAACGGCGATGTCGAGGCGGCCAAAGTGGCTTTTGGCCAGCGCGACGGCGGCGCGCAGGTCGGCCAGCTGGCGGACATCGCCGGTGTAGGCGCAGGCCTGGCCACCAATGGATTCAATATGACTGACCGTTTCCGCCAGCCCGCCGTCGTCGCGAAGATCAAAACAGACCACCCGTGCGCCGGCGCTGGCGAGACTGCAGGCGATGGTCTGGCCAATGCCGCTGCCGGCGCCGGTGACAAAGGCGACGCGATCCCGCAGGCTAAACAGCTGTTGTGCAAAGTCTTTACCGATCATAATGATTATTCTCTTCAATATATAGTGTCGAACGTCGGGGGCCTGTTTCCCGGATAGCGGCGCAGCGCGCCTTATCCGGGCTACTTTCGGCGGTGTTACGTAGCCCCGGTAAGCGAAGCGCCACCGGGGGCCGTCCCGGGGGGCGCCAATGCGGGACGCCTTATTCAGGCGATGGGGCCCGCTAACCTGCGGGGATTACGACATAATCAAACCGCCATCGATGTTAATGGTCTGTCCGGTGAGATAGCGGGCGTCGTCGGAGGCGAGAAACGCCACCAGCCCGGCGACGTCTTCCGGCTTGCCGGCGCGCTTCATCGGAATGCCTTCGACCCACTCCGCCATCAGCTCGCCTTTGCCGTAGCGCTTCTGCTCGGTGCTGAGAATTTCGCCCCACACGCGGTCGTTGTAATCCCACATTTCGCTTTCAATAATGCCCGGACAGAAGGCGTTGACGGTGATATTCCACGGCGCCAGCTCATGAGCCAGGCTTTGGGTAATGCCGATCACGCCCATTTTGCTGGCGGCATAGTGCGGGGTATAGATGAAGCCCTGGCGCCCCTGACCGGATGAGGTGTTGATCAGGCTGCCGTGATTCTGTTTCACCATATATTTGGCCGCCTCGCGGCAGCACAACCAGACGCCGGTGGTGTTGACCGCCAGCACTTTTTCGAAATCGGCTTTTGGCATCCGGTCGTAGTAATCGATGGTGATCACCCCGGCGTTCTGAATCGAGACGTCAATGGTGCCGAAGCGGGCGGCGGCCTGCTCATACAGCCCCTGCACCTGCGCTTCGTCGGTCACATCGACCTGCAGCGATAAAATGTCCGCCTGATAGCGCTGACGCAGGGTTTCGGCGGTCTCATGAACCCGTTCGGCGTTGGAAACCATTACCAGGTTCGCGCCGTCGCGGGCGAAGCGCTCGGCAATACCCGCGCCGATGCCGCGGCAGGCGCCGGTGATCACCACCGTTTTGTTCTGGAAATCTCGTTGCATATGTTGTTCCCTTTCGCTGAGCCGGGCACCAGGCCCGGCGGAAGATATGAATCGTTGCCGGTTAGCTGGAGGTGGCGCCGTTGGGGGGGATGGCGGCCAGTTTCTCCTCATGGCGGCGCATCAGGATGACCTTGCTCTGCAGCTTCTGCTGGAACTGGTCGACGACCACGGCGGTGACGATCACCACGCCTTTAATCACCATTTGCCAGAAATCGCTGACGCCCATCATCACCATGCCGTCGGCAAGGAAGACGATGACGAAGGCGCCGATAATCGAGCCGGTTACCCGACCACGGCCGCCGGCCAGCGCAGTGCCGCCGAGCACGGTGGCGCCGATGGCGTCCATCTCAAACATGTTGCCGGTCATCGGGTGCGCGGTTTGCAGCTGTGATGCGACGATCAGGCCGACAAAGGCCGCGCACAGGCCGGAGAAGGCATAGACGAATATTTTCGCTTTCACAATCGGCACGCCGGCGAGGCGGGCGGCGGACTCGTTGCCGCCGATGGCGTAGATGTAGCGGCCAAGCGGCGTTTTGGTGGTCAGCCAGTAGCCCAGCACCAGGAAGCCGATCATCAGCCAGATGGGCAGATAGACGCCGAGCAGGGTGCCGGAGCCGAGGGTGGCGAAACCGGTGTTGCCCAGCGCTTCCATGCCGTTGAGATTCGGGTAGGTGCTCCCGTCGTTAAACAGCAGCGCGGAGCCGCGGGCGACGTACATCATGCCTAAGGTGCAGATAAACGGCGCCACGCCGAAGCGGGTGATCACCGCGCCGTTGACCAGACCGACCAGCACGCCGAAGATCGCCACGCAGAGGATCACTTCCGGGACGTTAAAGAAGAGGATGTCGCCGTTCCACAGCGGCAGGCCGTTGGTCAGCAGCGCGCCTGCCACCATGCCGCAGATCCCCGCCACCGCGCCGACGGACAAATCAATGCCGCCGGTGAGAATGACCAGCGTCATGCCGATGGCCAGCAGACCGGTGATCGCCACGTGCTGGGTCATGATCAGCAGGTTAGAGGCGGTCAGGAAGTTGGGTACCATCACGCTGAAGAATGCGATCACCAGCAGCAGGGCGATAAAGGTGCGGGCCTTCAGCAGGTACATATAAATCATATATTTCTGGTTCATGATGGATTCCAGCCTGATTAATCTTGAGGTGTTGAAGCCGCGATTAACTGTTCGCGGGTCACCGCATGGCGCGGTAGATCGGCGGTAATGCGGCCATCGGCCATCACCAGGATGCGGTCGGCCAGGGCCATCACCTCATCCAGTTCAGAAGATGAAAACATCACCGCCAGCCCCTGCTGGGCCATTTTGCCGATCAGGTGATAGACGTCGGTTTTCGCACCGACGTCGATGCCGCGCGTCGGTTCGTCGAGGAACACCACCTGCGGCTGGGTCATCAGCGCTTTACCCAGCACCACTTTTTGTTGATTGCCGCCGCTCAGCGAGGTGATGGGCAAATTGGCGTCGCTGACCTTGATCGCCAGCTGCTGGATCATCGCTTTCACGCAGGTCTCTTCTTTTTGCGGATTCAACCAGCGCCAGGCGCGGCGAAAACCCTGCAGGCTGAAATCAGAGAGCGTCATGTTGGCCTGAATCGACATCATCTGCACCACGCCTTCGCCCTGGCGGTCCTCCGGCACCAGCGCCAGCCCTTTTTTCAGACGCTGCTGAAAGCGTGCTTTGCCGATGCTTTCGCCATTGAGGTGCACCTCGCCGCGCTGGCAGGGTATCAGGCCTACCAGGCCTTTGAACAGCTCGGTGCGTCCGGCCCCCAGCAGGCCGTAAATACCGATCACTTCGCCTTTGCTGAGGGTGAAGGTGACGTCATTAAGCTTGTAGCCGCCGCTGGGATGCAGCGCGGTCAGTCCCTTGACGTCAAGCACCGCGTTGCCTTTTGGCGCCGGTTGATAATCGAAATGTTTTTTCTTATCGCCGACCATCTGCTCGATGATCCACGGCACGCTGGCGTCGCTGACGTGACGCTCGCTGATAAAGCGGCCGTCGCGGAAAATGGTGATGTGGTCGCCGATCTCCATCAGCTCTTCGAGGCGATGCGAGATATAGATAATGGTCACGCCGCGGCGCTTAAGCTGCGCGATCACCTTGAACAGCACTTTCACCTCAGACTGGCTCAGCGCCGAGGTGGGTTCGTCCATGATCAGCACCCGGGTGTCTTTCGACAGCGCGCGGGCAATCTCGACTAATTGCTGGTGGCCGATACCGAGTTCGCCCAGCGGGGTGTAGGGATCGACATCCAGCTCCAGTCGCTCCAGCAGCGATTTGGCCAGCGCGTACTGATATTTTTCGTTGATGCGTCCTTTCTGAAAGAATTCATTTGCCATGAAGATGTTGTCCATCACATTCATATTGGGAAATAAATTCAGTTCCTGGAAAATAATGCTGATGCCGAATTTCTCTGCCTGATGGGTAGAGTTTAAAGTCACCGCCTCGCCATCGAGAATAATTTGCCCGGAGGAGGGCGTTTCCACACCGGCAAGCATTTTCATCATGGTGGATTTACCCGCACCATTTTCTCCGATCAGCACGTTGACCTTATTTCGATAGACCCGGTAATTGACATTATCCAGGGCGGTCACGCCGGGATAGACGCGCGACAGGCCGCGAGTTTCGATAATCACTTCAGACTCAACGGGCTGGGGAGCGACGAGATCGTGCGGCGCCATATTATTGCCCCCCCGCGTGAACGATTTTCGCCGGGGTAATTTCCGGGAGGGTTGGCGGAATATCCCACGCCGAGAAGACGCCGTACACGTCTACGCTGTCGCCGGTTTTGACGTTGGCTGTCTGAATCATTTTGACCGCCTGGCTGTTGATATTCTTGCTGTACTCGCCGAACAGCACCTGGTCGTTAAAGTCCTGATAGCTGGCGCCGCTGTAGCCGTCGCGCAGCTGGGTGCCGCGCAGGGTGGGGCCAATTTGCACCGTCACATTGCCGACGCTGGCGTCGGACAGGGTCATCTTGCCGCTGCGCGAGGCGGTATCGAGCTTGCTGACAGTACCTGAAACCTTGACGTAGAAGATGCAGGGGTTTTCGTCCTGCGCGCGGTAGCCAAGGGCTTTGCAGGCGCTATCGATATCTTTTGCCGCCTTGAGCGCGCTCATCAGTTCCGCCGCCGGGCGCGCTTTCGCCACCACCTGGGGTACGATGCTCTGCTGCCAGGTTTTATCCATGTTCGCCATATGCGGGTTGGGCGGCGATTTCAGATCTGCCAGCTCCTGCTGCGAGACGATGCGACAGCCCCCAAGCGCCAGTACGGCTAGCGTCAGACAGGTTTTCTTAAACATAATGCTCTCCTCTGCGCCCCCGCGGGGGCGCAACCACCCGAACTCAGGACTTAATGTTGAAATCCTGGACTTTATCGGCGTTATCCTGGGTAATCAGAATGCCGCGGAACATCACGCGCTGTTTGGCCGGCTTTTCGCCTTTTTGCAGGTAATTATCCAGATCGGTGACGCCCTGAGCGGCGATGGCCTGCGCTTGCAGCATCACGGTCGCCTGCAGGGTGCCGGCTTTCACGGCGTCGCGCTCATCGTTGCTGCCGTCGATGCCGACGACGATCACATCGCTACGGTTGGCCGCTTTCAGCGCTGCAATCGCGCCGAGGGCGACCGGCCCGTTGCCGCAGATCACGCCTTTCACGTCCGGGTGAGCCTGCAGAATGCTGTCCATGATGCGCTTGCCGTCGATCAGGGTGCCTTTGGCATCCTGTTTCGCCACGCTGACCATATCCGGATACTGGTCAATGACCTGATGGAAAGATTTAGAACGGGTGACGCAGTTATTATCGGCGAGGTTGCAGGTCAGCTCGGCGTATTTGCCTTTCTCCGCCATCTTCTCGACGAAGACGTTGGCGACCTCGGAGCCGGCCTGGAAGTTATTGTGGGTAATTTGTTCCAGCGCCACATCATCAACCGGAATTTCACGGTTAATTAAGACCACCGGAATGCCGGCTTTTTTGGCCTTTTCAATGGCGGCGACGCTGGCGGTGGAGTCGGCGTTATCAAGAATAATGCCCTGCACCTTTTTACCAATGGCGGTGTCGATAAGCTCATTCTGCTTTTTGACATCTTCGCCATGCGACAGCACGGTGGTTTTATAGCCGAGCGCCTGGGCTTTTTCGCTGGCGCCTTTGGCTTCCGAGGCGTAATACGGGTTATCCAGCGAGTTGACCATGATCATAATGGTGCCTTTCTCCGCGGCGTGCGCGGCAAAGGAGAAGGCGGTCAGGGTAGCAGCGGTTAAAAGGGTTATACGTAATTTCATGACTCTGTTCCTGTATTTTTATATTCGAACAAATGAGCCCCTGAGCGGGCAGGCTTTTACGGTCTGAAATTTCCCCTGATGTATTCGGGGATAGCGATATCGTTATGGGCCGGGTTTCTCCTGTGATAAGTGAATGCGTGTTGTCGCGCAGTCTGGCGGTCAGGCTGGCGAGTCCGGTTTCCATAATGTTCGGTCGACCGCATGGCGCCACTCCTGCCAGCGCGTTTGTAAGCGCTGGTGGCGGGCCATGTCGGGCTGAAAGGCGCTGTGTTCGGTTAAGAAGGCCTGCAGATCGGCGGTCGACCCGGGATGGAGCGCTTTGCGGGCCAGCAACGCCGCGCCGATGGCGGACAGCTCCGGCACGTCGCTGCGCATCACCGGGCAGCCGAGCAGATCGGCCTGGTATTGCATCAGCCAGTCATTGTTGGTCGGCCCGCCGTCCACCATCAGCGCCGTCAGGGTGAACTCCTCATGCTGACGCATCGCCACCACCACGTCGGCAATCTGATAGGTGATGGACTCCAGCGCCGCGCGGATCAGATGCGCGCGTTTCACCCCGCGACTCAGGCCGCAGATCACGCCGCGGGCGCTATCGTCCCACCAGGGGGCGCCGAGGCCGGTCAGCGCCGGCACGAAGTACACCCCGAGGGTCGAATCAACGGAGGCGGGAAGGGTGTTCAGCTCATGGGCCAGCTCGGCGGCAGAGAGCTCGCTCAGGCCAGTGCTGTCCGCCATCCAGGCGACGGCATCGCCGGTGTGGGGAATATTACCCTCCAGACCCCACACCAGCTGGTCGCCATCGTGCCAGGCGACAGTGGTCGCCAGCGCCTCGATATCGCACTGCGCCGATTTGACTGGCGCCATCACCGATGAACCGGTGCCGTAGGTGGCTTTCACGCAGCCCGCTTCGCCGAGCGCGTGGCCGAACAGCGCCGCGTGGGAGTCGCCGATCATCGCCATAATGGGAATACCGTCCGGAATGGCGGCCAGCCCTTTGGTATGGCCGAAGAGGCCGCTCGACGGTTTAATGTCCGGCAACGCCGCGCGCGGAATGCCGAACAGCGCCAGCATCTCGTCGTCCCACTCGCCGCGGTGCAGATTCAACAACTGGGTGCGGGCGGCATTGGAGTAGTCGCAGCAGAAGGCTTCTCCGGCGGTCAGATTCCACAGCAGCCAGCTGTCGATAGTGCCGAGGCAAATCTCGCCGCGTTCGGCGCGCAGGCGGCCATCGGCAGTCGCATCCAGCAGCCAGCGCATTTTGGAGGCCGAGAATAGCGGGGCGATCGGCAGGCCGGTGGCCTGTTTAATACGCTGTTCCTGACGATCGTGACGCAGCGTGTCGCAGAACGCGGCGCTGCGGGTGCATTGCCAGGTAATGGCTGCGTTAATCGGTTCGCCGCTGTCGCGATACCAGCCGATGGCGGTTTCCCGCTGGTTGCTGATGGCCAGCGCGGCGACGTTTTCCGCGCCGACGTGGGCCACCGCGCTGGCGATCACCGCCAGCGAGGCGGCCACCAGCGCCTCGCCCGACTGCTCCACCCAGCCGTCGCGCGGCGTTTGGAGCGCCAGCGGCTGCGAGAATTTGACGATAACCTTGCCCCGGCTATCCAGCACCACCGCTTTGGCGTTGGTGGTGCCTTCATCCAGGGCGATGATGAACTCTTTTGCTGTCGCCTGCATCGTGCTCTCCTCGGTCACCCGGTGTCCTGGAACAGCGGAGACGGGATATCTTCCACCGTCTCATGCGTTTACGCAGGCCATGATGTGACATTTCGTTATCATCTTCTTAATCACTGAATATATATTCGATAGTGATTATTTATTTGATACCTTAAGCCACAAACCCGGTGACGGGCTACCGGAAAAATCATCAATTGTGCTGGCAATCACATTTCGCCGATCGGCGAAAGCGGCGGCAGGCGGCTGGAGTGGTAGATTAAATCATTTAATTTCAATGCATTAACAGGGCCAGCCCTGAGGCTAAAAAAGCGCGTCAGGGCGGCAGAGAGGAAAAACAGCGCGGCAGGTTAGTCGCTGACCAGCATGCGGGCGGTAGGATAATCGGTGATTAAAACGTCAATGTAGCCGCCGGTGAGGGCGCCTTTGATGGCCGCGACTTTGTCAGTGCCGCCGGCCAGCGCGACCACGTTCGGGCATTTTTTGACCTTCTCCAGCGCCATGCCGATCACCGGATCTTCATCATCGCGTAACACCGGATGGCCGTTTTTGTCGTAGTAGTGCAGGCAGATATCGCCCACCGCTCCGCGCGCCGCCAGCACCTGCAGCATATCTTCGTGATAGTAGTTCCCGGAGGTTTTCAGCAGCTGGGAGGGTTCGAGAATGCCGATGCCGACGATGGCGATATCCACCTCGTCAAAGCGCGACACTACGTCCGCGACGTCCTTGCTGGCCAGCAGCCGGTTGCGCTCCTCCATGGATCCCTCAATGCTCTGCGACGGCAGCAGCCAGGCGTCGCAGTTCAGGCGCTGGGCGAGGGTCTGGGTAAGAATCGTCGCCTGCACGTTACCGTTGGGCCCGACGCCGCCGAGCAGCTGGATCACGCCGCTGGCCTTCAGATTCTGCGCATGAACTTCATCGACCATCGCGCGAATGGTTGAGCTCCAGGAGGAGACGCCAATCAGATCTTTTGGCCGCAGACGGGTTTCCAGGTAGTGGGCGGCGGCGGAGCCAATCGCCCGCTTAATGGTGTGATCGCTGGCCTCTTCCTCGGTATCCACCACCACCGCCTGCTTAAGACCGTAGCGATCCTCAAGCCCTTTTTCGAGCTTCAGAAAAATGTTTGACGGCTGTACGACGCTGATTTTGACGACGCCCTCTTTCTGGCAGCGGGTAATGGCGCGGGAGACAAATGACTGTGAGAGCGAGAGAAGTTGGGCGATATCAGACTGCTTTCGTCCTTCCAGGTAGTAAAGCGTGGCAATCTTAACCAATAGCCGTTGTTCATCCTGCTTAGCCATATTAATCCTCGAAAATCATTTATCGCCTGTGTTCAGACGCTTAGCGACAGCCATTTTATTTAGGGTATAGAGGCTTCTATCATACGCGAAAAAAAATCACACTTAAGTGTGACAGGCATCTAACTTTTGCCAATCCTCAAAATCGACTATGGACAAAAACAAAACAGCCAGGTCATAATCGAATAAAGAATCATCATTGAATATATATTCAAGGCGATTCCAAGTCAACGTGTTTCTCCGGGCTAAGTCCGGAGCGGGAGGCAGAATGTTCCTGAGTAGGGCGCTGTGGCAGAAGGCTTACCACCCGGCATAGGGATATCTGGTTTTTTTAGTTCTTGCTGGAATAAATATTCCATGCTGAAAATAAATTCAGAGGTGTGAAATGAATCCCTACAGATTTGATATTCAGACGCTGGAGCGTAAAGCCCGCGCGGTGCGGCGCCACATAGTGCGCTTAAACGCCAATAGTCCGGCCGGCGGCCACACCGGGGCCGACCTCTCGCAGGTCGAATTGTTAACCGCACTCTATTTCCGCGTTCTCAACGTCGCGCCGGATCGGCTCGACGACCCGCAGCGCGATATCTATATCCAGTCGAAAGGCCACGCGGTGGGCTGCTACTACTGCGTCCTGGCGGAGGCCGGCTTCTTCCCGGTCGAGTGGCTGGAGACCTACCAGCATGCTAATTCTCATCTCCCGGGCCACCCGGTGCGGCAGAAAACGCCGGGTATTGAGCTGAACACCGGCGCGCTGGGCCACGGTTTGCCTGTTGCGGTGGGGCTGGCGCTGGCCGCGAAGAAAAGCAACAGCACCCGCCGCATTTTTTTGATCACTGGCGACGGCGAACTGGCGGAAGGCAGCAACTGGGAAGCCGCTCTGGCAGCGGCGCATTACGGTCTGGATAACCTGGTCATTATTAATGATAAGAACAATCTCCAGCTGGCCGGGCCGACGCGCGAAATCATGAATACCGATCCGCTGGCCGACAAATGGCGCGCCTTCGGCATGGCGGTCAGCGAATGCCAGGGGAACGACATGGCCTCGGTGGTCGCAGCCATCGAGGGGCTGCAGCAGAAGGGTAAACCAAACGTCATTATTGCCAATACCACGAAAGGCGCGGGGATCTCCTTTATCCAGGGGCGCCCGGAGTGGCACCACCGGGTGCCGAAAGGTGAAGAGATCGCTCTGGCGCTGGAGGAACTGAAAGATGAGTAATGCAGAACACCTGGCTAACGTCATGGTCGAGGCCTTTATCGCCGCCGTGGAAAGCGGTGTCGATCTGGTGCCGGTGGTGGCCGACTCCACGTCGACGGCCAAAATCGCCCCCTTTATTAAGCAGTTTCCCGGCCGGCTGGTGAACGTCGGCATCGCTGAGCAGAGTATGGTCGGCACCGCCGCTGGTCTGGCGCTGGGCGGCAAAGTGGCGGTGACCTGTAACGCCGCGCCGTTTCTCATTTCGCGGGCCAATGAGCAAATCAAAGTGGATGTCTGTTACAACAACACCAACGTGAAGCTGTTTGGCCTTAACGCCGGGGCCAGCTACGGTCCGCTGGCCAGCACCCACCATGCGATTGACGATCTGGCGGTGATGCGCGGCTTCGGCAATATCCAGATCTTCGCCCCCTCCACGCCGCGCGAATGTCGGCAGATTATCGACTATGCCCTTGCTTATCAGGGCCCGGTCTATATTCGCCTCGATGGCAAGGCGCTGCCGGAGCTGCTTGACGAGTCGTATCGCTTTGTTCCCGGCGCCGTGCTGACCCTGCGCGAAGGCGAGGACGTCGCGCTGGTGGCCACCGGTTCGACGGTGCATGAGGTGGTGGAGGCAGCGCAGCGGCTTGCCGACCTCGGCGTTCAGGCGAAAGTGGTCAGCGTGCCGTCGATCCGCCCCTGCGATACCGCGGCGCTGCTGGCGGCGCTTCGGCCGTGCGGCTCGGTGATCACCGTCGAAGAGCATAACGTCAACGGCGGTCTGGGCAGCCTGGTGGCGGAGGTGCTGGCGGAAGCCGGCGTGGGCATGACTCTACAGCGCTTGGGGATCCCGGACGGGGAGTACGCCGCCGCCGCCGATCGCGGCTGGATGCGCCAGTACCACGGGTTTGATGCCGCCGCCATCGTCGCCCGGGTGCAAAACAGGGGCTGATGGCCTGAACGCCCGTCGCGTGAAGCGCGCGGGCGTTTACTGCTGCAATGCGCAAAGCGTGATGACCTGCTCCTCCGACGCGGTCCAGTGCAGCGGATAGCGTTGCCCCGCAAACCGCAGCGCTACGGTGCTTGCCGTTACCTCCACGATCTGAAAGTCGTCGAACCCCAGCGCGCGCTGGCTTGCCGTCGGCGTCGCCTTAAACCCACTCTCTTTCGCCGAAAACGCCAGCGTCAGCGCCAGCGGGAAGGGCAGGCCGCTGTGTAACAGCACCTTTTTTTCCACCTCGTTGATAATGCTGCTCTCCAGCTCCGCCGCCAGCGGTGGCGTAAACCGGCGCTCGATATCGACCCCCACCGGCCGGTCAGTCACTACCGCCAGCGCGCGCTGGCCGCAGTGGCTGATGCTGCCGAACCAGGGCGCGGGCCACAGCGGCTGGCGCCGATCGCCGATGGCGGGAGGCTGTTTTTCCCCGACCTCGCGCAGGGCGTACACCGCGGCGATGCGCCCGGCCAGGTGCTCCGCCTGCCGCTTGCGGCCCCAGCCGCTCAGGCTGGCGTGGTAGGGCAGCCACAACAGATCTTCAGGCTGGAAAGTCGCCGGGTCGAAATCGATCTGCTGCAGCGTATAGCCGGCCAGCGGCAGGGTGGCGTGATGGATGCGCATAGGGCAAGAATACCGTGGTTGTCCCCGCCCTTTATCCTGCAAGGGCGGGGCAGGGAGAACCCGCTATCAGAAGTGGGTGTTGACGCTCAGGTACCAGGTGCGGCCCGATTCGTTGTAGGTCTCGGCGCCGGCGCCGTACATCGTGCCGGTGGCACCCCCAGTGGTCTGGGCGTTGCCCGCGCGCCAGTGGCGCTTGTCGAAGACGTTATCCACGCCGCCGGTCAGACTAACGTATTTGGTGACGTCCCAGGTCGCGCTCAGGCCGAGGATGCTGTAGGGGCTGACCTCGTTCTTCTCGCTGCCGGTAACCGGTTGACCCTTATAGTTGTACTTCTTCGGCTCCTGTTTGCCGTACCAGGTAAAGGTCGATTGCAGCGAAACATCATCGCGTACCTGCCAGCTCAGCGTGGAGTTTAGCGTGTATTCCGGGATAATCGACAGACGATCGCCGGTCTCTTTGTTCTTACTCTGCAGCATATAGGTGATGTTGTTGGTCCAGTTGACGGTCTCGCTCACCGGGACGTTGAGCGTGCCTTCCAGGCCTTCCACTACCGCTTTCGGCACGTTTTCCCACTGGTAGAGATCGGTACCTTTACCGTTTTGATAGACCGGAGCATAGCCTGCCTCAATCTTGTTGCGGTAATCGTTGCGGAACCAGGTCACGCCCGCCAGCCAGCCGTCGCGTTTAAACTCAAGGCCAATCTCTTTGTTGATGCTGGTCTCGGCTTTTAAATCTTCATTCCCCTGCAGATAGCAGCCGTCTTTGCTGGCGTAGCAGCCCTGGCCTTTGCTGTAGAGAATGTAGTTCGGGTTGGTCTGATACAGGCTCGGCGCTTTATAGGCGCGGGCGATGCCCATCTTCAGCGTGAAGTCGTCCCACAGCCCTTGGGACAGGTTAAGGGACGGACTCCAGTTGTTGCCGACGATGCTGTGGTGATCGAAACGCAGCGCCGGGGTCAGCATGGTGGTGTCGGTCAGCTCCATGTTGTTCTCAGCGAACAGGGAGAAGATCTCCGCCTGCGAGTACGGGCTGCGGCCGGTGCTGTCGTAGCCCGGAATTTCTCCTCCCGACAGCGCCTGGGTATTGGAGGCATTATCCTTCATCCGCTGCTGGTTCCACTCGCTGCCCAGCGTCAGGTTCTGATTAACCAGATAGTCGAACGGGATGCTGACTTCGCTGTGCAGCATCACATCCGCCAGATCGATATCGGTGAACTGGTTGCTGTTGAAGATCCCCTCGGTACCCCCGGCCAGACCTTCGCCTTTGCGCGAGTTGCGGGTGCGTTCGTACTGCGCCCAGTTGCTGGTGGTCACGCCGTTGTCCCAGGCGCCGTTCCAGGTGACCGAGTAGGTGTTGCGGTACAGACGGTTGGTCTCTTTGCCGTAGTTCTCTTTCACCAGGTCGTTGGAGTTGGTGTTCTGAGTGTCGCCGGCATAGAGGTTCCCCTGGCGGCTGTAGCCGGCCTCAAACTCCAGCGACTGCATCGGGGCGAATTCCCAGCGCACCAGACCATCGATGTTTTTATTTTTTACCCCTTCGCGCCCGGCCGGCAGGGTGTCGGCATAGATCCCGGTGCGTTCGGACTGATGACCCTGGTTGATGTCCCAGGCGTCGGCCTGCGTTTTGTCGAGGTTACCGAACAGGCGGAAGCTGAAATCGCCGCCCAGCGGGCCGCTGAGGCTGAAGTTGGTGCGCTTGGTGGAGCCTTCGTCTTTGTGCTCCGGGGCGTTCATATAGGTGTTCCAGGAGCCGTGCCACTCATCGCCGGTTTTTTTGGTGATGATATTCACCACGCCGCCGGCGGCGCCGTTACCGTAGCGGGCGGCGGCCGGGCCGCGAATCACTTCGATGCGTTCGATCATCTCCGGCGGCACCCAGCTGGTGTCGCCGCGGGTGTCGCGCTCGCCGCGCCAGCCGAGACGCACAGAGTTGCGGCTGGTGACCGGCTTGCCGTCGATCAGGATCAGGGTGTTTTCCGGGCCCATGCCGCGGATATCAATCTGGCGGTTATTGCCGCGCTGGCCGCTGGTGGAGTTGCCGGTCAGGTTGACCCCCGGCATGGTGCGAATGATCTCCGAGACGTCGCGCGCCGGCGGACGCTTGCGGATCTCATCGGCGGTGATGGTGGAGACGCCCGGCGCCTGCAGGTTCTGCTCGGCGGCGGTGACCACCATGGTCTCTTCCGCGGCGCTGTTTTTATCGTCGGTGGCGGTTTCCGCTGCGCTTAACGGAAAAGCAACCCCGTAAATTCCCAGATTGACCAGCAAGGCCAGGGATTTGATCCTGTTATTCATTGTTATTCCTGCTTTTTTGTCGCCACGTTCCCCAAACGCCCCTTCCCACCGGGAGGGGAGGCGGCATAAATGTTGCCGGAAGAGGGCAAAGGCACTCCGTCGCTAGCTGAATAAGCTCTCTTCGACATGTGTTGTGAAAGACGCGCTTCCCACGGCGCGCTAATACGCTATTGCAAATGCAAATAGTTATCAATAATATTATCAATAAAGAATGACAATTAATTAAAAAAGTCACGCGATACATAGGGTTAATGACAGAATGTTAACGACAGGAAGCGAGGAGTGGTGGCGAACCCTGCAGGGGCCACAGTGCCGCGCGGTGGATGACGCCATCGAGGTGACGTTCTGGTGGCGGGATCCGGCAGGGGATGAAACGCGTTCTCCGCGCCGTCGGGTATGGCTCTATATCACCGGCGTGACCGACCACCATCAGAATGCGCGGCCGCAATCGCTGCAACGTCTGCCCGGGACCGACGCCTGGTGCTGGCGAACCACGCTGTCGCCGACCTGGCGCGGCAGCTACTGCTTTATTCCCTCCGACCGTGACGATGATTTTTCCCCTGAGGTGTTCAGCGCTGATAAGCCGGACCGCGCGCTGCTGCGCGAAGGCTGGCGCAAACTGCTGCCGCGGGCGATAGCCGATCCGCTGAACCCGCACAGCTGGCGGGGTGGACGCGGCCATGGGGTCTCGGCTCTGGAGATGCCGCAGGCGCCGGCGCAGCCCGGCTGGGACCAGCTTAATGCAGCGCATCCTCCCGCTCGTTGCCTTGAGTGGCGCAGCGCGCGTCTGGGCAACCATCGCCGGGTCTGGATCTACATCCCCGGCGAGGCCGTCGATCCGCAAACACGGCCGCTGGCGATCCTGCTTGACGGCCAGTTCTGGGCCGAAAGCATGCCGGTGTGGTCGCCACTGGCCGCGCTGACCCGCGAGGGGAGACTGCCGCCGGCGGTCTACCTGCTGATCGACGCGATCGATAACCAGCGCCGCGGGGTTGAGCTGCCCTGTCATCGCGATTTCTGGCTGGCGGTGCAGGAGGAGCTCCTGCCCCTGGTCCGCGGCCATGCCCCGTTCAGTGACCGCCCGGATCGGACGGTGGTGGCCGGGCAAAGCTTCGGCGGCCTGGCGGCGATGTTCGCCGCCCTCAACTGGCCGCAGCGATTTGGCTGCGTGCTCAGCCAGTCAGGCTCCTACTGGTGGCCGCATCGCGATGGCCGCGGGGAGGGCTTTATCGGCGAACGTCTGCGCCAGGGCGAGGCGTCCGCGGCCGGGCTGCGCATCTGGCTGGAGGCGGGCCAGCGTGAACCGATTATTTTTCGCGCCAACCAGGCGCTGCTGGCGCAACTCACCACCACGCAGCAGACAATTTTCTGGCGTCAGGTTGACGGCGGGCATGATGCGCTCTGCTGGCGAGGCGGGCTGACGGCAGGGCTTATCCAGCTCTGGCAGCCTCTGCTGTCGCCCCCTTAGCACAGCGCTTTACGACAGGAGTTTGATATGCAATTCAGTAACCCCTTCGACAATCCGCAAGGGCAGTTTTACATTCTGCGCAATGATCAGCAGCAGTACAGCCTGTGGCCGGCGCACTGCGACCTGCCTGCCGGCTGGGCGGTGGTGTGCCCCCCGCAGTCGGCCGAGGCCTGCAACGCCTGGCTGGCGGCCAACTGGTCAACCCTGACCCCCGCCCATCATGCGTCATAAGGAGCTGACAATGACCACTCGTTTACCGCTGGTTGCCGCGCAGCCGGGGATCTGGATGGCCGAGCGCCTCTCCACTCTGCCAGGCGCCTGGAGCGTGGCCCACTATGTTGAACTGCGGGGCGCGCTCGACCCGGCGCTGCTGGGTAAGGCGATTGTCGCCGGTCTGCAGCAGGCAGACACCCTCAGCCTGCGCTTTGAGGAACAGGAGGGGGAAGTCTGGCAGTGGGTAGCGGCGGAGCGCACCTTTGCCGAACCGCCCATCATTGACCTGCGTACGACGCCGGATCCGCATCGTGCCGCCACGGAGCGGATGCAGGCAGATCTGGCGCAGGATCTGCGCGTCGACGGCGGTAACCCGCTGGTGTGCCATCAGCTGCTGCGCGTCGGCGACGACCGCTGGTACTGGTATCAGCGTTATCACCATTTGCTGGTGGATGGCTTTAGCTTCCCGGCGATAACCCGGCAGATCGCCGCCATCTACCGCGCCTGGCAGCGCGGGGAAGCCACTCCTGAGTCGCCTTTCACCTCCTTCGCCGAGGTGGTGGACGAGTACCAGCGCTACGCCGGCAGCGAGGCCTGGCAGCGGGATAAAGCTTTCTGGCAGGCCCAGCGTCAGGCGTTACCGGCTCCCGCCTCACTCTCTGCCGCGCCGCTGGGCGGACGCGCCGCCGGGAGCGATATCTGGCGGATGAAGCTGGAGATGAACGCCGACGCCTTCCGCCGCCTGGCCAGCCATGTGCCGCAGTGTCAGCCCGCTGATCTGGCGCTGGCGCTCACCACGCTGTGGCTGGGCCGCCTGTGCAACCGGATGGACTACGCGGCGGGCTTTATCTTTATGCGCCGGATGGGCTCAGCGGCGCTGACCTCGACGGGGCCGGTGCTCAATGTCCTGCCTCTGGCGGTGCATATTGACGCCCAGGAGACGCTGGCGGACCTGGCGATGCGCCTCGCCGCTCAGCTGAAAAAGATGCGCCGCCATCAGCGCTATGACGCCGAGCAGATCGTCCGCGACAGCGGCAAAGCGGCAGGGGACGAACCGCTGTTTAGCCCGGTGCTGAACGTCAAAGTCTTTGATTACCAACTGGATATCGACGGCGTCGAGGCGGTGACCCATACTCTCGCCACCGGCCCGGTCAACGATCTTGAGCTGGCGCTGTTCCCCGATGAGACCGGCGGCCTGTCGCTGGAGATCCTCGCCAACAAGGCCCGGTATGATGAAGCCGAGCTGCGTCGCCACATGGCGCGACTGACCGCGCTGCTGGTGCAGTTTGCCGCCGATCCGACGCTGCGCTGCGGCGACGCGGAGATGCTCTCCGCCGACGAGCTGACCCGGCTGGCGGCGGTCAACGATACCGCTATGCCGCTGCCTGCCACCACCCTCAGCGCGCTGGTGGCCGACCAGGCGCGGAAGACTCCTGATGCCCCAGCGCTGGCGGATGCAAACTGGCAGTTCAGCTATCGCGAGATGCGTCAGCAGGTGGTGGCGCTCGCGCAGCTGCTGCGTCAACGCGGCGTGAAGCCGGGCGACAGCGTGGCGGTGGCCCTGCCGCGCTCGGTGTTCCTGACCCTGGCGCTGCACGGCATTGTCGAAGCGGGGGCCGCCTGGCTGCCGCTGGACACCGGCTACCCGGACGACCGACTGCGGATGATGCTGGAAGACGCCCGGCCGTCGCTGCTGATCGCCTCGGAGGATCAGCTGGCCCGCTTCAGCGATATCCCCGGGCTGGAGAGCCTCTGCTACCAGCAGCCGCTGGCCGTTGCGGATGACGCGCCGCTGGTGCTGTCAAAACCGGACCATACCGCTTACATCATCTTTACATCGGGCTCCACCGGACGGCCGAAAGGGGTGATGGTCGGCCAGACCGCCATCGTCAACCGCCTGCTGTGGATGCAGGATCGCTATCCGTTATCTGCCGACGACGTGGTGGCGCAGAAAACGCCGTGCAGTTTTGACGTTTCGGTGTGGGAGTTCTGGTGGCCGTTTATCGCCGGCGCGCGGCTGGTGATGGCCGAGCCGGAGGCGCACCGCGACCCGCAGGCGATGCAGCAGTTCTTCGCCCACTACGGCGTGACCACCACCCACTTTGTGCCGTCGATGCTGGCGGCGTTTGTCGCCTCGCTGGATGCCGACAGCGTCGCCGCCTGCCGCACGCTGCGGCGGGTATTCTGCAGCGGCGAAGCGCTGCCGACGGACTTGTGCCGCGAGTGGGAGCGCTTGACCGGCGCGCCGCTGCATAACCTGTACGGCCCGACGGAAGCGGCGGTGGACGTCAGCTGGTATCCGGCCTGCGGGCCTGAGCTGGCGGCGGTGACCGGCAGCAGCGTGCCGATTGGCTGGCCGGTATGGAACACCGGGCTGCGCATTCTGGATGCTGCGATGCGCCCGGTGCCGCCGGGGGTGGCGGGGGATCTTTATCTCACCGGCATTCAGCTGGCGCAGGGCTATCTGGGGCGTCCGGACCTTACCGCCAGCCGCTTTATCGCCGACCCGTTTGCCCCCGGCGAGCGGATGTATCGTACCGGCGACGTGGCGCGCTGGCTGGCGAACGGCGCGGTGGAGTATCTTGGCCGCAGCGACGATCAGCTGAAGATCCGCGGGCAGCGCATCGAGCTTGGCGAGATTGACCGGGCGATGTCGGCCCTGCCGGACGTGGCGCAGGCGGTGAGTCACGCCTGCGTCTTCAACCAGGCGGCGGCGACCGGCGGTGATGCCCGGCAGCTGGTGGGCTATCTGGTCTCTGACTCCGGCCTGCCGCTGGATACCGCGGCGCTGAAAGCGCGGCTGGCGGAACAGCTGCCGCCGCATATGGTGCCGGTGGTGCTGATGCAGCTCGCTGACCTACCGCTCAGCGCTAATGGCAAACTGGATCGCAAAGCGCTGCCGCTGCCGACCCTCGGCGGCGAGCGCAGCGGCCGGCCGCCGGAGCCCGGCATGGAAACTCTTGTCGCCGCCGCCTTCAGTCAGCTGCTGGGCTGCGAGGTGAATGATATCGACGCTGATTTCTTTGCCCTCGGCGGCCATTCGCTGCTGGCGATGCGCCTGGCGGCACAGCTTAGCCGCCAGCTGGCGCGACAGGTGACCCCGGGGCAGGTGATGGTGGCCTCGACGGTGGGCAAACTGAGCGCGCTGCTGGCGGCCGATCTCAGCGATGAGCAGGCTCAGCGCCTGGGGCTGGATACGCTTCTGCCGCTGCGCGAGAGCGACGGTCCGACGCTGTTCTGCTTCCATCCGGCCTCCGGCTTCGCCTGGCAGTTCAGCGTGCTGGCGCGCTATCTCAGCCCGCGCTGGTCAATTACCGGTATTCAGTCGCCGCGCCCGCAGGGGCCGATGGCCAGCGCCGCCAGCCTCGACGAGGTCTGCGAGCATCATCTGCAAACGCTGTTGGCGCAGCAGCCGCACGGCCCTTATTACCTGTTCGGGTATTCGCTGGGCGGCACCTTAGCCCAGGGCATTGCCGCCCGCTTGCGCCAGCGCGGCGAAGCGGTGGCCTTCCTCGGCCTGCTGGATACCTGGCCGCCGGAGACGCAAAACTGGGCGGAGAAAGAGGCTAACGGGCTGGATCCGGCGGTGCTGGCGGAGATTGCCCGCGAGCGCGAAGCGTTTCTTGCCGCCCAGCAGGGGCAAGCCTCCGGCGAGCTGTTCAGCGCCATCGAAGGCAACTATGCCGATGCGGTACGGCTGTTAACCACCGCACACAGCGCGAAGTTTGACGGCAAGGCGACGCTGTTCGTGGCGGAGAAGACGCGGCAGGCGGGGATGGATCCGCAGGTTGTATGGGGCCCATGGGTGGGCGAGCTGGAGGTGTTCAGCCAGAACTGCGCCCACGTCGACATTATCTCCCCGCAGGCCTTTGAAGCCATCGGGCCGGTGGTCAAGGAGATTCTGGGATAACGGTTGAGTTCGGGCTACAGCAGGTAGCCCGACTCAGGGTAGCGCAAGCCGGGGAAAGGGAGAATTACCGGCGGCCCAGCGGCACCACCAGCGGCGTATGCGCCACCGGATCCTCAATGATCGTGCAGCGCAGGCCGTAAATCCGTTCAATCAGTTCCGCCGTGACGATCTCCTTCGGCGCCCCCTCGGCGACGATCTTGCCGTCGCGCAGGGCGATCAGGTGGGTGGCGTAGCGGCAGGCCTGGTTAAGATCGTGCAGCACCGCCGCCAGGGTATAGCCCTTCTCGCGATTCAGCTCGCTCAACAGCTCCAGCAGGTCGATCTGATGGCTGATGTCCAGCCAGGTGGTCGGCTCATCCAGCAGCATAATCGCCGTTTCCTGGGCCAGCACCATCGCAATCCACGCCCGCTGCCGCTGGCCGCCGGAAAGCGTGTCGACGCTCTGCAGCGCCAGATCGCTGATCCCGGTCGCTCGCATCGCCTTGTTCACCGCCTCTTCATCTTCTTTGCGCCAGCGGGTAAACAGCGGCTGGTGCGGATAGCGCCCGCGGGCCACCAGCTCCTGCACCGTGATATCGCCAGGGGTGGTGGCATTCTGCGCCAGCAGCCCGATGCGGCGGGCAACCTCTTTACTGGCGTACTGCTGGATCTGCGCGCCGTCGAGCCAGACGTGGCCGCTGGCGGGCGTCATCAGGCGACTGAGGGTGCGCAATAGCGTCGACTTGCCGCAGCCGTTGGGGCCGATAATGGCGGTGAAGTGACCGTCAGGGATGGTCACGTTCAGCGACTCGGCGATGGTCTTGTTCCCGTAGGCCAGGGTTAACTGCTCGCCGCGCAAACGGGAGGGGACAGCACTCATTTTTTGCGGGACTCCTGAATCAACAATGCAATAAGGTAAATACCGCCGAGGCTGACGGTTAACACGCCAACCGGCAGCTGCCACGGCATAAACAGCCGTTGGGCGCCGTAATCGGCCAGCGCCAGGAGCAGCGCGCCGCACAGGGCCGACTGGGTCAGTCCCCAGCGGACCGTGCCGCTCAGGCGGCGGGCGATATGCGGCGCCACCAGCGCGATAAATGAGATCGGCCCGGCCAGCGCCGTCGAGGCGGCGGTGAGCACCACCGCCACCAGCATCAGCAGCAGGCGCGAACGCTCGACCTGCACCCCCAGCGCGCAGGCGGTATCGTCGCCCATCTCCAGCAGCCGCATCCGGCGAACCAGCAGGGCGCTGCCCACCAGCATCAACAGGATCAGCGGCGCCGACGGCCAGGTTTTACCCCAGGTCAGGCCGTTAAGCGATCCGGCGTTCCACAGGCCCGCAGAAAGGGCGGTCTCCAGCGAGGCGCGCAGCAGCAGCCAGGTGTTGAATGCCACCAGCATGGCGCGCACGCCGATGCCGATAATGATCAGGCGGAAGGTTTCGATCCCGTTGCGCCAGGCCAGCAGCCAGACCACCAGCGAGGTCAGCACCCCGCCGGCCATCGCCGCCAGGGCGATCGCCGTCAGGTTCTGGCCGAAGAGGACCATTGCCACCAGCACGCCGCTCCAGGCGCCGGTGTTAAAGCCCATCACGTCCGGGCTGCCGAGCGGGTTACGGGTCAGCGACTGGAAAATGGCGCCGCTGACGCCGAGCGCGGCGCCGATGAGCAGCGCCATTAACACCCGCGGCAGCCGCCATTCGTTCACCACCATCGCGACGTTGCGCGGCGCATCGCCGAACAGCGCCGAGAACACCTGGTCAATCGTCAGGGGCACCGGGCCTTGCGCCAGCCCGAGCAGGGAAATCAGCAGGCTGGCGGCCATTAGCAGCAGACAGCTGGCTATCAGGCGGCGGGACGGGGCAATCACAGGCCACCTCCCCGCGGCTGGCGGCGCACCAGCCAGATCAGCACCGGCGCGCCGAGAAAGGCGCTCACCACCGATACCCGCAGTTCGCCGGGCACCAGCAGGCGGCCAATCACGTCGGCAAACAGCAGCAGGGCCGGGGTGGCGAGCAGGGTGACCGGCAGCGACCAGCGATGATCGGCCCCCACCAGCCAGCGCGCCATATGCGGCATCATCAGGCCGATAAAGGCGATGGGGCCGACGACGGCGGTGGCGCTGCCGCACAGGACGGTGATGACGATCAGGCCGATCAACTGGGTGCGGGCGACGCGGCTGCCGAGGGCGGTGGCGGTATCGTTGCCGAGGCTCAGGCTGTTAAGCGCCCGGCTCAGCAGCAGGGCGGCGATCCCCGCCACCACCACCGGCAGCAGGACAATTTTCAGCGTCTGCAGGGTGCGGATATCCAGCGAACCGGCCTGCCAGAAGCGCAGCTGATCGTAGACGTCGGGGTTGAGCAGGGCGATGCCGTTGGACAGCCCTTCCAGCACCGCCGCAAGGGCGACCCCGGCGAGGGTGAGGCGCACCGGGCTCAGCTGGCCGCCGCCCTGGCTGCCGGTGAAGGCCACCAGCAGCGAGGCGCAGAGCGCGCCGCAAAACGCCAGCAGCAGCTGCTCCTGTGGAGAGGTGATCCCGAACAGCGCCGCGCCGAGGACGATGGCGAAGCTGGCGCCGGAGTTGACCCCCAGCAGGCCGGGGTCGGCCAGCGGGTTACGGGTGAGCGTCTGCATCAGCGCGCCGGCGAGACCGAGTGCGATGCCCGCCAGCAGACCGGCCAGGGTGCGCGGCAGGCGCGCATCCAGCACGATGGTGCAGTCGGCGCTTTGACAGGTTCCGCTAAAGGCGGTGAATACCGTGCCGATCGGCAACGATTTGGCGCCGATGGTCAGGCTAAGCGCGGCGGCTAAGGCGAGTAGTAGCAACAATCCGGGCACGGCGACAGAGCGTACCGCGGTCGTAGAAAACGACATAACTGACATCCCTGATATGATAATGATAGTAATTATCGTTATCGATTTTATTCAGCTATGGTAGCATGACCCACAGGAAAAAGGGTATTAAAAATAACGACAAGGCGCTGTAATGAACCGACAATCCTGGCTGCTTAACCTCAGCCTGCTGAAAACTCACCCGGCGTTTCGCGCCGTTTTTATCGCTCGCTTTATCTCTATTCTGTCGCTTGGTCTGCTGGGCGTGGCCATCCCGGTGCAGATCCAGATGATGACCCATTCGACCTGGCAGGTCGGGTTGTCGGTGACCTTGACCGGCGCGTCGATGTTTATTGGCCTGATGGTGGGGGGCGTACTGGCTGACCGCTATGAGCGCAAACGCCTGATCCTGCTGGCGCGCGGCACCTGCGGCGTGGGCTTTGTCGGCCTGTGTCTGAACGCCCTGCTGCCGGAGCCGTCGCTGGCGGCGATTTATCTGCTGGGGATCTGGGACGGTTTCTTCGCTTCTTTAGGCGTGACCGCGCTGCTGGCGGCGACCCCGGCACTGGTGGGGCGGGAAAATCTGATGCAGGCCGGGGCCATCACTATGCTGACGGTGCGCCTGGGCTCGGTGATTTCGCCCATGATCGGCGGCCTGCTGCTGGCCTCCGGCGGCGTGGCGTGGAACTTCGGCCTGGCGGCGGCGGGGACGTTTATCACCACCTTAACCCTGCTGCGTCTGCCGCAGCTGCCGCCGCCTCCGCAGCCGCGTGAGCATCCGCTGCGTGCCCTGCTGGCGGGGCTAACCTTCCTCTGTCAGAGCCCGCTTATCGGCGGGATTGCGCTGCTCGGCGGCCTGCTGACCATGGCCAGCGCGGTGCGGGTGCTCTATCCGGCGCTGGCCGGGAGCTGGCAGATGTCGGCCGGACAGATTGGCCTGCTGTACGCCGCGATTCCGCTCGGCGCGGCGCTGGGGGCGTTGACCAGCGGCCAGCTGGCCCAGACCGTGCGGCCGGGCGCGCTGATGCTGGCGACGACGGTGTGCTCCTTTGTCGCCATTGCGCTGTTCAGCCTGATGCCGCACTGGGCGTTGGGCGCGCTGTGCCTGGCGCTGTTTGGCTGGCTGAGCGCTATTAGCTCGCTGCTGCAGTACACCCTGATCCAGACCCAGACGCCGGAACATATGCTCGGGCGGATTAACGGTCTGTGGACCGCCCAGAACGTCACCGGCGACGCCATCGGCGCGGCGCTGCTCGGCGGGTTAGGGGCGGTGATGACGCCGGTCGCTTCCGCCAGCGTCAGCGGCTGGGCGCTGGCCCTCGTCGGCGTGCTGCTGGTGGGGCTGCTACGCGAGCTGCGCCGCTTCCAGCGCCCGGAAATCGTCAAAGAAAGTTAAGTAGGGGGCGATTGCCCGGTGGCGGCTGCGCCTTACCGGGCCTGGGGGCGCGGGCATTGTAGGCCGGGCAAGCGCAGCGCCGCCCGGCAAAGCGTTCAGGCTGGGTTCCCGTCCTGATGGCACAGCCCGCGCTAGCCGAACAGGCTGGAGAGACGCTGGAGCACCAGCAGGGCGCTGTAGTAGTCAAGACGGAAGGTCTCGGTGCCCAGCGGGTAGACGCGTTTCCCTTCGACCGCCGGGAGATGCGCCAGCAGCGGATTGGCGTAGATGGCATCGACATCTTTCTGGTCGCCAGCGAACAGGAACAGGCTCTGGCCGTTCAGTCCGGCCGCCAGGTTCTCCCCGCCCAGCTGCACGATATCGTGGCGTTTGCCCTGGCTGTGGCTGGCGGGCAGGCCGCCTGGCAGCGTCGCCAGACTAAAGCCCAACTGCTGGAGCATCTGCCCCTGGGCCGATTCCGGCGTCCAGATATTGGCGCTGTGCGCGGCCGCGGTATAGACGAGGGCGGTGACCGGCTGCGGCGGCAGCTTCATTTTTTCTTTTAACGAAACGAGCTGTTTATTGAAGTCGGCGATGCGCGCGCTGGCCTGCTGCTCATGGCCGGTGATCTGCCCCAGCTGGGTGAGCAGCGTTTGCCAGCTTTTATCGTCATAGTTGATGACCAGCGTCGGGGCGATCGTTTTGAGCTGATCGTACAGCGGCAGGGCGGAGTCGCCGCCGGTGGCGCTCACCAGGATCAGATCCGGCATCTGGGCGGCCACCGCTTCCGCGCTCGGTTCACCGATATACAACCGCGCCAGCTTGCGGGCTTTGGCGACCTCGCTCCACTGGCGCAGAAAGCCCTGGCTATCGGCCACGCGGTTGTTCGGGGTGGTGGCGCCGCTGGCGACCACCGGCGCGTCGATCGCCAGCAGCGAGCCGGTGAGGGTCACGCTGGTGGAGACAATGCGCAACGGCTGGCTCGGCAGGGTGTGTGTCCCGTAGCTGTCGGTGACCTGGCGCGGCCAGTCCGCCGCCTGGGCTGAGGTAATTCCTAAAAACAACAGCATGCCGGTCAGCGCACCGCGGCGGCAAAAAGAAGAGAAGTTCACGTCATCGCATCCTGATTCGAAGGGTAATAAATGCGTCTCATTTTCAACTTTGCGTTGACAGGATGCAAGCCAAAGTGGCGGCGCGATGACGTAACGCGGTTGACATGGCGGGCAATACCTTTTAGGTTAGCCAACCAAAATACAAATGATAATTATTCGTAATATATTTATCGTTTTTGGAGGATGATATGGAAACGTCACTGGCTGAGGATGTACAGAAACCTACCCGGACCTTGTCGCCGGACAGCTTCTTCTTTATGTCGCCGTACCGCAGTTTTAGCACCTCAGGCTGCTTCCGCCGCCTCTCAGCGCCCGCTGTCGGCGGCGATGCGCTGAACGGCGAGTTCCAGCAGCAGATGGCCGCCGCCTTTGCCGAGGCCCGGGCGGCGGGGATCCGCAAGCCGGTGATGGTCGGGGCCATCCCGTTCGACACCTGTCAGCCTTCCGAGCTTTATATCCCCGAGCGCTGGGAAGCGTTCTCGCGACCGGAAAAACAGCGTTCCGCCCGCTATGCCGCGCCGCTGGAGGCGATGGCGGTGGTGGATCGCCGGGAGATCCCGGAGCAGGACGCGTTTCTAGCCATGGTTGAACGCGCCGCCGCGCTGACCGCCACCCCGGAAGTCGACAAAGTGGTGCTATCACGACTAATCGATATCACTACCCGCGATCCTGTCGATAGCGGCGCCCTGATGGAGCGCCTGATCGCTCAGAACCCCGCCAGCTTTAACTTCCATGTGCCGCTCGCCGACGGCGGCGTGCTGCTGGGCGCCAGCCCGGAGCTACTGCTGCGTAAAGAAGGGGCGCACTTCAGCTCACTGCCGCTGGCCGGCTCCGCCCGCCGCCAGCCTGACGATGTGCTGGACCGCGAAGCGGGCAACAGGCTGCTGGCGTCCGGCAAAGATCGCCATGAGCACGAGCTGGTGACCCAGGCGATGAAGAGCGTGCTGGGCCCGCGCAGCAGCCAGCTGTCGCTGCCGTCATCGCCGCAGCTGATCACCACCCCGACGCTCTGGCATCTGGCGACGCCGATCGAAGGCACGGCGCTGGCGGAAGAAAACGCCATGTCGCTGGCCTGCCTGCTGCACCCGACTCCGGCGCTGAGCGGCTTCCCGCACCAGGCGGCGAAGCGCCTGATTGCCGAACTGGAACCCTTCGACCGTCAGCTGTTCGGCGGCATCGTCGGCTGGTGTGACGATGAAGGCAACGGCGAATGGGTGGTGACCATCCGCTGCGCGCGTCTGCAGCAGCGTACGCTGCGCCTGTTTGCCGGCGCGGGCATTGTTCCGGCCTCCTCGCCGCTGGGCGAATGGCGCGAAACCGGCGTCAAACTGACCACCATGCTTAACGTATTTGGCTTGAATTAAGAGGCAAGGATGATTGCATTTACCCGTTGGCCGGATGAGTTCGCGGCCCGCTATCGTCAAAAAGGCTACTGGCAGGATCTGCCGTTAACCAATCTGATCACCCGTCACGCAGAAAACGACGCCGTGGCGATTATCGATGGCGATCGACACATTAGCTACCGCCAGTTTAACCAGCGGGTGGACAACCTTGCCTGCTCTCTGCAGCGTCAGGGACTGAAGCGCGGAGAAACCGCGCTGGTGCAACTGGGCAACGTCGCCGAGTTTTACATCACCTTCTTCGCGCTGCTGCGCATCGGCGTCGCGCCGGTGAACGCGTTGTTCAGCCACCAGCGCAGCGAGCTTAACGCCTACGCCGCGCAGATTAAGCCGGCGCTGCTGATCGCCGACCGCGAGCACGCGCTGTTTGCCGACGATAGCTTCCTCCATGCGTTTATCGCTGAACATGCTTCCCTGCGCGTGGCGCTGCTGCGTAACGACGGCGGCGAGCGCGATCTGGCGACGGAGATTAACCGCCCGGCGGATAACTTTATCGCCAACCCAACCCCTGCCGACGAAGTGGCCTTTTTCCAGCTCTCCGGCGGCAGCACCGGGACGCCGAAGCTGATCCCGCGTACCCATAACGATTACGACTACAGTATCCGCCGCAGCAACGAGATCTGCGGGATCAACGCTGAGACGCGCTACCTCAACGCGCTGCCGGCGGCGCATAACTATGCGATGAGTTCCCCGGGTTCGCTCGGCGTTTTCCTCGCCGGCGGGCGGGTGATCCTCGCCGCCGACCCGAGCGCCACCCTCTGTTTCCCGCTGATTGAACAACATCAGATCAACGTTGCCTCGCTGGTTCCGCCGGCGGTCAGCCTGTGGCTGCAGGCCATTCACGAATGGGGCAGCAACGCGCAACTGCAATCGCTGCAGCTGCTGCAGGTCGGCGGCGCGCGCCTGTCGGCGACCCTCGCCGCGCGCATTCCGGCGGAAATCGGCTGCCAGCTGCAGCAGGTGTTCGGCATGGCGGAGGGGCTGGTGAATTACACCCGCCTTAACGACAGCCCGGAGCGGATCATCCATACCCAGGGCTGCCCGATGTGCCCGGACGATGAAGTGTGGGTGGCAGATGCCGAGGGCAACCCGCTGCCACGCGGCGAAGTGGGCCGCCTGATGACCCGCGGGCCCTACACCTTCCGCGGCTACTACAACAGCCCGCAGCATAACGCGGAGGCCTTCGACGCCGAGGGTTTCTACTGCTCCGGCGATCTGATTTCGATCGATGAAGACGGGTATATCACCGTTCAGGGCCGGGAAAAAGATCAGATCAACCGCGGCGGCGAGAAGATCGCCGCCGAAGAGATCGAAAACCTGCTGCTGCGCCATGAGGCGGTGATCCACGCCGCGCTGGTCAGCATTGAAGACAATCTGCTGGGCGAGAAGAGCTGCGCTTACCTCGTGGCGACCTCGCCGCTGCGCGCCGTCGCGGTGCGCCGCTTCCTGCGCGAGCAGGGGGTGGCTGAATTTAAACTGCCGGACCGCGTGGAGTGCGTAGCCGCTCTGCCGCTGACGCCGGTGGGCAAAGTCGATAAGAAACAATTACGTCAGTGGCTGGCCGAAGGCAAGCTGGGCTGAAGGAGAACAGAAAATGGCAATCCCTAAATTACAGGCTTACGCGCTGCCGGAAGCCAGCGATATTCCGGCGAACAAAGTCAGCTGGGCCTTTGAACCTTCCCGCGCCGCGCTGCTGATCCATGATATGCAGGAATACTTTCTCAATTTCTGGGGCGAAAACAGCGCGATGATGGAAACCGTGGTGGCCAATATCGCCGCCCTGCGCGACTTCTGCAAACAGAACGGCATTCCGGTGTACTACACCGCCCAGCCGAAAGAGCAGAGCGATGAAGACCGCGCCCTGCTGAATGATATGTGGGGGCCGGGGCTGACCCGTTCGCCGGAGCAGCAGCAGGTGATTGCCGCCCTGGCGCCGGACGAAAACGACACCGTGCTGGTGAAATGGCGCTACAGCGCGTTTCATCGCTCGCCGCTTGAAGAGATGCTGAAAGAGAGCGGCCGCGACCAGCTGATCATCACCGGCGTTTACGCCCATATCGGCTGCATGACCACCGCCACCGACGCCTTTATGCGCGATATCAAACCGTTCTTTGTCGCCGACGCGCTGGCGGACTTCAGCCGCGAAGAGCACCTGATGGCGCTGAAATACGTCGCCGGCCGTTCCGGCCGCGTGGTGATGACCGAAGAGCTGTTGCCGCTGCCGGCCAGCAAAGCGGCGCTGCGCGCGCTGATCCTGCCGCTGCTCGACGAATCCGACGAACCGCTGGATGATGAAAACCTGATCGACTACGGTCTGGATTCGGTGCGGATGATGGCCCTCGCCGCCCGCTGGCGCAAAGTGCACGGCGATATCGACTTCGTGATGCTGGCGAAAAACCCGACCATCGACGCCTGGTGGGCGCTGCTTTCCCGCGAGGTGCAATAATGGCGGCGCTGGATTTTCGCGGCCAGACCGTGTGGGTGACCGGCGCCGGTAAAGGCATTGGCTATGCCACCGCGCTGGCTTTTGTGGAGGCCGGGGCCAACGTCACCGGTTTCGACCTCGCCTTTGACGGCGAAGGCTACCCGTTTGCCACCGAAACGCTGGACGTCGCCGATGCCGACCGGGTACGCGAAGTGTGCAGCCGCCTGTTGGCGAACACCGAGCGATTAGACGTGCTGGTGAACGCCGCCGGGATCCTGCGCATGGGCGCCACCGACCAGCTGAGCGCGGAAGAGTGGCGGCAGACCTTCGCGGTCAACGTCGGCGGGGCGTTTAATCTGTTTCAGCAGACGATGGCCCAGTTCCGTCGCCAGCGGGGCGGGGCCATCGTCACCGTCGCTTCCGATGCCGCGCATACGCCGCGTATCGGCATGAGCGCCTATGGCGCCTCGAAAGCGGCGCTGAAAAGCCTGGCGCTAACCGTCGGCCTTGAGCTGGCGGGCAGCGGGGTGCGCTGTAATCTGGTGTCGCCGGGCTCTACCGATACCGATATGCAGCGCACGCTGTGGGTCAGCGACGATGCGGAGCAGCAGCGGATCCGCGGTTTCGGCGAGCAGTTTAAGCTCGGCATCCCGCTGGGTAAGATTGCCCGCCCACAGGAGATCGCCAATACCATTTTGTTCCTCGCCTCTTCTCACGCCAGCCATATCACCCTGCAGGATATCGTGGTAGACGGCGGCTCGACGCTGGGGGCGTAAATGGCCTGGAAACGAGCGCTCACGCTGGCGGCGCTGAACGCCAGTAGCGAAAACACCCTGGTGGCGCATCTGGGGATCGTCTACACCCGGCTGGAAGCTGGGCTGCTGGAGGCGGAAATGCCGGTGGATGCCCGCACCCATCAGCCGTTTGGCCTGCTGCACGGCGGGGCCTCAGCGGCGCTGGCGGAGACGCTGGGGTCGATGGCCGGCTGGCTGATGACCGAAGAGGGGCAGTGCGTGGTGGGCACCGAGCTGAACGCCACCCATCACCGGGCTGTCTCCAGCGGGAAAGTGCGCGGCGAGTGCCGCCCGCTGCATCTTGGCCGGCAGAGCCAGAGCTGGGAGATTGTGGTGTATGACGAGAAGGGGCGGCGCTGCTGCACCTGTCGTCTGGGCACCGCGGTGCTGGGCTAAGGAGCTGTTATTGCCCCGGCTCGCGCTGCGCTTAGCCGGGCTACGGTTTTGACGCCCGGCGGCGCTGCGCTTGCGCGGGCCTACGGTCTGCCCCGGCCTTCCGGGAATGTCTCAGCGATGTTGAGACCGCCAACACCGGCAGTTTCAGTCAGCATCGATGCCGTTGTAGGCCGGGTCAGCGCAGCGCCACCCGGCAAACTCACGGCGTAACTGGACCGATTCGGTCATCGACTGGCAACCCGCATAATCCTTTCATTCATTTTCCTGCCTTAAGTGATCTCGCTAGCAATGTGAGACAAATCTCTGTGGGTGGACGGCATCTGCGCTGTTTCGATGTTGTTAAATTCTGCGTTGTGATCTAGAAACAAAATGTAACATCCTGATTACCCTACCGGTGGACCACAACAATGAATAATTCAGGGAAATACCTTATCTGGGCACTGCTCTCCGTGATCGGAGCCTTTGCCCTCGGCTACATTGCTTTAAACCGGGGTGAGCAGATCAACGCGCTGTGGATTGTCGTCGCGGCAGTCTGCGTTTATCTGATCGCGTATCGTTTTTACGGCCTGTATATCGCCAAAACCGTGCTCGGCGTCGATTCGACGCGCATGACGCCCGCGGTGCGGCATAACGATGGCCTCGACTATGTCCCGACTGACAAAAAAGTGCTGTTCGGACACCATTTTGCCGCCATCGCCGGCGCGGGGCCGCTGGTGGGCCCCGTGCTTGCCGCGCAGATGGGCTATCTGCCGGGGATGATCTGGATCCTCGCCGGCGTGGTGCTGGCCGGGGCGGTGCAGGACTTTATGGTGCTGTTCGTTTCCACCCGTCGCGACGGCCGTTCGCTGGGCGAACTGGTGAAAGAGGAGATGGGGGCGACCGCCGGGGTGATTGCCCTGGTGGCGACCTTTATGATCATGGTGATCATCCTCGCGGTGCTGGCGATGATCGTGGTGAAAGCGCTGACCCACAGCCCGTGGGGGACCTACACCGTCGCGTTCACCATTCCACTGGCCATTTTTATGGGGATCTACATTCGTTACCTGCGTCCGGGACGCATTGGTGAGGTGTCGGTCATTGGTCTGGTGCTGCTGGTATTCGCCATTATCTCCGGCGGCTGGGTAGCGGAAAGCCCGACCTGGGCGCCGTTCTTTGACTTTACCGGCGTCCAGCTCACCTGGATGCTAGTGGGCTACGGCTTTGTCGCCGCGGTGCTGCCGGTCTGGCTGCTGCTGGCCCCGCGCGACTACCTCTCCACCTTCCTCAAAATCGGCACTATCGTCGGTCTGGCGATCGGCATTCTGATTATGCGTCCGACCCTGACCATGCCGGCGCTGACCAAATTTATCGACGGTACTGGCCCGGTATGGACTGGCAACCTGTTCCCGTTCCTGTTTATCACTATCGCTTGCGGCGCGGTGTCGGGCTTCCACGCCCTGATTGCCTCCGGTACCACGCCGAAGATGCTGGCGAATGAAAATCAGGCCTGCTTTATCGGCTACGGCGGCATGCTGATGGAATCCTTCGTGGCGATTATGGCGCTGGTCGCCGCCTGTATCATTGACCCGGGCGTCTACTTCGCGATGAACAGCCCGATGGCGGTGCTGGCGCCGGCGGGAACCACCGATGTGGTGGCGTCGGCGGCGCAGGTGGTGAGCGGTTGGGGCTTTGCGATTACCCCGGAAACGTTGACGCATATCGCTAATGAGGTGGGCGAGCAGTCCATCATCTCCCGCGCCGGCGGGGCGCCTACGCTGGCGGTGGGCATGGCCTACATTCTCCACGGCGCGCTGGGCGGGCTGATGGACGTCTCGTTCTGGTACCACTTTGCCATTCTGTTTGAAGCGCTGTTTATCCTGACGGCGGTGGATGCCGGCACCCGTGCGGCGCGCTTTATGCTGCAGGATCTGCTGGGGGTGATCTCCCCGAACCTGAAGCGTACTGATTCGTTACCGGCTAACCTGCTGGCGACGGCGCTGTGCGTGCTGGCGTGGGGCTACTTCCTGCATCAGGGGGTGGTCGATCCGCTGGGCGGTATTAACACCCTGTGGCCGCTGTTCGGTATCGCCAACCAGATGCTGGCGGGGATGGCGCTGATGCTCTGCGCAGTGGTGCTGTTCAAGATGAAACGTCAGCGCTATGCGTGGGTGGCGCTGGTGCCGACGGCCTGGCTGCTGATCTGTACCCTCACCGCCGGCTGGCAGAAAGCCTTCAGCCCGGACAATAAAGTGGGCTTCCTGGCGATTGCCAACAAGTTCCAGGCGATGATCGACAGCGGCAAAATTCCGGCGCAGTACACCGAGTCGCAGCTGGCGCAGCTGGTGTTTAACAACCGTCTCGATGCCGGGCTGACCATCTTCTTTATGATCGTGGTGGTGGTGCTGGCGCTGTTCTCGATTAAAACCGCGCTGGCGGCGCTGAAGGAGAATAAACCGACGGCGAAAGAGACACCCTATGAGCCAATGCCTGAAAACCTGGACGCGATGGTGACCCAGGCGAAAGGGGCGCATTAACCTGTGTGCCGGGTGGCGGCTTCGCCTTACCCGGCCTGTCTTTCTGATCCTCCCTCTCCCTTTGGCAGAGGCTCGGGGTGAGGGAAACAAAAGAGAAATGACTTATGTTTGACACCCTTTCCAAAGCAGGTAAGTACCTGGGCCAGGCCGCCAAAATGATGATCGGCGTGCCGGATTACGACAACTACGTCGAGCACATGCGCGTCAACCATCCGGATCAGACGCCAATGACCTGGGAAGAATTTTTCCGCGAACGCCAGGACGCTCGCTACGGCGGCAAGGGCGGGGCGAAGTGCTGTTAACCCTCTTTCGGCAGATAGAGGCTGATCTGCTCCTGCTTACAGCCGTAGAGCGCCGCCAGCTTTTCGCGGGTGCGCTTCTGCGGCCGGGAGTCCAGCGCTTCCAGCTGTGACACGGCGGACTGGCTGATACCGAGTTTCTCCGCCACCTCCTGCTGGGATAACCCACGCAGGATACGCCACGCGGCCTGCAGGCTGACGTTCTCGCTATGCATGATGTCGCACACTTCACCCGGTAAACCTACGTTATCGTAGATATCTGATTCGTAAGGGATGTCTTCCCAGTCGTTTTCATCATCGTCATCATACTCAAGCATGGCTAAACGCATGCGAAAATATTCACCGTAGGGAATGACAACATACTGTTTTTTTCCTTCTTCATCCTTGATGAACTGAATAGTCATATTCCGTATGCTCCTCATGAAGGTAGGTGGTGGTTGTCCGGCGTTTTACCGCCACTACGTAACAGGTATCACCCGGCGGGTCTCCGAAGGTGTAAATGACCCTGTAATCACCTAATCGCAACCTGTAGTGGTTTTCGGGAGAAGATAATTTCTTGATATCCGCGACAGGTGATGTTTTATCATCCATCTTCTCCAGCCTGAATTTAATGCGGTTCTGATATCGCGTATCGATTTTAGAAAATTGCTTCTCTGCTGTTTTTGACCAGACAATCTTCATCCGTACCTCCACTGTACGCCCACACAGAATATAAGGAAATAATAAGACTATTAGATAAATTCCGAATTTCTAATGGGTTACTGTAGAGCGGAGAAAAACCGGGAGAAAGCGGCAAAACGGGAACCGTCGAGGGTGCTCGGGAAGGCCTCTGCCGGACGACAGAGGCTTGCAGGAAATGTGCGATCAGGCGTTCAAACCACCGTCCACATCGAGACCGGTACCGGAGATCTGCCCGGCGGCCGGGCTGGCGAGGAAGGTGACCGCCGCGGCGATGTCTTCCGGCTGGCCGTAGTGGCCTAACGCAATAAGTTGACGCTGAGCATCGGCCTGCTCGCCGTCTTCCGGGTTCATATCGCTGTTGGTCGGGCCGGGATGGACGAGGTTAACGGTGATACCGCGGGGGCCTAAATCGCGCGCCAGGCCGCGGGTCAGGGAGTTGAGAGCGGACTTGGTCATTGAGTAAACCGCGATGCCCGGCTGCGCCACGCGGTTAGCCAGACAGCTGCCGATGTTGATGATGCGGCCGCCGTCGGACATATGCACCAGCGCCTCCTGGATAGCGATAACCACCCCACGAATATTGACGTTAATAAGCGCGTCAATGTCCGCCAGCGTCATGGACTCCAGCGGGCCGCCGCGCGCGATCCCGGCGTTGTTGACCAGAATATCCAGCCCGCCGAGGGAACGCGCCGCATGGGTCACAGCATCCTGTATCGCCTGCGCGCTGGCGCTGTCGGCCTGCACCGCTTCACCGTGCCTACCCAGCGCCTTTATTTCCTCGGCGACCGCCTGGGCTTTATCGGCCGATTTTTCATACGTTATAACCACATCGGCGCCGGCGCGCGCCAGCGACAGCGCGATAGCGCGCCCCAATCCACGGCTGGCGCCGGTAACCAGCGCCTTCTTACCTGTTAAATCGATCTGCATGATGACCTCGTTGCGAGAGTGGTGAGCATCATCATTAGGTATAGACGGTCGGGGTGATTAACGGCTGAAGTATTCCACCTTCTCAAACGCCGCGCGCAGAACCCCAGGGGTTAAGGTCACCGGTAAATAATGAATCGACTCGCCCGGGCGCAGGGTATGAGCAATGACCCGGTCAAGCTCTGCGCGGTTATTGATATCAACCTCCAGCGCCGCCAGCGTCGCCGGCAGGTTAAAGCGCTGCCAGGCCTGCACCAGCTGCGCCAATACCTCATCCTGACCGAGCAGGGCGCTTTGCACCAGAATGCCGTAGGCCACCTTGGTGCCATGGAGGAATTTATCCGTCTGCGGCAGCACCGTCAGCCCGTTGTGCACCGCATGGGCGGCGGCGACCCGGGTGTAGCGTTCCCCCAGCCCGCCAACCATCCCGCCGCCAGCGATAACTGCATCCACCACATCGCGAAACGCCTGGGTCAGCTCGCCGCGGCGCTGGTCCGCCAGCGCCGTTTCGCTGCTGTCCAGCAGCACGTCGCGGATCGCCAGCGCGCCGTTAATCCCCAGCCGCACGGTGAGCGGCAGAGCCTCCGGCTGCGGCGCCAGTACCACGGCCTCATACCATTTGGCTAAGGTGTCGCCAATGCCCGCCAGCAGGTACTCCGCCGGGGCGTTGAGAATGATGCGCGGCTCGACCAGCACCAGGAAATTCGCGTCATCGAACATCTCAAAATTCAGCGCCTGTCCGGCGTCGCTGTACCACACCGACAGCGGCGTCCACGCCGCGCAGGTGGCGGCGATGGTCGGGATGGCCACCAGCGGAACCCCCAGGCGGCGGGCCAGCACTTTTGCGCTGTCGAGCAGCGCGCCGCCGCCGACGCCAATCACTACCGCCCGATCGTCACCTGAGGCCTGTACCAGACCCGCCACGTCGCGTTCGCTGCAGTGGCCGGTAAAGCGGATCTTTTTCGCTTCCGGCAGGTGGAAGGCCGCCGGCAGAAAAGGCTCGGCGCCGGCCAGGGCGCGCTCGCCATAGACCCACACCGCCCGCGACAACTGGTCGGCGTTAAAAAAATCGCTTAGCCGCTCAAGGCTGCCAGGATGGGAGTAATAGTTGGCCGGGCCGGGCACGACGCGGATATCGCTGTTGCTCATGGGTGCTGTCCTTATTGGTGTTGGGCTAACCTGATGTTATGTCTGGACATCCAGATGGCTAATATTATTTCGTTGTATCTTATGCTTTTTACGCAGTTGTCAGCCAGCGGCGGCTATGAAAAATTCGTTAAATCAGAAGATTAATTGCCGCACGGGAGCAGTGATGAGCGCGAATCGCCTTGAGATGCATAACATTAGCCTGGCCTTCTCCGGCTTTCAGGCGCTGAACAAGGTGGCCTTCACCCTTTATGGCGGGTCGGTGCATGCCCTGACCGGCGCCAACGGCGCGGGTAAGTCGACGCTGATGGCCGTGTTGTGCGGCACCCACGCCCACTATGAAGGCGAGGTGACGATCAACAACCAGCCGGTCACCATTCGTTCGCCGCGGGATGCCAAACAGCTGGGGATCCACCTGGTGCAGCAGGAGGTGGACGTGGCGCTGGTGCCGGGCCTGAGCATTGCCGAAAACATCATGCTGGACAGGCTGGCTGATCCGGGGACGACCTTCCGCTGGGCGCGGGTTCGGCAGCTGGCGCGCGAGGCGCTGGCGCAGCTGGACGTGGCGCTGGACGTCAGGCGCTCTATTGATAGCTGCACCCTTGCTGAAAAACAGCAGATCCTGCTGGCCCGCGCCCTGTCGCACCATTGCCGCTTTTTGATTCTGGATGAACCCACCGCGCCGCTGGATCAGCATGAAAGCGAACGCCTGTTTGCGGTGGTGCGCCGTCTGCAGCAGCAGGGGATCGGGGTGGTGTTTATTTCGCACCGTATTCACGAGCTGAAGGCGATCTGCGACACCCTGACGGTGCTGCGTGACGGGCGGTTGATTGAGAGCGGCCCGATGGCGCCGCTGAGCGGGGAACAGATTGTCGAAAAGATGCTGGGCCACGAGCTGAGCGATATCTTCCCGCCGCCGCGACCGCCGCACGGTGAAGAAGTGCTGCTGCAGGTAGAAGGGCTGCACGATGAGGCGCTGCTGCAGGATATCTCGCTGCGCCTGCGCAAGGGGGAAATTCTTGGTATCGCTGGGCTGGCCGGCGCGGGCAAAACTGAGCTGTGCAAAGCGCTGTTCGGCGCCAGCAAAAGCCGGGTACAGCGCGGCGAGCTGAACGGCCAGCCGTGGCGGCCGCGCGATCCGGCCGATTCGGTAGGGCGCGGCCTGGCGCTGGTCCCGGAGGAGCGGCGCAAAGAGGGCATTTTCATCGAAGAGCCGATCGCGATGAACCTGGCGGTCAGCGCCGATAACAGCTTTTCGCGCTGGAGCCTGTTCGGCCATCGGCAGGCCTGGCGCTGGGCGGAGGAGGTGATTGCCCGCCTCGGCGTGCGCGCCACCGGTCCCGGTCAGACGCTGCGCCGTCTGTCCGGCGGCAATCAGCAGAAAGTGGCCATTGGCAAATGGCTGCGCAGTCATGCCAATGTTTTGATTTTTGACGAACCGACCAAAGGTGTCGATGTGAAAGCGAAAACCGATCTGTTCATGCTGATCGATGGTCTGGCACGGGAAGGCAAAGGGGTGATTTATGCCTCGGGTGAATTCGCCGAGCTGGTCGGTTTATGCGACCGCATCTGCGTACTGTGGGACGGACGGATCGTGGCGGAGATCCCCGGCGCGGAAGCCCGGGAAGAGACACTGCTTTATTATTCAACCGGAGGAGCGGCAGCGTGAGCAAGGCCCTGGCAGTGAACGCGACGGTATCGGGCCGTCAGCGATTTTTTGATTTTCTCTATAAGTGGGGCATGTTGCTGACCGTGGTGCTGCTGGTGGCGGTCTTTGGCCTCGCCTCGGACAATTTCCTTGACCCGTTCAACATCATCAACATTCTGCGCTCGATTGCCATCGTGACGGTGATTGCCATTGGGGTGTCGATTTCCCTCACCATCGGCGGCTTCGATCTGTCCGTCGGATCGACGGCATCGCTGGCCAACGCCCTGGTGATCTCCCTGTTCGTCTGGCATGGCCTGGGGACCACCGAAGCAATCCTGATCACCCTCGTGCTCTGCACTCTGGTAGGGCTGTTTAACGCCTTTCTGATCGTGGTGCTGCGCATCCCCGACATGCTCGCCACCCTGGCCAGCCTGTTTGTGATTCAGGGGGTGGCGATGACCTACAGCTACGGCGGGTCGATTACCGAAAACATGGTGCTGCCGAGCGGCGAGATGGCGGAAGGCACCATCCCGGCGGCGTTTGGCGCGCTGGGCCAGGTGCCGACTATCGTCATCATCATGCTGGTGGTAACGCTGGTCGCCCAGCTGGCGCTGTCGTTCACCACCCACGGCCGGCGGATGTACGCCATCGGCGGCAACCCGGAGGCGGCGAGGCTCTCCGGCCTGCGGATCACGCGTTATAAAGTGGCGGCGTATGTGATTGCTTCGCTGCTGGCCGGGCTGGGCGGCATTCTGCTGGCCTCGCGTATCGGATCCTCGCAGGTTAATGCCGGCGGCGGCTATCTGATGGACGCGGTGGCGGCGGCCTGGATCGGCTTTTCGCTGGCCGGTTCCGGGAAACCGAACGCCCTGGGGACGCTGGTGGGGGCGGTGATCCTCGGCGTGCTCTCCAACGGCCTGGTGATGCTCTCGGTGCCGTATTACGCGATGGACATTATTAAAGGGCTGGTACTGGCTGGCGCGCTGGCACTGACCTATTTTCAGCGCCGTACTTAACATTTTACAGGGTAAACCGCATGAAAAAGATCGCACTCTCTCTCATTACGCTGGGTCTGCTGCAGTCGACGGCGGCGCTGGCCACCGCCCCGACGCCGGTGCCGGCGGCCATTGCCGAACACAACGGCCCGATCCGCATTGCCGTGATCCGCAATCTGGGGTCTGACGATAACACCACCCAGTTTGTCGCCGGGGCGCTGCAGGAAGGCAAAAAGCTCGGTTTCAAAATCAGCACCTTCCTGAGCAACGGCGATGACGCCAAGTTCCAGGACTTCGTCAACCAGGCGATCAGCCAGAAATATGACGGCATTATTCTCTCCCAGGGGCGTGACCCCTATTCGACGGCCCTGGTGAAGAAGGCGGTGGACGCCGGGATCAAAGTGGCGGTGTTCGATACTGCGGTGAGCGGTGAGATCCCGGGAGTGACGGTCAGCCAGCAGGATGACGCCTCACTGACCGAGCTCTCCTTTGGCCAGCTGGTGAAAGACTTCAACGGCAAGGCCAACATCGTCAAGCTGTGGGTGGCGGGCTTCCCGCCGATGGAGCGCCGTCAGGCGGCTTACCAGACACTGCTGAAGCAAAATCCGGGAATTAAAGAGCTGGAGTCGATCGGCGCCGTTTCATCCGATGTGCAGGGCGACACCGCTAACAAGGTGGGGGCGATCCTCGCCAAGTATCCGAAAGGGAAAATCGACGCTATCTGGGGCACCTGGGATGCCTTTAGCCAGGGGGCCTATAAAGCGCTGAAAGAGAACGGCCGCACCGAGATCAAACTCTACAGCATTGATATTTCCAACCAGGATCTGCAGCTGATGCGCGAAGCCGGCAGCCCGTGGAAAGTGAGCGTGGCGGTGGATCCGAAGCTTATCGGCGCGACCAACGTGCGGCTGATCGCTAATAAGATTGCCGGCGAGCCGACGCCAGCCACCTACGACTTCAAGGCGGCGGCGATCCCGCAGGCGCTGCTGGCGGCCCAGCCGGGGGCGGTGAACGTGGCCTCGCTGGGGAAAATCATTCCGGGCTGGGGCCAGACGGAAGACTTTATCGCCCCGTGGTTCGCGACGCTGGAAGCGAAAAACAAATAAAACGAAGCCGGGTGGCGGTGGGGCGGTCTGGTGCCCTCACCCCGCCCCTCTCCCGCAGGGAGAGGGGGAACACCAACTGCACTCGTAGGCCAGGTAAGCGTAGCGCCACCGGGCGTAAGGAATCCACTATGTCAGCATTACCTTCCCCCGAATACAGCCGCAATATGCGGCTGATTGGCCATAGCGACCAGGGCGGTCGTCCGGACGGCGTGCAACTGATGGTGCACCGCGGATTCGCCTATATCGGCCATATGGTGTCGCAGGGTTTTTCCGTGGTCGATGTTCGCGATCCGACCCGGCCCACTACGGTCAACTATATTGCCGCGCCGTCGGGCACCTGGAACGTGCACCTCCAGGCGCATGACGATCTGCTGCTGGTGATCAACGCCCGGGACCTGTTTGCCGACGCCCGTTTTGCCGATGAGAAGGTGTACTACACCCGATCGGTGGGTGACACAGTCAGCGATGTGCAGGACAAAGGCTGGAGCGCCGGGCTGCGCGTGTTTGATATCTCCACGCCGGATAAGCCGCGTGAAATTGGCTTTCTGTCGCTTAACGGCATCGGTATTCACCGCATCTGGTACGTCGGCGGCCGCTGGGCGTACGTGTCCGCGCTGATCGACGGTTTTACCGACTACATCTTCCTGACCATCGATCTGGCCGATCCGCGTAAACCGCAGGTTGCCGGGCGCTGGTGGCTGCCGGGGATGCACCAGGCAGGCGGCGAAACACCGGACTGGCCGCAGGGCAAACGCTACGCGCTGCACCACGCCATTATTGCCGGGGATACCGCCTACGGCAGCTGGCGCGACGGCGGCCTGACGCTGCTGGACGTCAAAGACCGAACTCAGCCGACGCTGATTAGCCATCGCAACTGGAGCCCGCCGTTTGGCGGCGGAACGCATACCGCGCTGCCGCTGCCGGATCGCGATCTTCTGGTGGTGCTGGATGAAGCGGTGCTCGACAACCAGGAGGACGGCGAGAAGCTGATCTGGCTGTTTGATATCCGCGAGCCGGCGAACCCGGTGAGTATCTCAACTTTCCCACAGCCGGATGAAATCGACTATGTGGCGAAAGGGGCGCATTTTGGCCCGCACAATCTGCATGAGAACCGGCCGGGGAGCTTTGTCAGCTCAACGCTTATCTTCGCCACGTATCAGAATGCCGGCGTGCGGGCGTACGACATTTCTAATCCTTATCGCCCGCTGGAGACCGGGGCGCTGGTGCCGGCTGCTCCTGAGAGAATGATGGATACCCGTCCCGGCCGCCCGCGGGTGATCCAGTCCTGTGACGTGTTTGTCGATGCCCAGGGAATTATCTACAGCACCGATTACAACGGCGGGCTGTCGGTGATTGAGTATCTGGGGTGAGGGCAAGGTAAAAGCAAAATTGTGCTCGCATTTCTGCCGGGTGGCGGCTTTCGCCTTACCCGGCCTACGAAAGACTGCAAGATCAAATCGTTATGCGGTTATCTGTAGGCCCGCGCAAGCGTAGCGCCGCCGGGCAATCTCAGAAAATTGCACTTTTTAGGGCTTGCTCCCTCTCCCTGTGGGAGAGGGCCGGGGTGAGGACAAGGTAAAAGCAAAATTGTGCCCGCATTTCTGCCGGGTGGCGGCTTTCGCCTTACCCGGCCTACGAAAGACTGCAACATCAAACCGTTATGCGGTTATCTGTAGGCCCGCGCAAGCGCAGCGCCGCCGGGCAATCCCAGAAAATTGCACTTTTTTAGGGCTTGCTCCCTCTCCCTGTGGGAGAGGGCCGGGGTGAGGGAAAACAGGCCGCACTCAGCTGTACTGGCGCACCCGCGCCAGCAGCTCGTCGACGCTGTCGATACGCTCGGCCAGCACGATCAGCGCTCTGCCGAGGGTAATGGCGTGGCGCAGGCACTCATGACGCATGGCGTCGTCCTGGATAGTGTCGATATCCGCGACGTGCGACAGTCCGACGCTGCGGCGGATCAGTTCGCTGCCGCAGAAGCCGACCGCGTCCGCCCACACCTTTTTCAGAAAGGCGGAGGCATAGCCGGGGTAAGCCAGCGCCGCGTCGCGGGTTTTCTCCGCCGCCAGCGCCTGGAAGCGCTCGGCAAAGGTGGTCCACAGTTGGTGGATGTCGTTCAGCCGCTGCTCGCGCGCGGCGGCGGCATCGCGAATGCCGAGCTGGCCCGGCAGGCCGCAGTAGTTCAGCAGCAGGTTGCCGATGGCGGTGCCGATATCGAAGCCGATGGGGCCGAAGTAGCCGAACTCGGCGTCGATGGCCTTCAGGCTGCCTTCGGCAACGAAGATCGACCCGCTGTGGATATCGCCGTGCAGCAGCGCTTCCGCATGGGCAAAGAAACGGTGCTTCAGCGCCGCCACCGCCAGCTTAAGCTGGGCGTCGTCGCGCAGGGCGGCGACATCGGCCTCCAGCTCCGCCGGGTAGTTATTGCGCTCGTGGATCTGATACGGGTCGTTAAAGAACAGATCCTCGGTGATCTCGCACATCGCCGGGTTAATAAACTGCGCTACCTGCGCTTTTTTCTCGTGGGGATGAAGATAGAAATCGCTGGTGTGAAACAGCACCTGCGCCAGATAGTCGCCAAGCTGGCGGGCCGCCTGAGGGTAGTAGACGTTAGCGATAAGCTCCCCGCGCCAGATGCGGTGGTCGGAAAGATCTTCCATCACCATCACCGCCAGCTCGGGATCAAAGTGATGGATTTTTACCGTGTGCTGCGGGCTGTGCTGATAGTGGGCGACCAGGGTCTGCGCTTCGAGACGGGCGCGGTCGAGGGTCAGCGGCCAGGATTCGCCGACGCAGCGCACGTAGGGCAGGGCCTGTTTGACGATCGCCCGGCTGACGCCCTGGCGATCGAACACTTTAAACACCAGATTGAGGTTGCCATCGCCCACTTCCTGCGCGCTGACCAGCTCAGATGGGTTGTCGATGCCGGCGAACTGCTGCGCGTAAGCCACGGCGTCATGGGCGGTGAAGGTATGGTATTGCGACATTGCCTCGATCCTCGAATTCTGATTAAGCCGTTCAGACGTCTATACTTCTGGATTCCATCCTGACACAATGTGATACAACAACGCAACAGGGATTTAACGACATGCAGACATTACAGACCACCAGCCTGCGGGTGAGTGAAAATCAGCTTTTTATTCTCGACCAGCAGGCCTTGCCGCAGGAAAAACGCTGGCTGGCGGCGGATAACGTTGCGCTGCTGGTGGACCATATTCACGCCCTGCGGGTGCGCGGCGCGCCGTTGATTGGCCTGTCCGCCAGCCTGCTGCTGGCCCTGCTGGCCCAGCGCGGCCTGAGCCGGGATGAACTCCAGCAGGCGCTGGAGACGCTGCGCGCGGCGCGGCCGACGGCGGTCAACCTGATGAATAATCTGGATCGCATGAAGCAGGCGCTGGCCCGGGAGGATTATCCGCAGGCGCTGGAAGCGGAAGCCTTGCGTCTGGTCGAAGAAGATAAACAGCTGTGCGACCGCATCGCTGAGGCGGGCAGTGCGCTGGTGAAGCCCGACAGTCGATTGCTGACCCACTGCAACACCGGTGGCCTGGCGACCGCCGGGGTAGGTACCGCCCTGGGGGTCATTGCGCTGGCGCATCAGCAGGGAAAAGTGGCCAGCGTGTGGGTCGATGAAACCCGGCCGCTGCTGCAGGGCGGTCGTTTAACCGCCTGGGAGCTGGGCGAGCTGGGCGTGCCCTATCAGCTGATCGCCGATTCAATGGCCGCCAGCCTGATGGCGCAAGGGAAGGTGGATGCGGTGTGGGTCGGCGCCGACCGCATCGCCGCCAACGGCGACGTGGCGAATAAAATCGGCACCTATTCCCTGGCGGTATTGGCCCATTACCACCAGATCCCGTTTTACGTCGCTGCGCCGCAGACGACCCTCGACCGCCATTGCCCGAACGGGGCGGCCATTCCCATTGAGCAGCGCGCCGCGGCCGAAGTGACCGGAGTGGCGGGCAGCTTTGGCGCGGTACAGTGGGCGCCGACCGGGGCCGCCGTGTACAATCCGGCGTTCGATGTCACGCCTGCTGGGCTGATAAGCGGCTGGGTGCTGGACAGCGGGGTGGTCACCCCGGCGCAGGTCTCCGCCGGGGCGTTTGCGCCGGATAACGGATAACGGACGCCGTGCCGGGCCTGGAAAAAACGGCTTTCCCGGGCCCGGCAAACGCCGCTACGGCAGGACCATCGCTACCGTCGGGGCGGAGGGCCGATCGATACGCTGACCCAGCGCGGTGATGGCCGCCTGGAAGGGGCACAGCGTACCGACGTCGGTCTGACGGCAGCCCGGCTGACGCCACTCCTGACGCAGCATCGGGTGCTGCGCGTCCGGCGTCTGCAGACGACGCAGGTCGTCGAGGCCTTGCGCCTGGAAATAGACCCGCAGATAGCGTTCCCCGCTCTTCGCGTCGCGCCAGCGCTCCAGCACCAGGCTACTGCCCGGCGGGATATTCCCCCGGCTGTAGCCCGGCAGCTGCCAGCTAAAGTTCATCAGCGTGCGCACCATGGCGATGTTGGTGTCATGCGCCACCAGCAGCAGCCAGCGTACGTTCGGACTCGCCTCTGGTTTGACGCCGTCGAGCATGGCGTTGAGCAGCACCGACCCGCGTTTTTGCGCGGTATACAGCACGTCGTTACTCAGATCGTAGTTTTCCGTTAACAGCGGCAGCAGGGCCGTGATCTGACTGGCCTGGGCGATCTTGCCCCACGCCAGCTGGCTGAGAGGCAGGTTTTCACTCCAGCCGAGACGCAGCGTTTCCACCATATTGGCCATCACGCTCAGTCCGCTAATAGTGGTCTTGCCGCTTTTGCTCTGCTCGACCTGCCATGGGGTATCGAAGATAGGGCAGGGCTTATCGGCCTGGCAAACCGCCTGTTTCAATAGCTGGATAGTCGGCGCCAGCGCCTGCCGACGCTGCGCCAGATCCCCGGCCTTCTCTTTCACCGCCGCCAGCTGGCGGGCGGGGTCGGTTTGCGTGGCGGCGAACTTGTCGGTCTGAAACAGCGGATCGGCATCCCTGCTGACGTAATGGATAGCGACGCCACAGCCTGGGAAGGCGCCATCCACCAGCGCCTGGGCGGTCGCCCGCGTCCGCTGCAGCGGACTGGCGCGCACGTAAATCGACTCCGCCGTCGGGCATCCCGCCTGCAGCAGGCCGAGCTGGCGATAGTGCTGGCCTTCCTCACGCCCTTTGTTGACCACGGCGGCATAGCCATGACCGGTGAGCTCGCCGTCATGGGTGGTCCACTCGGTCCATGGGCGTCCGGTGGCGGCCTCGATGGCTTCCCGGTTGCCGGCCGTCGGCGGACGAATGCCGTGGCGGCTAAGCTCCACCACTTTCTCCAGCTGCCAGTCTGCGGCGGCGGCTGATTGCAGCGCCAGCAGCGGCAGCGCGCAGGCGATAAACAGGCGTAACAGCCCCTGATGTCTTGCAGGCATCATATCTTCTTCCTTAATTCGTTAATCGGTTATGAGGAGAACGAGGTCTGCCGTTCGACGGCATGGCGCCGGGCGACGATGGCGGCAGTGGTAAAACAGAGTAGCGCGGAACCCAGACCGGTACCCACCCAGAACAGCGCCAACGTGCTGAAATCATACAGCGTTTTGCCGTTCTCAAGGATAGCTGTTTTATCAATAATGATCCCGGTGAGAAACTCGCCCAGGCCGGCGCCGGCGTAGCTGGCGATGCCGATGGTGCCGAGCGCGGCCCCCGCCGCTTTGCGCGAGGAGATATCGACGGCGATCAGCCCGCCGAGGAAGCAGGTCAGAGCGCCAATGGTGGCCCCGAAGATAATCATCGCCAGAATATCAGTGTAATAATTGTGCGGCGACCAGAGCATCAGGGCGAAGCCGGCGGTGTTCAGCAGGCTGATAAAGCCGGCCATCACGCTGCGGTTGCGCGGGAAAAAGCGGTCGGAGAGCATGCCGGCAATGATGGTCCCGGCGATGCCGGCGATGGCGTTGACGCCAATAATCCCGGACGCCTCCAGCGTGGAATAGGCTTTATCCTGCTCGAGGAAGAAGATCCCCCAGGAGTTGACGGCGTAGCGGTCGATGTACATAAAGGCGGAGGCGAGGGCGAGGGTCCACAGCGCCGGGTTGCGCAGCGCCAGCAGCTGGTTTTTAAACACCGAGCCGCGGGCTTCGACCTCCTCCTGCGGTTCATCGCGGATGACGTTGATGGACGGGAAGCCGCTGCTCTGCGGCGAATCGTGCATGAACAGCACCAACAGCACCACGCCGGCGGCGCCGAGCGCGGCGGTGGACAGGTAGCCCATCTGCCAGCCAAACCCGGCGATCACCGCGGCGATCACCATATAGGTGACGGCCTCGCCGATATTATGCGCCGTCGACCAGATGCCATAGAAGGTGCCGCGCTCTTTAACGCCGTACCAGCGCGCCAGCGAGACCGCGCAGGGGCCGACGCCCATCGACTGCGCCCAGCCGTTGATCCCCCAGAAGATGGCCAGCAGCAGGGCGTTGGTAGTCATCCCCATCATCAGGTTCATCCCGGCGCTGAGCAATAAACCGAGGCTCATATAGCGCACCACGTTGGCGTGATCGGCGATAAAGCCATTGACCAGCTTGCCGATGGCGTAGCTGAAGAACAGAGTGGAGCCGATCATGCCGAGCTCCGTCGGGGTGATCCCCAACTCCACCAGCGCGCTTTTGGCGACGGTGAAGGATAACCGGCAGACGTAAAAGGTGACGTAAGCCAGGGTCATGGCGATAAAGGTTTGCCAGCGCACCCGGCGAAAACGCTGTTCATCAAACGCGGCGCCCGCTTTCGGCGGCGACGCCCGGAAAAAAGCGATAATTCCAGACATAGGTGGTTCTCCGCAGGTCGGAGGCCTGACTGATTGATGTGGTTCGTCCGTGAATGAAGTTATCGTTACTGTGTAGAGTACATAATCAGAAATAGCCTGACCCGTAAGGGTTAATGTAATGGTTGTGGGATCATCTTTTTCAGCTGCGGGTAGAGCGTTGAGCTGGCCAGCAGCAGCGGGTTGCCGCGCTGGATCCCCTCCTGCGCCAGAAAATCGTTGCTGGCGCCGCCCGCTTCGCGCATCAGCACCAGCCCCGGCAGGGCGTCCCACGGGTTCATGTGCGGCTCGTAGTAGCCAATCAACCGGCCTGCCGCCGCCCAGGCGCTCATCAGCGCGCCGGAGCCGTTGCGGATAAACATGCCGCCGTCGCTGAGCAGCGCCTGCAGAAACGGCAGAAAGTCCGCCGGGGTGACGCGATGCGAGGTGCCGACGCCCATCACTCCCTCCCTGACCGTCGCCGCGGGGTGCGGACGGATCGGGGCGTCATTGAGCCAGGCGCCATGACCCCGCAGGGCGTGAAACAGCTCGCGATGGTTGGGGTCGTAGACCACGCCGATGACCGGTTCGCCGTCGGCGACGATCGCCAGCGACAGGCACCAGGTGTGCAGGCCGTTGAGGAAACAGCTGGTGCCATCGATGGGGTCGACCACCCACAGCACTTGCGCGTCGGGCAGGCGGGCGCCGCTCTCTTCGCCGAGAAAGCCATCCTCCGGAAACGCGCTCTGAATACGCTGTTTCACAAAGGCCTCCACCCGCTTATCGGCCACGCTGACCACGTCCTGCAGGTCGTCGCCTTTATGGTCGACGGTCAGCGCTTCGCGTTGCTGATAGTATTCAAACGCCAGCTCAGCCCCTGCTTTCGCCAGCTCGCAGGCCAGGCGGTAGCGGGCCTGTAGCGCTTCTGATTCCTGAGATTGCATATTGACTCCCTATTTTGCACACGTGTGCATTTTGCGTGAAAAAAACAGCCCCGAAGGGCCGAATGAGTGTGGCCGGGTTTCGCAGAAGATTCTGTGATCGCTCCAGCATAAAATGATTTTTTCATTTCGCACTTTGACGAATAATTAATTTCACCGGCACTTCGCGATGGCGCGAGGGCAGGCTGAAGCGGGCGATCCGCGTCATTAACAGATCCACCGCGTGGTGGGCCAGCAGGGCGGTATTCTGCTGAATGGTGGTAAGCTGGTAGGGTTGCCAGTCCGCCTGCGGGATATCGTCAAAGCCGACGATGGCCGGCAGCGGGGCAGCGGCGTCCCGCAGGCCGTCCTGGGCGCCCAGCGCCAGCATATCGGTAGCGCAAAACAGCGCTTGCACCCCGGGGTTTTCAGCAACGATTTCTCTGGCAGCCTGGTAGCCAGCCTGATAGCCGCCGCCGTCGCAGAAGCGGCTGGTCACCGTCATGCCCGACGTCTGCGCGATGAAAGCGTCATAACGCTGGCGGGTGCTGAAGTTCTCGCGATTTTCGCCTATAAAGCCAACCTGCCGCCAGCCTCGACGACTGAACAAGTCCGCCACCAGCTTCGCCCCCTGGGCGTTATCGCTGCACACCCGGTCGCAGCCGGCGAGATCCGCATGACGGTTGATCAGGGTGACGGGGATCTTGCGCTCCAGATACTCTTCCGCCAGCGACAGCGGCGGCGCGCCGGAGGTGATGATCACCCCGGCGACGTGGTAGCTCAGCAGCTGCTTAAGCGAAGGGGCGAGCTGCTGCGGATCGTCAGCGTTCATCAGCAGCGGCATAAAGCCGTTGAGCGCCAGCTGATGGACCAGCGGCGCCAGCAGTTTGCTGCGAAACGGGTTGTCGAAACCGGCGGTGACGATGCCGATAAAATTACTGCTGCCGGTGATCATCGTCCGGGCGATGATATTCACCTGATAGCCCAGAGCTTCCGCGGCGTTCAGCACCTTCTGCCGGGTCTTCTCCGACACCGAGGCGCCGGGGGTGAAGGTGCGGGAGACCGCCGAGCGCGAGACCCCGGCCAGTCTGGCCACGTCCTCGGCCTTAATCCATTTTTTATCGCTCATCGTCGTTTCGCGCCGTCTGTTTTCCAGGAAGCCAACGCCCGGACGGGCGTCGGTCACGCACACTGCCTGAAAAGGTATCACAGAAAGGCGCCGACGCGCAGCGCCTTGCGCCTTATGCCGGATAGCGGATGTGCTCCACCTCACGCTGCAAAATCACCTTGCCGTGGCGAATGGAGGTCAGCACCCGCGCCTGGCGGCGGACGGCCTCGTAGTCGTTTTCCGCATCGAGGATCAACAGGTTAGCCGGGCGGCCTTCGGCGAGGCCGTAGTTATCGCCCAGACAAAGCGCCCGGGCGCTGTTGTCGGTGACGAAGTCGAGACAGCGCTGTAGATCGTCATAGCCGAGCATATGGCAGATGTGCAGTCCGGCATCCAGAATGCGCAGGATATTGCCATTCCCCAGCGGATACCACGGATCCTGAATCGAGTCCTGAGCAAAGCAGACGTTGATGCCGGCGCGATCCAGCTCCGCCACCCGGGTGACGCCGCGCCGTTTCGGCCAGCTGTCAAACCGGCCCTGCAGATGAATGCTTTCGGTCGGGCAGGAGATAAAGTTGATCCCCGAGGCTTTCAGCAGGCGAAACAGCTTCGAACAGTAGGCGTTATCATAAGAGCCCATCGCGCAGGTGTGGCTGGCGGTGACCTGCGCCCCCATACCGCGCACCCGGGCCTCTTCCGCCAGCACTTCGAGGAAACGCGACTGCGGATCGTCGATTTCATCGCAGTGGACATCCACCAGGCGGCCGTAGCGCTGGGCGAGGTCCATCAAAAACATCACCGAGCTGACCCCTTTGTCGCGGGTATTCTCATAGTGCGGAATGCCGCCCACCACGTCGGCGCCCATCTCGATGGCGCGCGTCATCAGCTCCCGGCCGTTGGGATACGATTCGATCCCCTCCTGCGGAAAGGCGACAATCTGTAGATCGATGAGATCGGCGGCCTCTTGTTTCACCGCCAGCAGCGCCTGCAGGGCCGCCAGCGACGGGTCGGTGACATCCACATGGGTCCGGACGTGCTGAACGCCGAAATCGCGCAGCATGCCGATGGTTTTCAGCGCCCGCTGGCGGGTGTCCTCCGGGGTAATGCTCGCTTTGCGCTGGCTCCAGCGGGTGATGCCTTCAAACAGGGTGCCGCTGCGGTTCCACTCCGGCTCGCCCGCGGTTAGGGTGGCGTCAAGATGGATATGCGGCTCGACGAAGGGCGGGATCGCCAGCCGACCCTGGGCGTCGATATCCCCGGTGTCGGCGGTCTGCATCGCGGTTTGGGCGGTCATGCGGCGAATGATGCCGTCCTGCAGCTCAAGGGTAAACAGCGCCTCCTGGCGGCGCAGGCGGGCGTTAACAATTTTCATGGTTGGTCCTGTAAATGGTTTTGCGATAAACGCCAGATCACCAGCGCGACCGAGGCGTTGAGATGAAACTGAGGGTGGCTGACCGGGTAGCCGGTCAGTTTTTCAATACGCTGTATGCGCTGATGCAGGGTGTTGCGATGGAGACCCAGCCGGTCGGCGGCTCGCACCACGTTGCCGTTCTCCTGCAGCAGCGTCTCGAGGGTCTCCAGCAGCAGCCACGGCGCTTTACGGCCCGGCTCGATCAGGCAGCCGAGGGTGTCGTGCATAAAATCGTTGAGCAGCGCCGGGTCGCTGACCGCGGACAGCAGTTTGATAAACCCCAGCTGCTGATAGTCGCTGATGCGCTGGGTCGGCCGCAGGGTATCGCACAGATCCAGCGCCTGGCGCGCCTGCGACAACGCCCGCGGGTAGCCCTGCAGCTGCCTGACCGGCGCCGAGAGGCCGCAGAGCAGCGACAAACGCTCTTCCCCCTCCGCCAGCGTCTGCAGCCACTGCTGCAGCCACTTTTTCTGCTGAAAGTCTTCCCCCTCCTCATCCGGCAGCAGGAAAAGGAACATGTTGCTGCGTTCCAGAAGCGGGAAGGGGTTGCCCTGCTGGTTGAGCTGCTGCTGCAGCTGCTGGCGCACGCTGCGGTGGGCCTGCTGCAGCCAGGCTTCGGCCTGTTCGGGCGGGAACTGGCGAAACAGGCGGGACAGCCCCTCCAGGCGCAGCGCCGCCAGCCGCAGCGGGCGGGTAAAATCGAGCTGCTGATGGAGGGCGCGCTGGTGAAGCATCTGCAGGTCCGGATAGTCGCCGGTGACCAGCTGCATCAGGATGTCGCGCTGCGACTGAAGGGCGTTTTCGCTGCGGACCAGCGCGGTGCCGACCCGCTCGGTGACAATCACCATCTTCAGCAGGTAGGGCTGCTCGATCAGCGGAATGCCCAGCTCGTCGGCGAGGGCGATCAGCGTGGCTGGAATGGCGTGGATATAGGCCTCGCCGGTGAGGATCACCATCCCGGCGATGCCGCGCTGTTTGCCCTCCATCAGCAGCTGGATCAGGTTGGCTTCATCCCGGGGATGGTTGATGCCGGTGATAAAGACCAGCTCGCCGCCCATGATCCACTCGGCGATATGCTCATTTTCCGCCACGTAGTACCAGCGTACCGCCCGCTGCAGCCCTTGCTTTCCCGCCCGCAAACGCAGGGCGGAGAGTCCCTCAAGGGCCAGCAGTTCGCTGACCGTCAGGCTCATGGCTCTTGCTCCGCGACGGCGGCAGGCTGACGTTTGCTGACCATGGTCAGGGCGATATAGACCAGCGCGGAGACGGTGATCCCCACCAGCGGCGCGATCCACGGTGACAGATAAGCCACCACCGCGCCGGCGGCGTAGGCGCCGAGTCCCAGCCAGTTAAAACGCGGCAGGCAGGCGTTCTGCAGCAGGGGATAGCGCCCGCCGCGGGCGAACCAGTAGTCGGCGAGAATCACCCCGCCGATGGGCGGGATAATGCTGCCCAGCAGCACAAGGAACGGGATCAGCATTTCGTACATTCCGCCAATGGCCAGCACAATGCCCACCCCGGCGGCGGCGAGGGTCAGCGTGCGGCGGCGTTCGCTGCGCAGCAGATGGCAGGCGGCGGCGGAGACGTTATAGATGGTGGGGCCCTGGATGGTCAGCAGGTTGAGACACAGCATGATCACCGCGGCGACTGACAGCCCCTGCAGGATCAGCACTTCGACGATATCGGCCTGTTGATAAACGATGGCGCACCAGGCGCCGGCGACGATCATCAGCCCGTTGCCGATGAGGAAGCTGCCCATGCTGGCGAGAATGGCGGTCCGGCTGGAGTTGGCCAGCCGGGTCCAGTTTGTCGCCTGGGTGGCGCCGCTGGCGAAAGTGCCAAAGACCATGGTGATGGCCGCCGACCAGGTCATGGTGTCGCTCGGCGCAATGCGGGTCATCGCCTGCCAGCCGCCGGCGTGGTGCAGCGCCAGATACATGGAGACCACCAGCAGCACGAACATCAGCGGCACCGACAGGCGCGACAGCGCGTCCAGCCCCTTGTAGCCCACCAGCGCGGTGACGCAGAACAGAATGCCAAACAGCACCATCAGCGGCTGGGTCAGCGCCTCGGGCAGGGCGAGGATCTTCACCAGCGAGATAGCGACCGTGGCGGTCCCCCAGGCGTACCAGCCCAGCTCGGCAAAGCCAAGGATAAAATCGGCCAGCTTGCTGCCGATCTCCCCGAAGCAGAACCGGCCCATCAGCACCGTATTCAGGCCGCTGCGCGCGGCAATCCAGCCCAGCGATGCGGCATAGAGAGCCAGCAAGGCGTTGCCGATGACGGCTATCCACAGCAGATTGACGATGGAAAAGGAGACGCCGAGTTTGCCGCCGGCAAACATCGTGCCGGTGAAAAAGGTAAAGCTGAATAACACCATGGCGATGGAAAATACGCCTTTGCGTCCGGCGGTGGGCGCTTCGACGAGGGGAAAATCATTGCTGTTTGACATCCTGGAACCTCTGGCTGGTAGATGAGCGGTGATTGCCGGAAGTAGCAAGAGATGTGCCAGGAAAAACCGGGCATGAGGAATAGCGCATAGTGTGCAATGTGCACGGTTATTGAGGGATTCAGGAGGCGTAATGCCATTTTAGTGTGCATCCTGCCATGTTTTGCACCAGTCCGGGGCAGAGGAGGGCGGCGACGGCATGCCTGGCGCAGAAGGAGAATTTCAGCCAGCACAATCCGCCAGCGTTGTGGCGCCAGGCAGCAGGGGATCGTAGCGGATTCACTGCGGTTGGTTAAATTGCTGTGAATAAAGGTTATTTAATATGCATTTATGATATAACCATTTGTCTTATGTGTGTTTCCTGAAATATTGTTCCCTCCGGTTAGCGGTGTTAGTATCGGATAAATAGCCATTTAGACGGCTAAAAAAATCATCGCTAACCTAAGGAACTGCTATGTGGCAAGAAAGACTCGCGCAACTGGTCACCACCTGTCATTGGATCGGCGCGAAAGGCTGGGCGCCGGCGACCGGCGGCAATATGTCGGTGCGTCAGGATGATACCTGGTGCTGGCTAAGCGAGTCGGGCCGCGATAAAGGCAGCCTGACGACCGAGGATTTTCTGCAGGTGGAGATCGCCACCAATCAGGCCCCTTCCGGACGGAAACCGTCGGCGGAGACCGGCCTGCACACCCTGGTCTACCGCCTGTTCCCGGAGGCCAACGTGGTGCTGCATGTGCATACCGTCAATGCCACCGTGCTGTCGCGCATCGAAAAAAGCGACACGCTGGCGCTGCAGGGGTATGAAATGCAGAAAACCCTCAGCGGGCAGCACAGCCATCTCGATACCGTTCCGGTCGCCATCTTCGATAACGATCAGGATATTGACGCCCTGGCGGCGCGGATTGCCGATTATGCGCAAACCCGCCCGCTGCGTTACGGCTTTCTGCTGCGCGGACATGGCCTGACCTGCTGGGGGAAAGATATTCAGGAGGCCCGCCGGCAACTGGAGGGGCTGGAGTTCCTGTTCGAGTGCGAGCTGATGCGCCGCCGCTACGAGCCCTGAGCCGGAGCAGGTATGGATTTTTATCTTGGTATCGATATCGGCACCTCCCGGGTGAAAGCGGTGCTGTTTGATCAGCATTTCACCGCGCGCGCCAGCGCTGCGGAAAACACCTCCCCCCGCCTGTCGGCCAATGGCTACGCGGAACAGGATATGACCCAGCTGTGGCATTCGGTGCTGGCTATTCTGCGCCAGATTGCCCGCCACCCGGCGCTGCAGGAGGGGCGGCTGCGGGCCATCGGCCTCGCCGGGCAAGGGGAGGGGGTCTGGCTCAGCGATGCGCAGGGCGAACCGGTGGGGCCGGGGATCCTGTGGAGCGATACCCGCAGCCACGAGCTGATGAGCGAACTGCTGCGCCGGCCCGGTTTTGACCGCCGCTATTTCGCCGATACCGGCACCCACCTGCAGCCCTGCAATACCAGCCTGCAGCTGTACTGGCTGAAACAGTATCAGCCGGAGCGGCTGGCGGCCGCGCGCTATCTGTTTTTCGCCAAGGACTGGATCCGCTTTCGCCTGACCGGCGTGGCGGCGCTGGAGCTGACGGACGCCAGCAGCTCATTACTCAATCAGCAGAGCGGCAGCTGGTCCTCGGTGGTGATGAACGAGATGGGGCTGGACGAACTGCTGCCGCTGTTTCCCCCTCTGCTGGCCCCGGACGCTCCGGCCGGTACGCTGAGCGACGCGGTGGCGGCGCTGACCGGACTGCCCGCCGCGACGCCAGTGGCCGCCGGGGCGCTGGATGTCTGTAGCGCCGCGCTGGGCTGCGGCGCGGTCAACGAAGGGGATATCTACACGATCCTCGGCACCACCTGCTGTACCGGAATCGTTTGCCGCGGTCCGCAGACGGTGAACGAGGCGACGCGCTTCGTCACTCACACCGAAGCCGGGCAGGTGATCTCGCTGTTTCCGATGCAGGCCGGTACGCCAAACATTGACTGGCTGCAGCAGCATATTTCGCTGGACGCCGATCTGGGTCGGCTGGAGCAGGCGATCGCGGAGGTGGAGCCAGGCAGCGGCGGCGTCTTCTGGCAGCCGTATCTCAATGGCGAACGCGCGCCGTTTTACAGCCCTGATGCGCGGGCCGGCTTTATCGGCATTAGCCCGCACACCACCCGCGCCGAACTACAGCGCGCGGTGTTTGAAGGCCTGGCCTTCGCCATTGTCGATGCGCTGCAGGGTTATCCCCAGGGCGGCGAGCTGTATCTGACCGGCGGCGGCGCAGCCTCGGCCACCTGGCTGCAGATTATCGCCGACTGTACCGGGCGCACGGTGGTCTCCAGCGCCTTTAATGAACTAAGCGCGCGCGGTGCGGCGATTCTGGCGGCCCGCAGCGTCGCGGCGCTGGCCGAGACGCCTCCGCTGGCGCAGACCCGCTATCAGCCGCGCCCTCAGGCGCATGCCCGCTACGCGGCGCTGTATCCCGTTTATCGCCTGCTGCGTGAGCAGATGCTGCCGGTATGGCAGGCCAGGCAGGCCGCTCTTCAACGTCTTTCTCAGGAAGTACAACCATGAAAATCGTTTTTACCGCCGAGCATGCTGGCGACCTTAGCGCCTTCCACCAGCTGGGTGAGCTGCTGGTGGAGGGGTGGGCGCTGGGCAAACCGAAACTCAGCGCCGGTCAGCTGATTGAGCTGGCCCACGACGCTGAGGTGCTGGTGACCAGCTATGATGAGGTGACGGATGCGGTGATGGCCGCCTGTCCGCGCCTGCAGGTTATCGCCTGTACCCGCGCGAATCCGGTGAATATTGATACCCAGGCCGCGCAGGCGCGCGGCATCCGGGTACTCTACACCCCGGGGCGCAATGCCGATGCCGCCGCGGAGCTGACGCTTGGCCTGATGCTCAGCCTGGCGCGCCATATTCCGCAATCCCATGCGGCGCTGAAGCGGGGGGAATTCACGCAGGCTGACAATGCCGCCGCCGCCACCCAGCAGGGGCTGCGCCGGGATGTGGTCTGGGACGTGAGTCCGGAAAGCCCCTATGAAGTGTTTAAGGGCAGTGAACTGCGCAATAAAACGCTGGGCCTGGTGGGGTATGGCAACATTGGCCGCCGGGTGGCGCGTATCGCCCGGGCGTTCGGTATGGCGGTGCGGGTGGTGGATCCGTTCGTCGCCGCAGAGGATATCAATGAGCCAGGGTTACAGAAAACCACCCTGGAGGCGCTGTTCCGAGAGGCGGATATCGTCAGCCTGCATCTGAGCAGCGGGCCGCACAGCGACGGGCTGGTGAATGCGGCGCTGTTAAACAGCATGAAGCCCGGCGCGCTGCTGATCAATACCTCCCGCGCGGCGGTGGTCGACGAAGCGGCGCTGATTGAGGCTCTGCGTCACGGCCCGTTGGGCGGCGCGGCGCTGGACGTGTATCATCGCGAACCGCTGTGGCGCGATCACCCTTTTGTCACCGAGTTCGATAACGTGATTATCACGCCGCATATCGCCGGGGCCACCCGGGAGAGTATCGCCAAACACACGGCGATGATTGCCGCCGATCTTCAGCGCTATGTCGCCGGGGAGCCGCTGCTGTACCAGTGGCGTTAAGCCGCTTGCGTCGCCGCGGCGGCGCGGGCCCGGCGTCAGGGGCGATGGGCCGCCATAAAAGCCTGGGTCTGTTCCCAGTCTACCACCCCGGCATCCGAGCCCATCCCGGTCGCCACCAGCGCGGCCACCGCCGAGGCGACGTCGCACGCCGCTTTCACGCTGAGCCCGCGCGCCAGCGCGGCAATAAACCCGCCGCAGTAGCTGTCGCCGCAGCCGGTGGTATCCACCGCCTCGACGGGCCACGGCGCAATATGCTCCAGCGCGCCATCGCGGCCGATAAGCCAGGAGCCGTTCTCGCCGTCTTTCAGAATGCAGGTGCCCACGCCCAGCGCAAAGAAGAAGCGGGCGATGGCCTCCGGCTGCGTCTCCCCGGAGAGAAAGGCGGCTTCCTCCAGCGAAGGCATAAAATAATCCACCGACGGCAGCAGGGGCCGCAGCAGTTCCAGGGTGTGTTCATTCGGCGCGATAAGGTCAAAGCTGGTGGTGACTCCACGCATTTTGGCCGCCTGCAGCAGCCGTGCGCTCTGTCCCTGGTCCATTGCCGCCAGCAGTCCGGTCCCGCCGTGATGCAGGAAGCGACAGTCAAGGACGGCGTCAAATTCCGCTTCACTGACGAACAGGGCGTCAGACGCGCCCCGACAGTGCAGGGCCGGACGTTCGCCGTTGGGGCGAATCGGCAGGATCGTCGCCGAGGTCTCCTTCAGCGCGGTGCGCTGGATAAGCGAGCAGTCAATGCCCAGCCGGGCATAGCTGGCGAGGATAAAGTCGGCCTTTTCATCTTCGCCCAGGCAGGCCACCGCCGCGGTGCGGATCCCGAGCTTCGCGGCGTTAATATTAGCCCCCGCGGCGGTGCCGGCGGGGTTGAGGCGAATTTGCTCAATAAAAGCGACGCCACCGCGCGGCGGGATCGCCACCACCGGGCGCCCGGCGATATCCAGAATAGTCAGGCCGACAAATACGGCGTCAAAGGTTGCCATCGTTCTCCCGTTTAGCGATGCGTTTGGCGCAGACGCGCCTGCCAGAAGGATAGGGCGAGGGCCACCACCAGAATCACGCCGACCAGCGCGTCCTTCACCAGATAATTGAGCCCCATCAGGTTCAGACCATTATCAATAATGGCGAGGAACAGCACGCCGCCGAGGGTGCCGGCGATGCTGACCCGGCCCAGACGGTTAAAGGCGGTGCCGATAAACACCGCCGCAATGGCGTCCATCAGGTAAGACTGCCCGGCCAGCGGGGTAAATTGCCGCAGGTTGGCGGAGAGGATCACCCCGCCGACGGCGCAGAGGGCTGAGGCGGCCACCAGCACGCCGAGCATGGTCAGGCGATCGCGGATCCCGGCGATGCGCGCCGCTTCGCTGTTCTGACCGATGGCGCGGATATATTTGCCCCACAGGGTGCGCTCGGTCACCAGCCAGGCCGCCAGCCACAGCGCCAGCACGATCGCTACCGGCGTGGGGATCCCGCCAAGGTTACCCACCGCCAGGTCGTGATACTCGGGAGCCATCCGCCGATAGGCTATCGCGCCGCCGCCATCGGTATAGATACGTTCGGCGCTGCTGGCGATAAACCAGGTGCCGAGGGTGGCGAGGAAGGGGCGGATCCGGCAGATGAGGATCAGAAAGGCATTGAGCAGACCAATCAGCACCCCGCCGAGCAGGGCGCAGCCCACCGCCGCCTGCCACGGCAGATGCCAGGTTTTCAGGGCGACGAGGGCGAAGGCGGCGCCGAAATCGAGCGCGACGCCCACCGACAGGTCAATCGCCCCGGCGCTGACAATCAGGGTCATCGCCATCGCCACAATCAGCAGGATCGCGCTGCCCTGCAGCAGGTTGGCCCAGTTATCCACGGTTAAAAATACTGGATTCGCCCAGCCGAACAGGGCGATGGCCAGCAGGGTGATGATGCCGAATCCGGCCCGCGACAGCCAGGCCAGCGGGCTGCTGGCCGTCTGTTCCGCAGGAGCTGGGGTTTTCAGAGTGATTTGGCTCATGCCTCGCCTCCTTTGTGTCTGACCGCCGAGGCCGCCAGTACCACCAGGATCAGGCCGCCTTTAATGGCGCCCATCCAGAAGATATTGACCCCCAGCAGGCCGAGTCCGTTAGAGAGGGCGTTAACCAGAATCGCCCCCAGCAGCGCGCCCCAGATGGTGACTACCCGACGGCGGGAGAAGGCGGCGCCGATAAAGGTCGCGAGCACGGTTTCCAGCAGCAGCGGCGTGGCCGTTCCGCTGGAGCTGCCGGAGCCCTGGCTGAGCAGCGGCAGAATAGCCAGCCCGGCGGCGATGCCGGCTAACAGCCAGACCTGCAGGGTTAAGCGGCGCACGTTCAGGCCGCTCATTTGCGCCATATCGCGATTGCCGCCCACCGCCTGCACATGCTGACCGAAGCGGGAGTGATGGAGCAGGAACTGGAACAGGATAAATACCCCCAGCAGATAGACCAGCGGCCAGGGCAGGCCGAGGAGGCTGTTATCGCGAAAGGCGACCATCAGCGGATCGCTGACCGCGATGCGCCGCTGGCCGGTCAGCAGGTCCGTCAGGCCGGTAAACGCCACGGAGGTCGAGAGGGTAGCCAGCAGCGGCGGCAGGCCGGCCGCCAGCACCAGGAAGCCGTTGATCGCCCCGCAGAGCAGGCAAACCGCCGCCAGCAGCGCCAGCAGCAGGAGATACGGCGTGTGCCATTCGGCCAGCCCGAGGCTGAGCAGCGCGACGCCGAGCACCGCCGTCGCCGGCAGGGAGAGGTCGATGCCGCCGGAGACCACGTCATCTCCGCCAACGGCGATGACGCAGACCAGGCCGAAACAGAGGATCGCCAGCGGAACGCTCTGGACCAGCATCAGGCTGATATTTTGCCAGCTGAGGAAGTAGGGCGACTGCACGCTCAGCCACACCAGCAGCGCCAGAAACAGGATCAGGGGGAATTTTTCAACAAGCGTCGCCAGGCCCGGACGGCCGCGACGCTGGATAGCGGTATTCATGGTGAAGGCTCCTGTCCGCCGTTGATCGCCACCAGCAGGGCGTCGAGGGTCAGCCCGCGGGTGGGCAGATTCGCCGCCAGCGCACCGCGCCAGAGGACGAGGATCCGGTCGCATAGTCCGAGCAGTTCGGTGGCGTCGCTGGAGGAGACCAGCACCGCCCGCCCTTTATCGGCCAGCTGGCGCGTACGTTGATAAATATCGCGGCGGGCGCCGATATCAACCCCGAGGGTGGGTTCATCGAGAATAAACAGCCGGGCATCGGTGCCGAGCCAGCGGGCGAGGATCGCTTTTTGCTGGTTGCCGCCGCTCATGTAGCGTACCGGCAGCGCCGGGCGACCCGGGCGGATCGCCAGCTGTTCTATCCAGTCGCGCGCTTTCCTCTCGGCGATCCCCCGCCGCTCCCAGCCAAAGGTGGCGGTCTCCGGCAGCGAGGCGAGATTAATATTGTCGGCGGTGGTGAAGGACAGGATCAGCCCCTGATGGCGGCGGTCGCGCGGGACCAGCGCCATTCCGGCGCGGATCGCCTGCTTTGGCGTACGGATTCGTCGCGGCAGGCCGTCGAGATGGATAGTGCCGCGCTCCGCCGGACGCAAGCCGTAGAGTAAGTCCACCAGCACATCGCGCCCGGCGCCGAGCAGGCCGGCGACGCCGACGATCTCCCCCGGGTGAATATCAAAAGAGAGATCCTGCAGCTGCCGTCCGTCGCTCAGCTGGCGCACCGAGAGCAGCGGAGCCTCCCCGTTGTCTGCCGCCGGGCGCTGGCGCGGAGTATACAGCTGGTCGATTTCCCGGCCGACCATCATGGCGATCAGCGCCTCGGTATTCTGCAGCAGGTCGCGGTCGGGATAACCGACCACTTCCCCGTTGCGCAGCACAGTGCCGCGGTCGCAGAGGCTGGCTATCTCATTGAGATAGTGGGAAATATACAGAATGGCAATGCCCTGGTCGCGCAGGCGCAGGATGGCGGAGGTGACCAGACTGGCCTCCTGGGCCTCGAGGGGGGCGGTGGGCTCGTCGAACACCACCAGCCGCGCCGCGCCGTCGATCAGCGCGCGGGCAATCTGCACCAGCTTGCGCTCGGCCAGGCTCAGGTCTCGCACCAGGCGTTCGGGGTCGATCGCCAACTGCCAGTTTTGCTGGAAAAATTGCGCCGTGGCGGCCTTCATCCGTCGGCGATCCAGCGCCCCCCAGCGGGTGCGATACTCCTGGCCCAGAAACACCGATTCCGCGACGGTAAAGTGCGGGATCAGGTTGAGCTCCTGGTGGATAACGCGGATGCCGGCGGCTTCGATGGCTGCCGGGTTGCCGAGGGGCAGCGGGCGACCGTCGAGGGTCGCGCTGCCGCTGTCGGCCTGATAAACGCCGGCGAGGATCTTGATCAGCGTCGATTTACCGGCGCCGTTCTCGCCAATCAGGCCATGAATCTCCCCCGGATTGAGGCGCAGGGTAACCGCATTAAGCGCCATTACGCTGGCAAAACGTTTGCCGATCTGGTCCATGACCAGACCCGCGGCGGGGCGCTCCCCGCCAGGGTGTTGATTTATCACTGCAGTTCGCCGTATCCCAACTGTTTATACACCGCTTTCGCTTCCTGCGGACCTTTCACCGGTATCACCGGGATAAAGGTTTGCACCGGCAGTTTCTGACCGGCAAAGTAGCGGGCCACGTTGTCGGCGGAGGTCTGGCCGATCAGATGCGGCTGCTGCGCGACGTTGGCCACGAAGGGACTGCCGGGCTCCGCCATGATCTCCAGCGTTTCCGGACCGGCGTCGATGGCCGTCACTTTCACGTCCTTATCACGACCAGTCTCTTCCAGCGCCTGGACGATACCGATGGCCGGTTGATCCCAGCAGGCGACATGGATGGCATCCAGTTTGCCTTTCGGATACTGGCTGAGTAATTCGAGGGTTTTCTTCCGCGCGTCTTCCGGCGAGTTGGCGAACTGTTCCGCGAGCTCGGGCTGGATAATATGAATATCCGGGTAATCCTTAAGGACATATTTCCACTGATCGTAACGAATTCCGCAAATACGCAGCGCGCTGGAGAACGCATTAAATACAGCGACGTTGCCTTTACCACCTAATTCGTCCGCCATGTAGCGACCGATGGTGGAGCCCAGAGTGTAGTTATCGGAGGTAGTATTATTGACCGAATATTGTGAAACATGATCCACGGTGAATACCGGGATACCAGCATCACGTAATGCTTTAAATTTGGGTTCGACGGCGCTGTCGCCGAGAATACTAATTACCGCATCCACCTTGCGTGACAGTAAAATATCGTGATTATTGGCATGAACCTGATTATCCCGGCCGCCATCGACGCCAATGACTTTGCCTCCCAGTTTCTCCACTTCCTCTGTCGCGCCTTTAAAAGCTTCGCGATCCCAGAAATGCTGGGTGCCTACAACGGCAACGCCAATGGTTTTTCCCTGTAAGGAGAGGGTATCAGCGGCAGTGACGCTCAACGAGGCAAGGGAAAGCAGTCCCAGCGCGGCAGGCAATAATTTTCTCTTCTGCGACATTGTTATTATGATCCTGTGATGAAGGTGGTTGCGGACCGGTAGCATGACAAGAAGCACCTCGCCACCTCAAATACAAAATAAGTCTAAGTTATGCCGGCAATGTTATATCGCGGAAACGCCAGAGAAAAAGTTTATTTTGTCATGAAGAACCTGAAAATATTTCATGATGGCGGATAGGCCTTTTTATTTTGTGGTTTTATTTTTGGCTTGTTCCGTGTTTATTTAGCAGATAAAGACAATTTTCTGTTTATTATGAGTGTATGGGAAATACGGCATCTAGAGAGAAAAAGAGAAGATTGCGCGGGCTAAAGCTTTTTTTAGCAGCGCAATGTCTGGCCGGGTAAGCAATATTACCGCATTTCCCCGCTTTATTTTAACGAACCTTAGGCTGAGAAGAACGCGGGCGCTATGAAGAAACAGCATAATTATACGGTGATGCACTGGGGAACCTGGCAGGTGGAGAGCCGCGAGGGCGAGATCGTGGCGGTTAAGCCGGTGCCCTGGGATAAAAACCCTTCACGCATCGGTCAGTCGCTCCCCGACGCGGTGACCAGCCAAACGCGCATTCGTCGCCCGGCGGTACGCGCCGGCTATCTGCAGCACGGGCCGGCGTCACGAGAAGGGCGAGGCAAGGAGCCCTTTGTCGAAGTCAGCTGGGAGGTGGCCCTGGACCTGGTGGCTCGCGAGCTGCGCTCGGTCAAGGCGCGCTGCGGCAATGAGGCGATTTACGGCGGCTCCTACGGCTGGGCCAGCGCCGGGCGCTTTCACCATGCGCAGAGCCAGCTGCACCGTTTTCTTAAGGGCTTTGGCGGGTATACCGCCAGCACCAATACCTATAGCAGCGCCGCGGGCGAGCGTATTCTGCCGCATATCCTTGGGCCGCTGAGCCCGCTACATCGTCAGCATACCCATTTTTCCGAGCTGGCGCGGGAGTGTCAGCTGTTTGTCGCGATTGGCGGCCTGCCGCTGCGCAATGCCCAGGTCAACGGCGGCGGCGCCAATGACCATATGTTGCCGTACTGGCTGGATAAGATGCAGGCCAACGGCACGCGGTTTATTAATATCAGTCCGGTGCGCAATGACCTCAGCGCGGTGCCCGACGCCGAGTGGCTGGCCATTCGGCCGGGCACCGATACCGCACTGCTGCTGGCGCTGAGCTATGTGCTGATCGCTGAGTCCCTTTACGACCAGGCGTTTATCGCCAGCCATACCGTCGGGTTTGCCCCTTACCGCGCTTATCTGTTGGGCGAGCATGACGGCATAGCGAAAACACCGGCGTGGGCGGCGGCAATTACCGGCCTTGACGCCCAGCGCATCGCCGAGCTGGCGCGGGAGATGGCCCGCCACCGGACGATGGTGAATATCTCCTGGTCCATCCAGCGCGCCCGTCAGGGGGAGCAGGCCTACTGGGCGACGGTGGCCCTGACCGCGCTGCTGGGACAGATCGGCACGCCGGGCGGCGGCCTCGGGTTTGGCTATGCCTGTACCAACCTGGCGGGGGCGGTGCGAAAAGCGTTTTCCGGCCCGCGCTTGCCCGCCGGCGAAAATGCGGTGGACAGCGTTATCCCGGTGGCGCGGCTGTCCGATATGCTGCTGCACCCGGGAGAAGCCTATGAGTTCGACGGTCAGCTGCTGCATTATCCCGACATCCGTCTGGTCTACTGGGCCGGAGGCAATGCGTTTCACCATCACCAGGATATTAACCGGCTGTGCGAGGCCTGGCGCCGTCCGGAGACGGTGGTGGTGCATGAGCAGTACTGGACCGCGCAGGCCAAATTCTCTGACATCGTTCTGCCGGCTACCACCTCGCTGGAGCGAGAGGATATCGGCAGCGGCGGTCATGACGGATTTATGATTGCCATGAGCGCGCAGATCCCGCCGGTGGGCGAGGCGCGTGATGATTACGCTATTTTCCTCGATCTTGCCGGGCGGCTGGGCTTCGGCGAACTGTTCAGCGAGGGGCGGGACGCCGGGCAGTGGCTGCGCCATCTCTATGAGGAGTCAAGGCCGCGGGCGCAGGAGGAGGGCATTGCGCTGCCCTCGTTCGAGGATTTCTGGCAGCAAGGGGTGCTGGAGTACAGTGCGCCGGAGCGGCCGCAGGTCTTTCTCGCCGATTTTCGCGCCGATCCGCAGCGCTATCCGCTTTCCACGCCCTCCGGTAAGATTGAACTCTTTTCCTCTACCGTCGCCGGGTTTGGCTATCGCGAATGCCCTGGCCATCCCTGGTGGGATGAGGAAGAGGCTGCCCGGCAACGACTGGAGGCGGCGCGCTGGCCGCTTCATCTGCTCTCCAGTCAGCCACGCGCCCGCCTGCACAGCCAGTATGATCACGGCAGCGTCAGTCGGGCGACGAAAATTCAGGGACGCGAACCGCTGTGGATGCATCCGCGGGACGCGCAGGCAAGAGACATCCGCGAAGGCAGCGTGGTGAAGGTGTATAACGACCGCGGGGCGATTCTGGCGGGCGTGCATTTGAGTGAACAGATTTTGCCGGGGGTGGTACAGATGTCCACCGGCGCCTGGTATGACCCTTTGGATCCGAATGAAAAAGGAACCCTCGATAAGCACGGTAATCCCAACGTGTTAACCGAGGATCGCGGCAGTTCGCGCCTGGGGCAGGGCTGTAGCGCCCAGAGTTGTTGGGTGGAAATCGCCCCGTGGCGAGAGGAACTGCCGCCGATCACCGCCTTTGACCCGCCGAAGTTTATTGCGGTTTAAGCGTGGGAGGATCGCCGGCGGCGGGGCGGGTAGCCCGGAGAAGGCGCAGTATGCGCCGCCTCCGGGAAAGCGCGGGCCAGGCAGTTTAAGGCTCCTGACCAGGCGGTAATGGATGACAGGACGACGTTACGCCAGCCGTGGGTAGGCGCTGGCGATATCGTCGCCGGTAAACTGGGCGATCCAGCCTTCCGGGTTATCAAAAATGCGAATGGCGGTGAAGTTCGGTTCTGATCCCATATCAAACCAGTGCGGAGTGTGGGCAGGAACCGAAATCAGATCGTTCTTTTCGCACAGCACCTGGAACACCTCGTCACCAATGTGCAGGCAGAACAGACCGGCGCCCTCGACAAAAAACCTGACCTCGTCTTCGCCATGGGTGTGCTCATTCAGGAATTTTTCCCGCAGCGCCTCTTTCTGCGGGTTATCGGCGCGCAGGCTGATGACGTCCCAGCTCTGATAGCCCTTTTCGGCGACCAGTTTGTCAATCGCATGCTGATAGGCGGCAATCACCGTTTCTGCGCTGGGGTCTGCGCCGAGGTCGCGGTCGGCCTGCCAGCGTTCGAAACGGACGCCTTTGGCGTTAAGCTGCTCCTGAATCGCTTTGGCGTCGGTGCTGTGCCAGACCGGCGTTTGCGGATCGGTCACAGAAAATAGGGTTAATGCGCTCATGCTGGGATCTGCTCCGGATGAATGTCGTCAAAACGCTGAACCTGAGGGTGGTGGCTTGCCGGGTCGCGATCGCCGCGTACCAACTGGACAGTGCGCAACCCCGCGGCTTCGGCGGCGTCGAGTTCCTGATGGATATCCGACAGGAACAGGATGGCCCCGGGGGCGTGGCCCAGGTGTTCAGCAATGTTGCGGTAGGACTGCGCTTCGCGTTTAGCGCCTACCAGGGTATCGAAATAGCCCGTAAACAGATGAGTAATATCACCTTCATCGCTGTAGCCAAATAACAATTTCTGCGCTGCCACGGAGCCAGAAGAATATACATACAAATCAATGCCCTGTGCTTTCCACTTCTCCAGCGCCGGCAGCACGTCCGGGTAGAGATGGCCGGTAAAGTCGCCGTTGAGGTAGCCATCGCGCCAGATGATCCCCTGGAGTGCCTTCAGCGCAGTGGATTTACGGTCTTCGTCCATAAAGGCGAAGAGGGTAGCAATCAGGTCGGCGGTGCTGGCGGCGGGGGAGTCTGTCTCTCGGCGCAAGTTGTCGAGAATCGTTCTCACCGGCTCAGCGTGCTGTTGAGCGGTCACAAAGCCGGCCAGTCGTTCGCGGGCGTAGGGGAACAGCACGTTATGCACGAAGCGGATATCGCTGGTAGTGCCTTCGATGTCGGTCACGATGGCGCGGATCATGGTTTCTCCAGAGTGGGCGTAGCGTGGAATAACATTAGCATTTAGACGTCTAAGCGTCTTGATTGCCAAATATTAACATCGTGTTATAGTGGCTTCAACAACAGCATTACAATCGGTAAAACAAGAATGAGCAATAACCCGTTGATTCCAGAGAGTAAACTTCCGGCGCTCGGTACCACCATTTTTACCCAGATGAGCGCCCTGGCCCAGCAGCATCAGGCCATCAACCTATCTCAGGGCTTTCCCGATTTTGACGGCCCGCGCTATCTTCAGGAGCGTCTGGCGTACCACGTGGCGCAGGGGGCGAACCAGTATGCCCCGATGACCGGCGTGCCGGCGCTGCGCGAGGCGATCGCTGACAAGACGGCGGAGCTGTATGGATATCGACCCGACGTCAACAGCGATATCACGGTCACCGCCGGGGCGACGGAGGCCCTGTACGCGGCGATCACCGCCCTGGTGCGCCGTGGCGACGAGGTGGTCTGTTTCGATCCCAGCTACGACAGCTATGCTCCCGCGGTGGCGCTGGCCGGCGGCGAATTACGCCGTATTGCCCTTCAGCCGCCGCATTTTCGCGTCGACTGGCAGCAGTTTGCCGCGACGCTGAGCGACAAAACCCGGCTGGTGATCCTCAATACCCCGCACAACCCCTCGGCCACGGTCTGGCAACGCGAGGATTTTGCCGCCCTGTGGCAGGCGATAGCCGAACGTGAGATCTATGTTCTCAGCGACGAGGTCTATGAGCATATCAACTTTGCCGAAAACGGCCACGCCAGCGTGCTGGCGCATCCGCAGCTGCGCGAGCGGGCGGTGGCAGTCTCTTCGTTTGGCAAAACGTTTCATATGACCGGCTGGAAGGTTGGCTACTGCGTGGCCCCGGCGGCCATCAGCGCGGAGTTGCGTAAGGTTCATCAGTATCTGACCTTCTCGGTGAATACCCCGGCGCAGCTGGCGATCGCCGATATGCTGCGCGAGGCGCCAGAGCACTATCTCGAGCTGCCGGCGTTTTATCGTGAACGCCGCGATCTGTTTATTGAGGCGCTGCGCCCCAGCCGGCTGAAACTCCTGCCATGTGAGGGCACCTACTTCCTGCTGGCGGACTACAGCGCCCTCTCCGATCTTGACGACGTGAGCTTCTGCCGCTGGCTGACGACAGAGGTTGGGGTGGCGGCGATCCCGCTCTCCGTCTTCTGCGCCGACCCGTTCCCGCACAAGCTGATCCGTTTGTGCTTCGCTAAACAACCGGAGACCCTGCTGGCCGCGGCGGCGCGTTTGTGCCAGCTATAGTTATTTAATGGTCCATGCCTGAGAGAACTGGCGGCCGGCGAACATTTCCGTCAGGCCGCTGATTTGCTTCAGACGCAGTACCTCATCGGCATCCATCCCCAACTCTTTGCCGATCTTTTGCGGTGTCCAGCCGAGCCGGGTCAGCTCGCGCACAATCTCCGACATGGCGTGGATTTGGTGACGTCCCCGCGCCCGGTTGTGGCGTATGGTTGCCGCCATCAGCCCATCGCGGGAGGCGGTTTCATTCGGCAGACAGGTCACCGGCAGATAGCCATGCAGGGCATTTTTCAATGACGCTTTGCTGCAGGCCAGCTCATGGCGGTGAAAACCATCGACAATGGTATACGCCTGCGGACCCTGGCGGATGACCACCACCGGCTGGGTAAAGCCATCGGCTTCCAGCGAGGTCTGCAGCAGACGTTTTTCCGGCGGCGCCACGTTGTTCGGATTGTAGTCATTGGGGGCGACCTGCTCCTGTTTGACCCACAGCACGCAGTCAACCGGCTGGGAGCGGAAGGGACTGCGCTGGTGGAGCACATGGCGAAACGCGTTGATAGCCTCGATGCGCGCTTCATCATCCAGCGTTTGCAGGAAAGCGTCCAGCGCCTGCGTTAGTTGTTGTTGCATAATATCCCCCATTGTTGACGATGTTTTTCCATACGTTTTCGGTAGCGCTGATAGTGGCTGCTTTTGGTCGGACTGAACGAGAGCTGACGGCACCAGTAGTCGTTATTGAGCAGCACTTTGCAGACTCGTCGCCAGGAGGGGATATCCTTTGTGCCAATGTCCCCGGGCTGGGTGTCGGGAATATCTTCCATCCCTTTTTTCTGATACCAGCGCAGGTAGACGGCGATTTTATTGCGATAGTGCTCGGCGGTGGTTTCCGGCATGCTGTCGAGCAGGAAAAGAGCATAGCTTTTCCATGTCAAATGGTCGGGTTTGTCGATTTTTCGGTGACCGTAGAACTGATTGTCATGCCCGGCATAGACGCCGCCGCTGTGCGCGCCGCTGACCCGCTGACACATCGCGGCCCAGCGTTCCGGCTCCAGCACATGGTACAGCCACAGCCCCTGGCGCTGCTCCGGACCGAAGGGTTCGCAGATGCGCATGTAGCGCAGCGGCACTCCGGCCTGATACATCAGATCGTACAGCGGATTATAGGGCTGGCCGCTTCTGGCAAACCAGGTCCAGATATCGGCGGTTTTCCAGTCATAGAGCGGATAGATGTACCAGGCGTGCCCTCCCGGCGCCGAGGTGGTCCACGGTTTATCGTCAGCGAAGCGCTGTTTGCGCTGGGAAGAGATGGTCATAAAGCGATTCAGCGACTCATCAGCCCGAATGCCCACCAGCACGGCGGCGGGCCGCCGCTGGGAAAACCACTCGGCAAAATGGCTGACGAAGGCCTCAAAGCTCATTCCGGGTTGGTAGAAAGGGAAATAATCCGGGTGGGCGATCGCCCCTGGCGGCGGCTGGCGGACCCAGCGGGCTCCGGGCTCCCAGCATTGCCATTGCGGCTTATACTGCGTCAGGGCATTTTGGGTCGTGAGCGGCAGGGCGACCCAGTAAAAGGTGTCGATGACATCCTGATACAGGGCGCGCAGTTTTTCACAGTGGGCGATGGTGCAAGAGAACTGTGCTTCCCAGTCAATAAACAGTACGCTGATTTTCTTGCCCTGTAACCGAGCTGCCTGCGCGGTTAAATGCAGCATAACGGTGGAGTCTTTTCCGCCAGAGAAAGAGACGCAAACGCGTGAAAAATTATCCAGAACCCATTGGATCCGCTGCTCCGTCGCCTGCAGCACCGACTCCGGTAAGGGATATTTGATAAACGACATGACCATTAATCCTTTAATACGAGATATTCCCATTTGGTCAGTATAAACGATGAGGGCCGGGAGTTTAATGGTCGTTTTTTTATTCGGGCAATGTGGGGTAAATAGTGGATATGTTATCCATTGTTATTAATTTTTGGTTGTGATGCTACTCTATCATTCATTAGAATGCTGATTAATTCAGATAAGAAATGATTCTGCGAAGATGAATGATGGTGGTTAATATATATTGTGATATCCGGGAAGAGATTGTCTATATTGATGACGTGAAACTGCATAGTGGGTGAAATAAAATCAAATAAATATGAAGGAACGAAGCCAATTAAGTCGGTTTTACTGATCATATTAAGAATGGTCATAAACGAGTCACTGCGAAAGGCGATATTGTTCGGGTTCAGCCACGGCATGCTGCTCTGCTGAACGCGCTGAATCACGGGATCGTTGGTGATGTAGTGGGTAAAAAACTCCTGCGCCAGCGCTTCAACCGATGTGAGTTCCTCACGCCGCGGATGGTCCATCCGGCACAACGCCAGCGTCTGCACCGTCTTATAGGGCTGACAAATAGTAGCGCGGTTGTTGATGGGCATTCGGGTGAATACCAGATCCGCCTGGCGATACGCCAGCAACTCCTCCGCCGATTCCGTGGTGGTCAGGTTATGGTGCTCAATCTGTAAATTAGCCTGATGACAGAGCTGGTTAATCATAAAATGGCTGTTTACTGAACAGAACAGCGGCGGGCCATATATCACAATACGCTTTCTCAGTTCGGTGCGTTTATTGAGATTGATTGTTTTTTCCAGTTGTTCAAGGTTTTGTTGCAGATGATAATGAAGATTGACGGAGGCGGTGGTGGGCGTCATGCCTTTCCCGACCCGAACAAATAGCGGATCATTTAATTGTTGGCGCAGACGCTGCAATGACTGACTCACCGCCGACGGGGTGATAAATAACGTCGCCGCCGCTTTGCTGATGCTTAAATGTTGATATATACACTCAAAAATAACCAATAGGTTTAAATCGAACTTTTTCAGGTCGTAAAGATTTGCCATTAATGCAGTCCTGTGTATTATCAGTGCGAATTGAAATATTCATAATAAGAATGTTGAATGGCTTAATATGCGTGGTGTGAATTTATTTTTGGCCAGTAATATTAAGCTTTGCTTAATATATCTTATTGTCGATAGCGGCGCCAGCGGTGGTTGTTGTCTGGCGCCACTCCACAATAAGATTATTTCTTTTCACCCATCATAATTTGTAGCTTCTCTTTATCCGGCAGGCCGACCACCTGCTGCAGCATATTGTCCTTATTCATATAATAAATGGCTGGCGTGACGTTGGCCCCCAGATCGTCCATCAGCTGCTGATTGACGTTGAGCATTTTCATTTTCTCGGGCGGGATAGCCTTTGGGATCGTCAGGGCCATTTTGCCGTTCGATTGCTCGTAATCATGCCAGGTTTTCGCCGGATCTTTACTGGCGAGAATCGCTGCGGCAGTGACCGGGCTCTCCGGCTTGATCACGCCCACCAGCAGGGTGCGGATCTGCACTTTACCGGCGTCTACCCAGGGACGGGACTGCTGCCAGAACTGTTTGCAGTAAGGGCAGAAGGGATCGGCAAAGACATACAGCACGATGGGGGCGTCTTTGTTGCCATCCTGCAGCCAGTGGGCGCTGGCCATCTTCTTCCACATCTCTTGTCCCGCCGGCGTGTAGAGCTCTTTTTGAAACAACTGCTCGCTGAGGTTGTTGCCGCTCTCGTCATACATATAGCCGGAAATGGCATGTTTGCCGTCTGGCGTGAGGTAGATGGCGACGCCCATATCCTGGTATTTACCCAGCCAGCCTTTCATTCCCCCCGGCGCGTCAAAGGGTTTGATGATGGTAATGCCTTGTTTTTCAATAGCTTTTACCGGGGCGGGTAGTTCTTCCGCATAGCTGCAAAAAGGCAAAAGGCTGAGCAACAGCAGACGTTTTAACATGAGTATTCCTTGTAAAATCAGCAGGAAAGGAAGAAAGATTGCCAAACCTATTACAGTTATAGGCAGGATCAGCAGAACGACGGATTGCCCTTTCCTGGCGTGGGTGATGTAATCCTGGATGCTGTTACATTAAGGTAATGTAGAGCGCAACACATAGCCAGTCTGACTGGCGCTGAACCTACCTTCGGGTATTTCAGGTAACGGGGCCGCCTGAAAAGGTGGCCTTTTTACTTTTGTCGCGGCAAATGATGCGAAAAACAGCGAACAGCGCTGAACGCGTCGCCAGGTTCACAAAGTTGTCTTGTTCCGGTTGTTAGATAACGCTTATTGATTCGATAATGTAAACGCATTGGTCGGGTCAGGAAAAATTCGTTAACTTAGACCTCAACGAAAACACGGAGGAAGTATAGATGTCCTTAATTAACACCAAAATCAAACCGTTCAAAAATCAGGCATTCAAAAATGGTGAATTCATCGAAGTCACCGAGAAAGACACCGAAGGCCGCTGGAGCGTCTTCTTCTTCTATCCGGCTGACTTCACCTTCGTCTGCCCGACCGAACTGGGCGACGTGGCTGACCATTACGAAGAACTGCAGAAGCTGGGCGTAGACGTTTACTCTGTTTCTACCGATACCCACTTCACCCACAAAGCGTGGCACAGCAGCTCTGAAACCATCGCGAAAATCAAATACGCGATGATTGGCGACCCGACTGGCGCCCTGACCCGTAACTTCGACAACATGCGTGAAGATGAAGGTCTGGCTGACCGCGCCACCTTCGTGGTTGACCCGCAGGGTATCATCCAGGCAATCGAAGTTACCGCTGAAGGTATCGGCCGTGATGCGTCTGACCTGCTGCGTAAAATCAAAGCGGCGCAGTATGTTGCTTCCCACCCAGGCGAAGTGTGCCCGGCGAAATGGAAAGAAGGCGAAGCGACGCTGGCTCCATCCCTGGACCTGGTCGGTAAAATCTAAATTTCCGTCGCCTTTCACGCTATAGCGGCGTTGGCGTTGCCTGCTCACCCCGGTCACTTACAGGTGTAAGCTCCCGGGGATTCTCAGGCTAGCCGCCTTGCTCTGGCGCGAAATGCTTAGGAAATTGCGTAGATTATCAGGGCGCTTTGGCGCCCATTTTATTCCAACACCATGATGCAAGCGCATTCAGGCAGCCTGACAAGGCCGCTTGCATGATGATGTTTTAAGCCCAGGAGATAACAATGCTCGACACCAACATGAAAACCCAGCTCAAGGCCTATCTTGAGAAGCTGACTAAGCCTGTTGAGCTGATTGCCACGCTGGATGACAGCGCTAAATCGGCAGAAATCAGGGAACTGCTGGCTGAAATTGCTGAACTGTCAGACAAAGTCACCTTTAAAGAAGACAACACGCTGGCGGTACGCAAGCCATCGTTCCTGATTACTAACCCAGGTTCCGACCAGGGCCCACGCTTTGCGGGCTCCCCGCTGGGCCACGAGTTTACCTCGCTGGTGCTGGCGCTGCTGTGGACCGGCGGTCATCCGTCGAAAGAGGCCCAGTCTCTGCTGGAGCAGATCCGCGATATCGATGGCGACTTTGAGTTTGAAACCTACTACTCGCTCTCCTGCCATAACTGCCCGGACGTAGTCCAGGCGCTGAACCTGATGGCGGTGCTCAACCCGCGTATCAAACATACGGCGATTGACGGCGGGACGTTCCAGAATGAGATCACCGAGCGCAACGTGATGGGCGTGCCGGCGGTGTTCATGAACGGCCAGGAGTTTGGTCAGGGACGGATGACGCTGACGGAAATCGTCGCCAAAGTGGATACCGGTGCGGAAAAACGCGCAGCGGAAGAGCTGAATCAGCGTGACGCTTACGATGTGCTGATCGTCGGTTCCGGCCCGTCCGGCGCGGCGGCCGCGGTTTACTCTGCGCGTAAAGGGATTCGTACCGGCCTGATGGGCGAACGCTTCGGCGGCCAGGTGCTGGATACCGTGGATATCGAAAACTACATTTCGGTGCCGAAAACCGAAGGCCAGAAGCTGGCCGGGGCCCTGAAAGCGCACGTTAGCGACTATAACGTCGATGTGATCGACTCCCAGAGCGCGACCAAACTGACGCCGGCGGCGACAGAGGGCGGCCTGCACCAGATCGAAACCGCCTCCGGCGCGGTGCTGAAGGCGCGCAGCGTCATCATTGCCACCGGGGCGAAATGGCGCAATATGAACGTGCCTGGCGAAGATCAGTATCGCACCAAGGGCGTAACCTACTGCCCACACTGCGACGGTCCGCTGTTTAAGGGCAAACGCGTGGCGGTAATTGGCGGCGGTAACTCCGGCGTGGAAGCGGCTATCGACCTGGCGGGCGTCGTGGAGCACGTGACCCTGCTGGAATTCGCACCGGAGATGAAGGCCGACCAGGTGCTGCAGGATAAAGTCCGCAGTCTGAAGAATGTCGATATCATTCTCAATGCGCAGACTACGGAAGTGAAAGGCGACGGCAGTAAGGTCACCGGTCTGCAGTACCGTGACCGGGTGAGCGGCGATGAGCATCATGTCGCGCTGGCGGGGATTTTCGTGCAGATCGGCCTGCTGCCTAACACCACCTGGCTGGAAGGCGCGGTTGAGCGAAACCGTATGGGTGAGATCATCATCGATGCGAAGTGCGAAACCAACGTCAAAGGCGTATTCGCCGCCGGTGACTGCACTACTGTGCCGTACAAGCAGATTATTATCGCGGCAGGGGAGGGGGCGAAAGCGTCGCTGAGCGCCTTTGACTACCTGATCCGCACGAAAACCGCATAACAAGTCAGACAATAGACCTGCATAACCAAGAGGCTACCCTGGGGTAGCCTCTTTTTTTATGCTCTTTTTCCTCATCCTTACCTGACGACCATCACCGGGATATGGGCATGACGGATGACGCTCGAGGCGTTGGATCCCAGCAGGTGGGTACTGATGGAGGGATTGCGTGAGCCAATCACCACCACGTCGGCGTTTATTTCACTGGCCAGTTCGTTGACCATGTCGCGCACGCTGCCGAAACGCACATGCAGCTTGATACGTGAGGGGTCAATGCTGAAATGGCTGACCATGGTCTGCAGGCGGGTTTCCGCCTCATGCTGCAGATGCTCCTCAAAACGCCGCAGGTCGGCGGTAAACCGGCTCATGGTGAAGCTCGCTGAACCGGGTAATACGTGGAGCAGATGGATCACCCCGTCCTGCTGGGCCAGAAACTCCGCGTGCCGGACGGCTTTATCGCTCAGCGCCATCTCAAAGACATCAACCGGCATAATGATAGTCTTATACATATGCAATCCTCCTTGTTCGTTTGCGTCTATATCAACATATTATATGCGGATATTGTGTCATTCAGGTCGCAAAACTGTCAGTCAGGCAGGCGCAAAGCGTAAAAAAAGGTTAGCGGGGGGAAAGACAGCAGAAAGAGGATGTGTGGACATCCTCTGAATAAAGCGCGATACGCCTCAGGCAGCGGAGATTAGCGGTGGAATTCGCCAGCGGCTTCCGGCTGGTACAGCAGCGCCAGCACTTCCAGGTGCGTTGACGCCCCGCCCGGCAGCTCCCAGTGAATGGTGCTGCCGACCTTGAGGCCGAGCAGAGCGGCGCCCACCGGCGCGAGGACCGAGAGCTGGCTGGCGCTGTCGGTCACCTGCGACGGAAACACCAGCGTCCGCACGCGCTCTTCACCGCTGGTTAAATCGCGGAATTTAACCGTACTGTTCATGGTGACGACATCGTGCGGCATCGCTTCCGGCGCCAGCATTTGCGCGCGGTCGAGCTCGTCGTTCAGGGCATCGGCAACCGGCGAGCTGGCGAAAGCTGGCTGCTCCAGCAGCCTGTCGATACGTTCGGCATCCAGTTCGTTAATGATGATTGCGGGTCTGGTCATTGCATACTCCATGTTATCCAGGAACCTGTCCGTAAAAGAAAACCCTCGCCGAAAAAGGCAAGGGTTAAGGTTCTCCCATCATACTGAGAGTTGCCGGCAGTTTGAAGTGATGAAACGCACAATCAGCGCGCAACGCCCCCCCGGCGAACGACGTTTTCTGGTCAGCACGCCGCGTCGCGCTAGTGGCCAACCTTATCGAGGATAAACTGCGCGCCGCAGTTACCTGGGTGAGGCTGAGGCAAAAAGGCGGAAGTGGCCAGCGGGGCATTGATGGTCGCGGCGTTGAGCGAGATTTGCATCTCGGTCAAATAGGCCGGATTACCGTTACAGGTTAATTTAAACGCCTTCACGCTCTGCGGACCCCAGGCGCGGGCCACAGCGGCGTCGAAGTCGGCGCGGCTAACGGTTTGGCCATAGTGTTTGGCAAGGAAATCGCCTACCGGGCTGCGCTTAATTTCTCCATTCAGGCGCACCATGGCGCCAAAATAGCTGTCGGGATCGAAGCCGAAGCAGACGCCATGTTTGGCGTATTCGTAACGTTCGAGGCAGGAGGCGCCGCCCGCGCCCGGCATCACGCTATTCAGTTTGTTGGCCATCTCCAGCGACAACCCGGTCTCCGCCGCCTGACATTTGCGGTTCGCTTTCACCTCCGGCATGTCGGGCACCGGGCGCGTGGCGCAGCCGTAGCGCATCCAGCGTCGTTCATCCACTCCGCGCGCGGCAATGGACTTTGGCAGCCCGGGCCACAGGCCATGCACGGTCAGAAAATCGGCTTTATTCGCGGTTTCCTGCTGCAGGCGACACTCTTCCGGTTCGTTGCGGTTACGGTCATACATGCTCTGACAGAATCCGGTTTGCCAGGAGAGGGCCAGGACATAGCGGTCAAAATCAGCGTATCGCGTCGCGGTGAGCGGTTCAGCGCCGGCCTGAGTGGCGGTAAGCACAAGGGCAAGCGCGGCGAATTCCTTCCTGAACATGTTTATTCCTGATTGTGGATGGCAAAAGATAACGGGGAGTTATTAAAGCATAAAAAAGGCGCCTGCTGGCGCCTTTTCACGTGGTTAGACCATTAGTGGACCGCGCTGCCGGGGACGAGGAGCTCGGTCGCGACGATCACCACCAGCAGGCCAACCATCACCGGCACCGAGGTGCGTTTGACCACTTCGAACGGGGAAATCTTCGCCATCCCGGCGACGGCCACCACCACGCCAGAGACTGGCGATATTGTGCGGCCAAGGTTTGAAGCCTGCAGCATCGGGATCGACAGATAGGCCGGATTGATACCGGAGGAGTGCGCCAGCTTGGGGATCATCTCGACAAAGGCGTAGAACGGGGCATTGCCGGAGCCGGTGGTCATCGCCGCCAGCATGGTCAGGATCACCAGCACCAGCATCAGAATAATACTGGCCGAGCCGAAGGAGGTGGCGATGGAGATCAGACCATTGATGAAGCCGATGGTGCTTAATCCCTGAGCAAAAACGCCGGCGGCGACCAGCAGCATCACCACGCCGGCGAAGGCGTCAGCCATCCCGCGGTAGGCGACTTCCAGTCCGCTGAAGACGTTTTTGGTGTTGAACCCGCGCAGGAATTCGAGGATCGCCGCCAGCAGCATGCAGCCGACGAGGATGGTAATAATGTGCAGTTCCGGTCCCCATTTGCCATCGAAGATCAGCACGCCAATAATAGGCGTAAACGGCAGGATGGCGTACAGCGCCGGAGCGTTGGTGGTGATCTCGTTGACGTCGAGCATTTCGTGGGAAATGTTCTCTTTTTTATCCAGGTAGCGCTGCCAGAAGAAGTGGGCGATCGCCATGCAGATGATAGCGGCGATGGAGATCGGCAGCGTGGTCTTAAAGGCAAAGTCGATCAGCGGCATTTCGGCCGCTTTGGCCGCCAGCACGACGTCGCCCGAGGTGGGCGAAAGGATAATCGCCGCCGGCGAGGCGCAGATGGCCGCCGCCGCCCCGCGGCTGATACCGACGTTTACCATCACCGGGAACAGGGTCGCCATCAGCAGCACGCCGAGGCCGGTCGCGGAGGAGACGGCCAGTGACATCAGGCAGGCGACAAAGTAGGCGGCAATCATCAGCAGATAGGGCGAATTGATATAGCGCAATGGCTTTGAGGCTAATTTCACCACCATATCATTGGCGCCAATATGAGTCATATAGGTGGCGAAGCCGCACAGCATCATGATCATCATACCCAGATCGCCGCCACGGCTCATGAGGAGAATCTTAATGTATTCAATAATGTCAGTGGCGGAGTAACCGGTGCCCGCGGTATTGCCTGGTAAGACTTTATGTCCCAGCAGGGCGCTGACGATCAATAAGATTAAGCCCCCGACGAACAGCACCCCGGTGGCCGAGTAGCCTTTGATGATATAGCGGGCGACGCCCACAATGACCACGATCCCGATCAGGATCTCAATAAACGTCAGCATTTATTACCCCTAAGCCCAAAGAATATGTAGTGAAAAAGCGTCACACCAAATTTTAATGTGCGAATGTGCCGAAAAAACGGACGAAACTCGCTGATGCAAATCAATAAAGCGACAAGAACTACGCGTCCCCGTTACGCCTGGATATAATCACCAGATGGATAGTTAAGTGGTTCTGATGGTCAGCGGGAGAAAATCAGGAGTTTGCCTTATTTCGTTCAACCTGTATTGAGACTATCTTTGCTATTTTAGGTGGCTTTTAAATGAAAGTGGTAATAGAAAAGTGTTGATGTTACGTCGTTTTTCATTGTTTTCTCTTGGTTTTTTAGGATGGTTATTGGTGTCCGGAAACGCCAGCGCGTCGTTTTCATCGACCCTTAGCGAAGGTTACCATACCTTAAGTAATAACGTTGCGCAGACCTGGAACGAGCCAGAGCACTATGATCTGTACGTTCCAGCCATCACCTGGCACGCGCGCTTTGCCTACGATAAGGAAAAGACGGATAAGTATAACGAACGTCCGTGGGGGGCCGGTTTCGGCGTCTCCCGCTGGGATGAGAAAGGGAACTGGCACGGCCTGTACCTGATGGCGTTTAAAGACTCTTTCAATAAGTGGGAGCCCATTGGCGGCTACGGCTGGGAGAAAACCTGGCGCCCGCTGACGGATCAGAACTTCCGCCTCGGTCTCGGCTATACCCTTGGGGTGACGGCGCGCGATAACTGGAACTACATTCCGATTCCGGTGATCTTGCCATTAGCGTCAATAGGTTACGGTCCGGCAACGTTCCAGATGACCTACATTCCCGGCACCTACAATAACGGTAACGTTTACTTCGCCTGGGCTCGCATACAGTTTTAATTCGCTAAGTCTTAGCAATAAATGAGATAAGTGACGCGTCTTGTGGAAAAACAAGGACTAAAGCGTTACCCACTAAAAAAGATAGCGACTTTTATCACTTTTTAGCAAAGTTGCACTGGACAAAAGGTACCACAATTGGTGTACTGATACCCGACACAGCATTAGTGTCGATTTTTCATATAAAGGTAATTTTGATGTCTAAGATTAAAGGTAACGTTAAGTGGTTTAATGAGTCCAAAGGATTCGGTTTCATTACTCCGGAAGATGGCAGCAAAGATGTATTCGTACACTTCTCTGCAATCCAGTCCAACGGTTTCAAAACTCTGGCTGAAGGTCAGCGCGTAGAGTTCGAAATCACTAACGGTGCCAAAGGCCCTTCTGCTGCAAACGTAATCGCTCTGTAAGCAACGCGTCAGTAGAATATAAAAACCCGCTAAACAGCGGGTTTTTTTTGCCTGTTGATTACGCCTTTAGCGGCTGGCGGCCTGCGAGAAGAGCCAGAAGGCGACAGCCGTCATGGCAAACGAACCCAGCAAGTTCACCGCAACGTTGAGGAGCGCCCAGCTCACTCGCCCCTGCTGCAGAAGAAACACCACTTCCGCAGAGAAGGTGGAAAAGGTGGTCAACCCGCCGCAGAAACCCGTGGTGATCAGTAGCTTCCACATCGGGTCAATGCCGGTCAGTCGATTAAACCACGCCAGCCCGGCGCCGATCACAAAGGCGCCTAACAGGTTGGCGGTCAGCGTTCCAATAGGGATAGCATGGTGCACAGGATTAAGCTTCATGCCGAGCCACCAGCGCAAAACGCTGCCGGTGCCGCCGCCAATAAAAACGGCGCAAAGAAGTTGAAACACGGTCGTTTCCTGCTATTTGATGTAAGAGAGTGTCAAGTGTAGCGCGCAACGGGCGCAATTGGCTATTCATAACCTGACGGGAGAAAAACATGCGGGTAGCGGCAGGGCAGTTTATCGTCACGCCAGTATGGCAGACGAATGCGCACACTTGTGTGGCGATGATGCAGCAGGCGGCGCGTGAAGGGGCGGCGCTGCTGGTGCTGCCGGAGGCGTTGCTGGCACGTGATGACAACGACCCGGATCTGTCGGTGAAATCGGCCCAAACGCTGGATGGGGCGTTTTTGCAGCTGCTGCTGGCCGAGAGCGCGCGTAACGGCCTGACGACGATCCTGACGCTGCATGTGCCGTCGGGGGAGGGAAGAGCAACCAACACGCTGGTGGTATTGCGTGAAGGGAAAATCATTGCCCATTATCACAAACTTCATTTATACGACGCCTTCGCAATGCAGGAGTCCCGGCGGGTGGATCCCGGCAGGCAAATTCCCCCGGTGATTGACGTGGCGGGATTTCGCGTTGGCCTGATGACCTGTTACGATCTGCGTTTTCCGGAACTGGCGCTGTCGCTGGCGCTGAACGGTGCGCAGCTGCTGGTGCTGCCCACCGCATGGGTGAAAGGGCCGCAAAAAGAGCATCACTGGGCGACGCTGCTGGCGGCGCGCGCGCTGGACACGACCTGCTACGTCGTGGCGGCAGGCGAATGCGGGACGCGTAACATCGGGCAGAGCCGCATCATCGATCCGCTGGGGACCACCGTGGCGGGCGCGGGGAGCGAGCCGCAGCTGATCTATGCCGATATTTCCGCAGACTACCTTACGCGGGTTCGCGAGCGTTTGCCGGTGCTGCAGAACCGACGGTTTGCGCCACCGCAATTATTGTGACGTTTTTTTAAACAAGGCTTGATTCACCTTGTTACAGATTGCTATTGTGTCCGCGCGCCAAATACCCGTATTGTTTATCCCAATAATTCGCTGTGCACGTCAGGACGGACACCCCAGCGCTCACTCCCGGAGGGGAGGCCTCGGGCTGAATCACGCGGCCCGCGCACAGGTGGATTACAATATGACGGATAAATACGTGTATGATGGCGTATTCGCAGCTTGTATAGAGAAGAAGGTTAGCTATGGGTGAGATTAGTATTACCAAACTGCTGGTCGTTGCAGCACTGATTATCTTAGTGTTTGGTACCAAGAAATTACGTACGCTGGGCGGCGACCTGGGTTCGGCTATCAAGGGCTTTAAAAAGGCCATGAACGAAGATGACGATAGCGCGAAGAAAACCACCGCTGAAGACGAAGTACCGGCGCAGAAGCTCTCTCATAAAGAGTAATTCTCCGGCTGCGTCCCCTAGCGGGATGCGGAAGGTTCGGCGAAGAGGCCGCGACGTTTACGTTGCGGCCTTTGTCGTTTTTATCGACGCCGCGCAGGAAAGATGCAACTAATTGTTACGGGAAGGCGAAGCGGAGAGCGCCGCTGCGCCGGGAAGTGACGCAGCGGGAGAAGCGGCAGGTTATTTAACTTCCATCCCTTTAGCCTGCAGGTCGGCATGATAGGAAGAGCGAACGAAGGGGCCGCAGGCGGCGTGGGTGAAGCCCATCGCCATGGCTTCTGCTTTCATCTCTTCAAACTCTTCCGGACTAACGTAACGCTGCACTGGCAGGTGGTGACGGCTCGGCTGCAGATACTGGCCTAACGTCAGCATGGTGACGCCATGACGGCGCAAGTCGCGCATGACTTCGATGATCTCGTCGTTGGTTTCGCCCAAGCCCACCATCAGGCCGGATTTTGTCGGGATCTCCGGGTGCGCTTCTTTAAAACGCTCCAGCAGCTTCAGCGACCAGTTGTAATCCGCGCCCGGACGCACCTGACGATAGAGGCGCGGTACGTTTTCGAGGTTGTGGTTGAAGACGTCCGGCGGGGTCACCGTCAGAATCTCCAGGGCGCGATCCATGCGGCCGCGGAAATCCGGGACCAGCGTTTCGATTTTAATCGTCGGGTTTTTCTCGCGAATGGCGCTGATGCAGTCGGCAAAATGCTGTGCGCCGCCATCGCGCAGGTCGTCACGGTCCACCGAGGTGACCACCACGTAGCGCAGCCCCATATCGGCGATAGTTTGCGCCAGCTTCTGTGGCTCGTTCGCATCTGGCGCGACCGGGCGGCCATGCGCGACGTCGCAGAATGGGCAACGGCGGGTACAGATCGCACCGAGGATCATAAAGGTCGCGGTACCGTGGTTGAAGCATTCTGCAAGGTTCGGGCAGGAGGCCTCTTCGCATACGGAGTGCAGGCCGTTCTTACGCATCGCTGCTTTGATTCCCTGGATACGGGACGAGTCTGCCGGAAGTTTGATTTTCATCCATTCCGGTTTTCTGAGCAGAGCTTCACGCTCAGTTGCCACGTTCTTCACCGGGATAAGGGCCATTTTATCGGCGTCGCGGTACTTAACACCGCGTTCCATCACAATGGGTTTACTCATAGCGTGCGTGTTCCAGTTGCGAGTCACGAAGGAAAGCGAATTAATTCAATGAAATGTTGCAATTATCAACTATTTTTGAATCAAGAGCAGGCAGTATACCATTGAAAAGGGGCAGAAAGCAGCCTGCCTGCCCGGCAAATTGTAAAATAGTTGTTGTTTTATCCTTTTCCCTTCCGTGCGCTACGCCTTAAACGCCTGGATCACGGTCTCAATGATCTCTTTCAGCAATGGCTCTTTCCCGCTCTGCTTATTGAAGTGCAGCGCAACATCAATCTGTTCTTCCCGCAGGGAGGGAACATCCAGGGTTTGCAGCGGCCAGAGACGGGATACCATGGCGAACAGGCGCTCGGTGGTTAGCCCCAGCATATCGCTCTCGGCGATCATTGCCGCCTGGGTCAGCAGGTTGAAGGTGCTGAAACCGCAGCGGCGCTCGCCCATCTCCTCCTGCAGTCGACGATGCAGCGTAGGGTAGCGCTGGCCTTCAGGCAGCAGCAGCGCAAACTCGTATTGCGCGAGGGCGGATTCATCTTGTGGACCGTCCAGCGCAGGATGCCCAGCGCGGCAGTACATCTGCACCCGGTCCTGATACAGCACGTGATGGCTTAGCGCCTGACCGCTGTGCAGATGGGTGTCGATTAACAGATCCACCTGGCGCTGGTCGAGCTGCCGCGCGGCGTCGGTAAGGGCGATGTTGTGCAGCAGGATCTGCGGAAAGGCCGGCTTCAGCGCGCTGGCCAGGCAAGGCATCAGCAGCGCCCCCATGGCTGGCGTAGTGGCGATAGTGATCACCCGTTGCTGGTCCGGGCTGCCGGTGATATCCAGCGCGCTAAGGAAAGCCTCCATACCGCGGCTGATGTACTGGTGAAGGTGGGTGGCATAGGCGGTGGGCGTCACGCCCTGGCCTTTGCGGATAAACAGCGGATCGGGGAACAGCGCCCGCAGTTTGTTAATTGACTGGCTAATGGCCGACGGCGTGATATTGAGTATCTTCGCGGCATTGACGATACCTTTGTGTACATACACGGCTTCGAAGATGGTCAACAGATTGAGGTCAATATTACGCAGGATGCGAAACATCTGACGGTCGTAACGTTCGTCCTGTCTGTCAGGAGATTCTGACGGCGGCGTATTCTCTGGCACGCGATGAGTCCGGTTGGGAATGATAGGCCAAGTATAGCGGCCCGCGGCGTTACCGTGCGTGACAATTGATTGCAAAAATAATGTGTTACTTGTTCAGCACCCCGCCGTCAGCGGGGCGCTGATCTGCCGCTTAACCCTGAGGAAGGTATTCGTGCGGGGGATGGTTCAACAGCGCCAGCAGATTGGCGACCAGCCGCGGAGCGACAGTCTCCGGGGTGGCTTCCGGTAGCCACTGACGCATTTGCGTCATCTCCATACCGGCATAGCCGCAGGGGTTGATACGCAGAAACGGCGTCAGATCCATCGCAATATTGAGCGCCAGGCCGTGGAAAGAGCAGCCTTTACGGATCCGCAATCCCAGAGAGCAGATTTTGCGATCGCCGACGTAGACGCCAGGGGCATCGGCGCGGGGGTGCGACTCAATCCCATATTCGGTAAGGGTATTGACGACCGTTTGCTCCAGCAGCGTCACCAGTTCACGCACCCCCAGCTTGCGGCGCTTGAGGTTCAACAGGACGTACATTACCTGCTGTCCCGGGCCGTGATAAGTTACCTGGCCGCCGCGATCGCTTTGGATAACCGGAATATCACCGGGCACCAGCAGGTGTTCCGCTTTGCCGGCCTGACCCTGGGTGAAGACCGGGTGATGTTCTACCAGCCAGATCTCATCGAGGGTATCTTCATCACGGGCGTCGGTAAATTCATGCATCGCCTGCGAGACGGGTTCGTAAGGTTGCAGGCCAAGCTGCCGGATTAGAATTTTATTGTGCTGCAAAACAACATCTCCGCCGGGAAGAGAGAATTCAGGTCGGGGAGTATATCACAGCCGTGTGAAAGGGAATGAGAAGACCCGGCACGGCGGCCGGGTCAGGGAAAGGGTTACAGCACCATCCGAACGATATCGATATTGCCTAACTCTTCGTACAGCGTTTCCACTTGTTCAATGTGGGTGGCGTTGATGGTGATGGAAACCGAGTGGTAGTTACCTTTGCTGCTCGGTTTTACTGACGGCGAGTAATCACCAGGCGCATGGCGCTGTACCACTTCCACCACCTGATCAACCAGCTCAGGCAACGCCTGCCCCATTACTTTGTAAGTAAATGGCGTAGGGAATTCAAGCAGTTCGTTAAGTTTGGTTTTCATGTCAGCTCCGGTGTTACGACAAAATAATAACTCCCACCAAGGGCGGGAGTTATCAGGTTACTTGGATGAATAGTATATGGGGATGGAAATCACACTTTCAAGCGTTCGATTTTTAACCAAACCAGTGGTGGAACATTAATTTAATGTAATCAATAATTTTACCGAAGAAATTACCTTCCGGAATTTCCTGCAGCACCACCAGCGGGCGCTGGTCAATGGTTTTACCATCCAGCTGGAAGTTAATGGTGCCGACGACCTGGTTTTTCTGCAGCGGGGCATGCAGCTCAGTGTTATTCAGCACGTAGCTGGCTTTCAGATCTTTCATCCGGCCGCGCGGGATGGTCAGGTAGACGTCTTTATCCACCCCCAGCGAAGCGCGATCGCTGTCGCCGAACCAGGCTGGTTCGGATGCAAACTCTTTGCCGGCTTTAATCGGGTTGACGGTTTCGAAGAAGCGGAAGCCCCAGGTCAGTAGTTTTTTGCTTTCCGACTCACGCCCTTTGAACGTCCGGCCGCCCATTACCGCCGAGATCAGACGCATCTGGCCTTCGGTGGCGGAAGCGACGAGGTTGTAGCCTGCTTTGTCGGTGTGGCCGGTTTTGATGCCGTCGACGTTCAGGCTGTTATCCCACAGCAGGCCATTACGGTTCAGCTGGCGGATGCCGTTGAAAGTGAACTCTTTCTCACGATAGATCGAGTATTCGTTCGGCACATCGCGGATCAGCGCCTGGCCAATCAGCGCCATGTCGCGCGCCGAGCTGTACTGGCCGTCAGCGTCGAGGCCGTGAACGGTCTGGAAATGGGTGTTTTTCAGGCCGAGGGCGTTGACGTAGTTGTTCATCAGGCTGACGAAGGCATCCTGGCTGCCGGCGACATAGTCGGCCATCGCCACGCAGGCATCGTTACCGGACTGCAGGTTGATACCGCGGATCAGCTGGGAAACCGGCACCTGCATCCCCGGTTTGAGGAACATCAGGGAAGAGCCTTTGAATACCGGGTTGCCGGTGGCCCAGGCGTCGTTGCCGACGGTGACCAGATCGGACTCTTTGAATTTGCCCGCTTTCATCGCCTGACCAATAACATAGCTGGTCATCATTTTGGTCAGACTGGCCGGGTCGCGGCGGGAGTCGGCGTTGTTTTCAGCCAGCACCTTGCCAGAATTGTAATCGATAAGGATCCAGGATTCGGCGTCAATCTGCGGGGCGCCTGGGATCATCGTTTTGATATTCAGGTCATCGGCGCGGGCAGCGGAGGAGAGCGCTGCAACGGAGAGCGCCGTGATGAGTAAACGAGCGGTGAAAGAGGTCTTCATGGTCAGAACAACGGCATCCGTGATGGAGTTAAAAAAAGTGCCTTACTATAGCAAATGCTCTGCGGGCCAGCATCCGACATTGCGCATGAGTTTGTTAATGACTTTTACATGCGCAAGGTGAACGGGCTGCCCGCGGCCTTTAGTTGGCGCGAGTAATAAAGGACTGCAGCTGCGCTTCGCTTTGCAGGCGCTGCTGAACGGCGCTGGCCTGCGCCTTGTCGGCAAATGGTCCCAGCTGAATACGCCACACCGCGCCGTTTTGCATGACCCGGCCTGGCACAGAGAACTGCTGGCTCAGACGCTGCTGATACTGCTGCGCCCGCGCCTGGTCGCTCACTGCGCCCACCTGGACGACAAAGTTACCGCTGGCGCTGGAGGTGGCGGAAGAGGAAGCGGCAACGGCGCCGGCGGCTGCGGCCGCTGCGGGCGCGACGCTACCCTGGATGGAGCCGGGGGCGGTCACCGGCGCTGCTGGCGTGGCGCCGGCGGCAGGTGCGGTCACGGTGGCGGCCGCGGGTTCGCTGCTCTCCAGCACGCCGCTGTTCAGCGGCGTCGGGGCGCCGAGGAAACCGCCGCTGTTCACCGGAGCGCCAACGCTATCTTCCGGCTTCAGCGTGCTGTTGCTGATCGGGCGAACGTCAGTGGGCGCAGGCTGGTTCATGCCAGCAGCGTCACCGCCGTCCAGATTCGGACGGGCGGGCAGAGCGTAAGTCTGTTTGGCGACGGTGGTACAAGCCATTCCCGGGCCGGAAAGCGAACCGTCAGGCGCGACGATGATGGGGTCGATACGCACTTTGGTGTTGTTCGAGGTGTTCAGGCGGTCGGCGGACGCGCGAGAGAGCGAGATAACCCGATCGTTGCCGTAGGGACCGCGATCGTTAATCCGCACGACGATCATGCGCCCGTTGGCGAGGTTGGTGATCCGCGCATAGCTCGGGATCGGCAGCGTCGGGTGCGCCGCGGTCAACTGCGTCGGGTCGAAGGTTTCACCGCTGGCGGTCAGGTTGCTGTTGGGTTCCGCGTCATAGATCGCCGCGAAACCGGCCTGAGTAAAGTTTGCCGGATCCTGGACGATTTTGTAGCGCTTACCGTCGCGCTCATAATCCTGATTCGCCGTCGCGTTCGGCGTTTCATACTGCGGATCGGCGCCGCTGATCTCAACCGTCGGGCCATTACAGACGGCCGGCTGTGGAGTACTGACCGTCTTTTGTTGCACGTCATCACTCGAACATGCCGCCAGCAGCCCCGCTGCTATGCAGATCCCCAGCCATTGCTTACGCATTGCGAACCCCTTTAAACGCTTTTCGACAACATTTTTCTGTGGGTATGGATCGACATCACGATACCAAACCCGGCCATCAATACGATCAGGGCGGAGCCCCCGTAGCTCACCAGCGGCAACGGTACGCCCACCACCGGTAAAATACCACTCACCATACCAATATTTACGAAGACATAAACGAATAAAATCAACATTAAACCACCGGCCATGACCCGGCCAAAGGTGGTCTGCGCCTGAGCGGCGATCCACAGTCCGCGCATGATCAGCAGAATATAGAGCGCCAGCAGGATCAGCACGCCAATCAGGCCCAACTCTTCGGCGAGAACGGCGAAGATAAAGTCGGTATGGCGTTCCGGCAGGAACTCCAGCTGCGACTGGGTGCCGTGCAGCCAGCCTTTGCCGCGCAGACCGCCAGAGCCAATGGCAATTTTAGACTGAATAATATGATACCCCGCGCCCAGCGGGTCGGTTTCCGGATCGAGCAGCATCATCACGCGCTGGCGCTGATAGTCGTGCATCAGGAAGAACCACAAAATCGGGATAAAGGCGGCGACCAGCACCACCGCAATGCCGATCAGTCGCCAGCTGAGGCCGGAGAGGAACAGCACAAACAGACCGGAGAGGGCGATCAGAATCGAGGTCCCGAGGTCAGGCTGCGCCGCTACCAGCAGCGTCGGCAGAAAGATCAGCACCAGGGCAATACCGGTGTTCTTCAGCGAAGGGGGGCAGACGTCGCGGTTAATAAAGCGCGCCACCATCAGCGGCACGGCAATTTTTGCAATCTCCGACGGCTGAAAGCGGACGATACCGAGATCCAGCCAGCGCTGCGCCCCTTTGGAGATGGCGCCGAAGGCGTCGACGGCCACCAGCAGAATAATACAGAAAATATAGAGATAGGGCGCCCAGCCTTCATAGACCCGCGGCGGGATCTGCGCCATGACGATCATGATCACCACGCCCATGGCGATCTGGCCGATTTTACGCTCCATCATGCCGACGTCCTGACCGCTGGCGCTCCAGATAACCAGTGCGCTGTAGGTCAGCAGCGCCAGCAGGATCAGCACCATGGTGGGGTCAAGATGGATCTTATCCCACAGCGATTTTTTGTTCGGATTATCCGTCATTATTGATCCTCCCCTGCGGTCACCGCCGGGTTTTCGCTTGGTAGCGTGGTGTTGTTATCGCCCAGCATGATGTGATCGAGGATTTGGCGCATAATCGTACCGACCGCCGGGCCGGCACCGCCGTTTTCCAGGATCATCGCCACGGCAACCTGCGGGTTGTTATAAGGCGCAAACGCCGTCATCAGTTTATGGTCACGCAGACGCTCAGAGATTCGGTGCGCGTTATAGGTTTCGTTGGCCTTCAGGCCAAACACCTGGGCGGTACCGGACTTGGCCGCGATTTTATACGGCGCGCTGGCGAAATACTTGTGCGCGGTGCCGTTGCCGCGGTTGGCCACGCCGAACATGCCGTCTTTGGCGATTTCCCAGTAGCCGGAATGAATGTCGCCTACCGGCGGCTCATGAGGCTGGACCCACGGAACGGGCTTGCCGTCTTCCACGGTGCTTTGCAGCAGGTGCGGCACTTTCACCACCCCGTCGTTAATCAGGATCATCAGCGCTTTGTTCATCTGGATCGGCGTGGCAGTCCAGTAACCCTGGCCGATGCCCACCGGAATAGTGTCCCCCTGGTACCAGGGTTTCTTAAAGCGTTTGAGCTTCCATTCGCGGGTCGGCATGTTGCCCGAGCGCTCTTCGGCGAGGTCGATACCGGTATAGTGGCCGTAGCCGAACTTGCTCATCCACTCCGCGAGGCGATCGATGCCCATGTCATAGGCGACCTGATAGAAATAGGTATCCGCGGACTCCTCCAGCGCTTTGGTGACGTTCAGGTGGCCGTGGCCCCATTTTTTCCAGTCACGATAGCGTTTTTCTGAGCCGGGCAGCTGCCACCAGCCCGGGTCAAACAGGCTGGTATTGCGGGTGATCACCCCGGCGCTCAGCGCCGAGACGGCGACGTACGGTTTGACCGTCGATGCCGGCGGATAGACCCCTTGCGTCGCACGGTTGACCAGAGGCGTGTTCGGATCGTTGAGCAGGCCGGAGTAATCTTTACTGGAGATGCCGTCGACGAACAGGTTCGGGTCGTAGCTCGGCGTCGAAACCAGCGCCAGAATGGCGCCGGTACGCGGGTCGGTGACCACCACTGCGGCGCGGCTACCAGCCAGCAGCGTTTCGATATACTGCTGCAGCTTGAGGTCGAGGGTGAGGTAGATGTCGCGCCCGGCCTGCGGCGGCACCTCTTTGAGCTGACGAATCACGCGGCCGCGGTTGTTCACTTCAACCTCCTCGTAGCCGGTCTGACCGTGCAGGACGTCCTCGTAATAACGCTCAATACCCAGCTTACCGATGTCGTGGGTCGAGGCGTAGTTGGCCAGTTTGCCCTCTTTATCGAGGCGGTCGACGTCTTTATCGTTAATTTTCGAAACGTAGCCGATGACGTGCGTCAGCGCCGAGTTATAGGGATAGTAACGGCGCTTGTAGCCTTTGACTTCCACGCCGGGAAAGCGGTACTGGTTGACGGCAAAGCGGGCCACCTGCACTTCGCTGAGGTTGACCTTTACCGGAATCGAGGTAAAGCGATGGGAGCGGGCGCGCTCCTTTTTGAAGCCGGCGATATCATCGTCGGTTAAATCGACGACGTCGCGCAGCGCATCCAGCGTTTGCTGCACGTTATCGACTTTCTCCGGCATCATCTCCAGCTGATAAATGGTGCGGTTAAGCGCCAGCGGAGTGCCGTTACGATCGTAAATAATGCCGCGGCTCGGCGGGATCGGCACCAGCTTGATGCGGTTTTCGTTCGAACGCGTCTGATAGTCGTCGAAGCGAACGATTTGCACATTGTACAGGTTGGCGATCAGAACGCCGGTAAGCAGCAAAATCCCCAAAAAAGCGACCAGCGCCCGGCGCACGAACAGCGAGGATTCAGCCGTATAGTCGCGGAAAGAATTCTGTAATTTCATTCGCTGCTCAGTCTACCCTGATCATCATTACTCACGGTGGTACGGATGGTTGGTGGTAATGCTCCACGCCCGATACAGGCTCTCGGCCACCAGTACGCGCACCAGCGGGTGAGGTAAGGTGAGGGTGGAGAGCGACCAACTCTGTTCCGCCGCTGCTTTACAGGCTGGAGAGAGGCCTTCCGGGCCGCCGACCAGCAAACTGACGTCGCGCCCGTCCTGTTTCCAGCGTTCCAGTTCGCGCGCCAGCTGCGGCGTATCCCATGGTTTACCCGGAATATCCAGGGTCACGATGCGGTTTTTACCGGCAGCGGCTAACATCATCTCGCCCTCTTTTTCGAGGATGCGCTTGATATCAGCGTTCTTGCCGCGCTTACCGGCTGGGATCTCCACCAGTTCGAACGGCATATCTTTGGGAAAACGGCGCAGATACTCGCTAAAGCCGGTCTGTACCCAGTCCGGCATTTTGGTGCCAACGGCCACCAGCTGCAACTTCACGCATTAACTCCAGAGTTTTTCCAGCTCGTACAAACGACGGCTCTCTTCCTGCATGACGTGAACCATCACGTCGCCGAGGTCGACGACGATCCAGTCGGCGGCGGCTTCCCCTTCAACGCCCAGCGGCAGCATGCCGGCGGCGCGGGATTCCTGAACCACGTGGTCGGCGATGGACATCACATGACGCGTGGAGGTGCCGGTGCAGATAATCATGCAATCGGTGATGCTGGATTTGCCATGTACATCAATGGCAACGATGTCCTGACCTTTCAGGTCATCAATTTTGTCGATAACAAAATCCTGGAGTGCTTTACCCTGCAAGTGTTCCCCCTGGGTGCGTGAAGATTGATAATCATAAAGAGCCTGACAGTATACCTGAACTGATGAAAAAGTCGGGTGAAATGTCTGTCGGCAGGCGTTCGCGGCGGGGTATCATCCCATCCCTCGCCGAGGATTGCATCGCCATTTTTGTAAAACAATTTTCTGCAAAGCGGCTTTGGCGGATGCTGCCTGGCAGCGGAGAATAGCAGCCTGCTCTGGCCTGTCAATGGTTCGGCGGGAATTCTTCTTCCGACTGCCAGACGGCCTGGCTATTTAATACCCGCAGGGTGGTGAAATCGTGGCGGATTTCGAGCAGGCTCCAGGCGCCATGGGCTATCGGAAAGTGCCACATCGCCGCGGCGGGCATCTGCAACAGCAGGGCGGTCAGCAGGCTCAGAACGCCCTGATGGCCGACGATCAGCAGATGGTCAAGATGGCGGCAGTCGGTCAGCGTGGGGATAAACTCGCTGACGCGGCGGGCAAAACGCTGAAAGCTTTCGCCGTTAGTAGGGGCCGCGTGCTGCCAGTCAGCACACCACGCGGCATAGTTTTGCGCATCTTCTCGTTGAAGGTCGCGATGATGACGCATCTCCCAGTCGCCGAAAAACATCTCATTGAGCGCGGCATGGCATTCGCGCGGGATAGCGCGATCGCCAAGCAGCAGATCGGCCGTTGTCCCGGTCCGCGCCAGCTCGCTACAGAAGACTTTATCGAAAGGCACCGCGCGCAGCCGTTCGCCGAGCGCTCGCGCCTGAGCGACGCCTCGCGGCGTCAGGGGCGTTGGGGCATGGCCGCTGTATAATCCGGCAACGTTGGCTTCGGTTTCGCCATGGCGAACTAACCATAATTTCATGAACAGGCTCTGACAGGCGATGGAGAGGTGGCGTTACCATAGCGCTTTTTTCGCGTCAGGCCCAGCGCGGGGTCAGCAATAGAGACCCTGCTCGCGGATGTAGTCCAGCACCGCGGCCGGCAGCATCTCGGCGCAGGACTCGCCGCGCTCGAGGCGCTGGCGAATGATCGTCGCCGAAATATCGAACCACGGTGTCTCAGCCAGGTAGATCACGCCGGAAGGGCGGCGATGCAGAGATTCCACATCGTGGGTTAAATGGCGATCCAGCCAGCGCTGATCGGCCTCATGGGCCATGGTCAGTGGGTAACCCGGCCGGCGGCAGACAATCAGGTGAACATTGTCGAGGATGGTTTCATAGCGGTGCCAGGTGGGAAAGGTGAGCAGCGAATCCTGGCCAATGATAAACGCCAGCGGCTTGTGCGGCCCCTGCTCCTGGCGCCACTCCTGCAGCGTTTGCGCCGTCCAGGAGGGGGTATCGCGCTGCAGTTCGCGTTCATCGAGCGTGAACAGCGGCTTATCGGCAATCGCCAGCTTCAGCATGTGCACGCGCTGGGCGCTGGTGGCTTCCGGTTGTGGACGGTGCGGCGGGACGTTATTAGGCATGATGATGACCTTGCTCAGGCCAATCTGATTCGCCAGGATCTCGACCGGCTTGAGGTGACCATAATGCACCGGATCGAAGGTGCCGCCATAGATTGCCTGTAAGTGAGTCATATCAACCATCAATAAAAACGTCCGCCAGGGCTTTGTGGCAGAGCAACAACGAAAGACTTTCCAGTTCGGGCCAGACGTCGTACCCGTAATCCTGTTTAAAGGTCAGTTCCGCGCGGGTCAGAAGCGTCACCGCCTGGCGAAGCTGTTCGCCGCTCAGTCGGGCGAGGGCGTCGCTGAGCAGCTGACGGCGGTTTTGCCAGACCCGATGTTTATCAAACAGCGAACGCAGCGGCGTCTGTGCCGACTGGCGCTTGAGGGTCACCAGCAGCAGCAGCTCCCGCTGTAGCGTACGCAGCAGGATCGCCGGCTCGCAGCCTTCAAGACGGAGCTGCTGCAGGACGTGCAGCACGCGCTTACTTTTGCCTGCCAGTAGGGCATCGACCCAATGGTAAGGGGTAAAGTGCGCGGCATCGTTCACCGCCTGCTCAACGCGGGGCAGCGTCAGCTTACCGTCCGGCCAGAGTAGCGCCAGACGCTCCAGCGCCTGCGCCAGCGCCAGCAGATTGCCTTCGTAACAGTAGCACAGCAGCTGGCTGGCCGCGTCGTCGAGCTGCAGCTGATGCTGTTTGGCCCGGGCGGCAAGCCAGCGCGGCAGCTGCGCGTATTCCGGCGTCTGGCAGCTGACCTGGACGGCGCGCTGCGCCAGCGCGGTGAGCCACGCGGCATTCTCCTGGGCTTTGGTCAACTTACTACCGCGAACTATCAGCAGCAGGTCGTCGTGCAGCAGACCGACCAGCGTCGCCAGCTGTTCGTTGATCGCCGCGTTGGGGCCATTCTCTGGCAGGATTAGCAACAGGGTTTGCCGGCTGGCAAACAGGCTCATCGCCTGGCTTAAGGCGAAAAGCGCCTGCCAGTCGGTGCTGTTGTCGATAGAAAAGGTATGGTGTTCGGTAAAGCCTTGTGCGGCAGCGGCTTCGCGAATAGCGTCCTGGCTTTCCTGCAATAGCAAAGGATCGTTGCCAAGCAGCAGATAGGCCGCGCGCAGCCCTTCAGTGAGCTGCGCGCGGAGCTGTTCCGGGTACAACCGAATCATCATTGACCCAGCGTGGTGGAGACGCGGTTACCCGAGGACGCCGGCGCGGTGCTGCCCGCGACCGGTTTTTCTTCCTGCTGGGTGGCTTCAACATCCGCTACCTGAACGCTTGGTAGTTTACGAATCAGCTGTTCCGCCGCTTTATCGTACATTTCCTGGATAATCATATCCTGCTCGGCGTCTTTGGCTAACGCCGCCTGCGGGTTATCAAAGAACGAACGATAGACCTTAGTGGTTATCGGATAGATATCGTGACCCGGGATCAGAACGCTGGCATGGACGGTCATGACCATCTGATATTCCGCCGTACGACCGTCCTGGAACACCGAGGCCGTATCTTTCTGAATCGACGAACCATCGAGGCGCAGAGAAGGGACATCTTTACGCAGCGTGCTGGCGTCGATCAGTTCCACGCCGTTAAGACGCAGCTGATTGCGCACCGCGCGGCTTAATGGGCCATTCGGATCGCTCGACTGGAAAATCATGGTTTTCATGGTGGTGGGCACCTTGGTAGTGCTACGCAGATGCCAGCCACAGCCGGCGGTGGCAAGCACCGCCAGAGATAACAACATTGTTACCAGATATCGCACGCTTCCTCCCGCGCTTAGCCAACGACCAGATTGAGCAGTTTACCCGGGACGTAAATCACTTTACGCACGGTTTTGCCGTCGAGATACTTCGCCACCAGATGCTCCTGGCCGGCGCGCTCGCGGACCTGCTCTTCAGTTGCGTCTACCGCAACGGTAATTTTACCACGAACTTTGCCGTTGACCTGGACGACGACGAGGGTGCTGTCTTCCACCATCGCGCTTTCATCCGCCACCGGCCACGGCGCGTTGTCGATATCACCTTCGCCGTTCAGCTCACGCCACAGGGTGAAGCTGACGTGCGGGGTGAACGGGTTGAGCATACGCACTACCGCCAGCAGGGCTTCCTGCATCAGGGCGCGATCCTGCTCATCTTCTTGCGGCGCTTTCGCCAGCTTGTTCATCAGCTCCATGATCGCCGCGATGGCGGTGTTGAAGGTCTGACGACGGCCGATGTCATCGGTCACTTTGGCGATAGTTTTGTGGATATCGCGACGCAGCGCTTTCTGATCTTCACTCAGCGCCGCCACGTTCAGGGCCGCAACGTCCCCTTTGGTGGTGTGTTCGTAGACCAGCTTCCAGACGCGTTTCAGGAAGCGGTTCGCCCCTTCGACGCCAGATTCCTGCCACTCGAGGGTCATATCCGCCGGGGATGCGAACATCATGAACAGACGGACAGTATCCGCGCCGTAGCGCTCAACCATGACCTGCGGATCGATGCCGTTGTTTTTCGACTTGGACATCTTGCTCATGCCGGTGTACACCAGCTCGTGACCCGCCGCGTCTTTCGCTTTCACGATGCGGCCTTTTTCGTCACGTTCGACGATGGCGTCAACCGGGGAGACCCAGTTACGTTCGCCGTTTTCGCCTACGTAGTAGAAGGCGTCAGCCAGCACCATGCCCTGGCACAGCAGCTGTTTCGCCGGCTCATCGGAGTTGACCATCCCCGCGTCGCGCATCAGCTTGTGGAAGAAGCGGAAGTAGAGCAGGTGCATGATCGCGTGTTCGATGCCGCCGATGTAGATATCGACCGGCAGCCAGTAGTTGGCCGCTTGCGAATCCAGCATCCCTTCCTGATACTGCGGGCAGGTGTAGCGCGCATAGTACCAGGAGGATTCCATAAAGGTGTCAAAGGTGTCGGTTTCGCGCAGCGCCGGCTGGCCGTTAACCGTGGTTTTGGCCCATTCAGGATCGGCTTTGATCGGGCTGGTGATACCGTCCATGACCACGTCTTCCGGCAGGATCACCGGCAGCTGATCTTCCGGGGTCGGCAGCACGGTGCCGTCTTCCAGGGTAACCATCGGGATCGGCGCGCCCCAGTAGCGCTGACGGGATACGCCCCAGTCACGCAGGCGGTAGTTAATTTTACGCTCACCTACGCCCATGGCAGCCAGTTTGTCAGCAATAGCGTTGAAGCCCGCTTCATAATCGAGGCCGCTGAATTCGCCGGAGTTAAACAGGACGCCTTTCTCGGTCAGCGCCTGCTGGGAAAGATCCGGCTCGGAGCCGTCGGCGGCGAGGATCACCGGCTTGATGTTCAGCCCGTATTTGCTGGCGAACTCGTAGTCGCGCTGGTCGTGGCCCGGAACGGCCATCACCGCGCCGGTGCCGTACTCCATCAGCACAAAGTTAGCCGCCCATACCGGAATTTCTTCACCGGTCAGCGGGTGGATAGCTTTAAAGCCGGTATCGACGCCTTTTTTCTCCATCGTCGCCATGTCGGCTTCCGCCACTTTGGTGTTGCGGCATTCGTCGATGAAGGTGGCCAGCGCCGGATTGTTCGCCGCAGCCTGCTGCGCCAGCGGGTGACCCGCAGCGACCGCCAGGTAGGTACAGCCCATAAAGGTGTCCGGGCGGGTGGTATAGACGGTCAGCTTGTCGGCGTAGTTATTGACGTCAAAGGAGATTTCCACCCCTTCAGAACGGCCGATCCAGTTGCGCTGCATGGTCTTCACGGTGTCCGGCCAGTGGTCCAGCTTATCCAGATCGTTCAGCAGCTCATCGGCGTAGGCGGTGATTTTAATAAACCACTGCGGGATCTCTTTACGCTCGACTTTGGTGTCGCAGCGCCAGCAGCAGCCGTCGATAACCTGCTCGTTGGCCAGCACGGTCTGGTCGTTCGGGCACCAGTTCACTGCGGAGGTTTTTTTGTACACCAGGCCTTTTTTATACAGCTCAGTGAAGAACTTCTGCTCCCAGCGGTAGTATTCCGGGGTGCAGGTTGCCAGCTCGCGGCTCCAGTCATAGCCGAAGCCCAGCATTTTGAGCTGGTTTTTCATGTAGGCGATGTTGTCGTAGGTCCACGGCGCTGGCGCGGTGTTGTTTTTTACCGCCGCCCCTTCCGCCGGCAGACCGAACGCATCCCAGCCAATTGGCTGCAGGACGTTTTTACCCAGCATGCGCTGATAGCGGGCAATCACGTCGCCGATGGTGTAGTTACGCACGTGACCCATGTGTAGTCGACCAGAAGGATAAGGAAGCATCGACAGGCAGTAATACTTCTCTTTGCTCTCGTCTTCAGTTACTTCAAATGTACGATTTTCGTCCCAGTGAAGCTGGACTTTCGATTCTATCTCTTCCGGGCGGTATTGCTCTTGCATGGCAGCCAGTGGTCCTGTTTTCAATACAGCTACAAAATGTAGCCAATGGATGTGTTATTTCAGATCGGCATAGCATAGCCCAAACGCCAACGTCAAAACAGCTTTTCGCACATCAACATCGGCAAAAGCTGGGCAGATTATTTCGCGAGTCTGTGGCTTGTCAGACACAGCGGGAGAGGAATAAGGTCTATTATCAGAAGACGTTAACCACACCGGAGGCGAAATGATGAACAAGGTTGCTCAATATTACCGTGAACTGGTCTCCTCGCTCAGCGAACGGCTCCGCCATGGAGAACGCGATATTGACGCGCTGGTGACGCAGGCACGCGATAAAATTGTCCGCGCCGGCGATCTGACGCAGAGCGAGATTGAGTCGGTGATAGCCGCGGTCAAGCGCGATCTTGAGGAGTTTGCCCGCAGCTACGAAGAGAGTCATGAAGACGAGAGCGACAGCGTGTTTATGCGGGTGATCAAAGAGAGCCTGTGGCAGGAGCTGGCCGATATCACTGACAAAACCCAGCTTGAGTGGCGGGAGGTTTTTCAGGATCTGAATCACCACGGCGTATACCACAGCGGCGAAGTGGTCGGTTTAGGCAACCTGGTGTGTGAGAAGTGTCACTATCACCTGGCGGTGTATACCCCGGATGTGCTACCGCGCTGTCCGAAATGCGGCCACGATCAGTTCCAGCGCCGGCCATTTGAACCCTGATGCATCCGGCCCGGTGCGTATTAATAGCATCGGGCCTGATTAAAAACGACCTATCATTGCATTAACGAGATAGATAAACGTCTTCCCTGTGATTGTAAAATATCTCAGCTGTCTCTTTTACCCCTGATCACTTCGCGCTTCATATAATCATTATGAGCGAGCAGAGCACTCGTCCTCAGCATGAATGCGGCTTGATGATTACTATCTCGTGATAGATCTTTCCGCGCGAATGGAAAGCGTGTGCCAGCATGGTGCGCCATAATAAAATGACTACCGGCGATGCGCTGACATCAGCGCATCGCCTGCTCTTACCGCTTGGTCGTGATTTCAGCTTGTTTAAACTGCTGATGACCGCCCATCTCGGAAACATAGTTGTGCGCGGAGTTCAGCACCAGTTTGTTAGTGGAGATAGAACCAACATTACAAGTTGAAAGCTTCAGGAAACCACAGCGATAGCCGCCATTATAGACTTTATTAGCGATAATCGTCAGATTCTCTCCTGCCTGAAGAGTGCCGTAGTTGGTGATATCGGCAAAATTTTTCGTATCCAAGGTGAGATCTTTGGCTGCGATGATTTGGCCTTCATTTTTCATACCATAATAAGCGATGATATTCGCATCGACACTATCAATAGTTGCCTTATTGTGAACGTTATTACTCTCAATCTGTACGGATTTTCCGTAAACGTAGTTGTTATTTTTGAATTGGACGCTTTTAACCGTCATAGAGTTTCCGCTAACAAGGTTACCGTCCTGGATGATATCGCCATTAGTGATAAGCGATATATCGATACCAGAAATTCGCCCTGTATTATGGATGTTGCCTGAACTGACGTTGCTATCCTTTGCCGACACGATAGCCAGATTAGTGTAGCCCCAAAGGTTACCGGTGACGGTGAGATTATCCCCGCTAAACTTGACGTTGGTGATTTCGCCCCACATTGTACCGCCGTTGTTGATATTGTGGGCAGAAATATTTAACTGGCCATCGGCGTTAATCGTTGAACCATAGGTGGTATTGATATCGCCGAGGGTGGTTAAGGTTAATGCCTTGGTGCCATTAATTCTGCCGGTATTGACGAGGTTGCCGGCGGCGCTCACGTTAAGCGTTTTGTCACTGGTAATCGTGCCTTCATTGGTCAATGTGTTCAGAGTGGTGACCTGAGTGGCGAGGGCGCTGCTGTTAATGCTGCCCTTATTTTTCATCTCACCTGCTGAGACGATTTGCGTCGCGATGCCTTTCCCAGTGATAGCGCCTTCATTAATCAGTGAACCGTTGCTGGTCATGGTGAGAAGGGTGTTTGTAGCCATCGTGCCTTTATTCCGGACGCCGAAACCCAGATTATTACCAGTCATGGTGATACTGTTGGCCTTGATTCCGCCTAGTTGGCTAATATCAATGCTGTATTCCGGATATAATATTTGTTTGGCTGTGGCTGCTTTTCCAAGGCTGGTCATCTTTCCGGTTTTGTTATCAAACGTTAAGTTGCCCGCGCCCACCATAGCGTTGGCTGCCGTCATTGTGCCGTTAATCGCGATGGCGTCGGCCAGCAAGGCTGCATAGCTGTTAGACGCGTTCATACCTTTATCGTCAATGGTGATTTTACCCTGCGTGACCGTATAGCTATCAATCGCGCCGGTATCGCTCAGATTGACCTGGCCTGTCGTCAGCACTGCTTTGTTAGTATTAATAAAACTGCACCCGGAGCAGGTGATGCCGTTAGGGTTGGCGATAACGACATCGGCTTTTTGTCCGTTAACTTCGATAAAGCCCTGCAGATTACTCATTTTATTGGAGGTGACTTCATTTAAAATAACGGAAGCGCTGCCGTTGGTCAGATTATTATTCTTAGCGATATTACCGTGAGTGCTGTGGTTCACGTCGCTGGCGCTGTTGTTTAAAATAGTGCCGTTAGGGCCGACGTTGAATTCGCGATATAAGTTATGCGAGACGCCAGCGGCATTAGGAGCTTCGATATCAATAACATTTGCCCCTGATCTATGCGTATAGCTTGACGGATCGGCATAAACAACGGATGAACTTAGCGCTGCAGCCAGAGCAACATATGAAACCTTGAATTTAAACATGTAATTTATTCCTTTAAATAGTAAAAAATGAATCAGTAAATTGCAGTAATGCGCCGATGAAAACTAATACCTCCACTGTAATGAAAAGCCCAGGTTCATGGCATCGCTATGAAAGTCATCAGGTTTACTGATGGGCGTGCCGATAAAAAAATCATATTGCGTAGACGCTATTTCTCCGCGGACGCCGCCGACTGCGCCTGAAAGGCTTTTTCCCTGCCTGGCGCGCTCGGTACCAATGATCCTGCCGAAGTCAAGGCCAAGATATACCTGCTGGTCGGGGGTGGGAATATTCCAGCTAAAATCATTGCGCCAGTACCAGCCTTGATTGGCCGAAAGCGTATTTTCACCGTCAAAGCCGCGAACCGTCCAGCGATTGCCGATATTAAACTGGTTGTCCGAAGATAATCTATCCGGGCTGAACTGGGCATGGAAACGCGGCATCCAGCTAAACTTATCGCCGGTTGCGGCAAACTGCATCAAGGCCTGTATATCGGCGTGAACAATGCGCGATTGATGGCTATATAAACCGCCTTTTTCCTCGGGGGTGGGGACGGAGCTCAGCCACGGCAGGCTGCGCTGAACGCCCAGGCTTGCGTCGATAATTTTCCTGTTGAAATAGTGCTGATGGCGCACGGTAAATTCCCAGACAGGATTTTGTTTACGCATCACATACAACTCATCGCCGCCAAAGAAATAGTGCGAACTGCTCTTCGCTATGCGCAGATCGGCGGTCGTTTTTTGTTGTCGGGTATGCGAAAGCAGGCGGCTAAGGGTCGCGCTGTAATAACGGTTTTTACTTTTATAGTCGATGCTTGACCATCTTCCTTTAAACAGCTGGCGGTACTGGCTGTAGGAGCCGTACAGGCTCAATGACCAGTAACCAAAAGGCACGGAGTAGTAAAGGTTGCCGTTATGGTTGCCGTCGTTGTGCTGGTTGAATTCAACGTCGCCGCCTGCCGAGATGGAAAGAATATCGTTCAATGAAGATAAATCGTAAAGGTATAGCGCGCCGCCACCCTGATAGCGACCGCTGGCGCGGCTGCCTGCGTCATCAAGCCAGGCGCCAACCTGCCACTGTTTATCCATTACCCGGGCGATTTCAATATCACTTTCGCCAATGTGTTCCCCGGGCCGCAGCTTCATATGGGCGCTGGCGCCAGGCAGGCGCTGCAGGTTAGCCATCCCTTGTTCAAGATCGCTGAGGCGCAGGATTTTACCGGTATGGGTGGGCATGGAGGTCCACAGGTTCGTCACGGCACTATTTGGCGCAAAATCAATATGCCCCGTTTTGCCATAAGTCAGCGTTATTTTGAGAATGCCCCCTTCTAGTGACTGAGAAGGGATATCGATCAGGGAAGTAATATACCCTTGTGTTATCAGTTCATTTTGTAGGGCGTTCGTCAGCAGGCGAATCCCTTCTATTCCGAGGCAATGGCCGGGCGCCTGGGCAGCGATCTTCCCGAGGAGGGCGGTGGTTTTTGCGTTGTCCTCGGAGGCAATATCAACTTTCGTGATGTACCGACAGGTCGCTTCCTCGGGAAATATCAAGGTTTGCGTTTTCGCATAGGTGCGAGAAGATTGGTATTGCTGCTGATGGGGCATTAATGCGCTTTCACGGGCTTTATCCTGTTCTACCTGGTTTACCGTGGCGGAGTCAATACCCGCCCGCGCGGTAAAGCAGGTGAGCAAATTTAAACACAAAATAATGGCCAGTCCGTTAGTGTTAGTCCGCATGAAGCAATATCCGTTTGTTTCATTGAGTAAGATTATAATTAATGGTTGTGCACGGCATGAAATAGCCTGCGCGGCGTATAGCAAGTCAATTGAAATATTATTTCAAGAAATTTAAACTCACGGGGATTATTACAAGATGCCGTATGCTAACGATGACGTGGCGGTTAATCTATTCTACGGCCCCTGAATTCTTTGTGAAATTTTTACTTCACGTTGTGAAGCTGTCGCTTTGAGATGAAGCAATTGAAAAGGGGAGGGGCTGACAGGCGCGCACGGTGATATCGTGCGCGCCGCAGAAGTTAGTGCAGAATTTTGGCGAGGAAATCTTTAGCGCGATCGGATTGTGGATTGGCGAAGAAGGCCTCTTTATCGGCATCTTCGACTATCTTTCCTTCATCCATAAAGATCACCCGGTTGGCCACCTTACGGGCGAAGCCCATTTCATGGGTAACCACCATCATCGTCATCCCTTCGTTGGCCAGTTCCACCATGACGTCCAGTACCTCGTTGATCATCTCCGGGTCGAGCGCTGAGGTGGGCTCATCAAACAGCATAGCGATCGGGTCCATACACAGGGCTCGGGCAATGGCCACGCGCTGCTGCTGGCCGCCGGAGAGCTGCGCCGGGTATTTTTCCGCATGCGCCGCCAGGCCCACGCGCTCCAGCAGTTTGAGCCCCTTCTTGCGCGATGACGCTTTGTCACGATTGAGCACCTTAACCTGCGCCAGCGTCAGGTTGTCGATAATCGACAGGTGTGGGAATAGTTCAAAATGCTGAAACACCATTCCGACATGCGAGCGCAGTTTGGCAAGATTGGTCTTTTTATCGTTAACCACGGTGCCATCGACGATAATCTGCCCCTGCTGCACCGGCTCAAGGCCGTTCACGGTTTTAATCAGTGTGGATTTACCGGAGCCTGACGGCCCGCAGACCACCACGACTTCGCCTTTTTTCACTTCCGTGGAGCAATCGGTCAGCACCTGAAAGTGACCATACCATTTTGAAACATTTTTCAGGGTAATCATTACACAGTCCTTTTCTTCAACCAGCTGACCAACAGCGAGGCGCTGAGGCTAATCACAAAATAGACGCCGCCCGCGAACAGGATCATTTCGACCTGGGTCCCGTCACGCTCGCCAATCGTGGAGGCGGTACGGAAGAAGTCGGCGAGGCTCAATACATACACCAGCGAGGTATCCTGGAACAGGACGATCCCCTGGGTTAACAGCAGCGGCACCATGGCGCGGAAGGCCTGCGGCAGGATCACCAGCCGCATCGACTGCCAGTGGGTCATTCCCAGCGCCAGCGCGGCGCTTGACTGGCCGCGGGAGATGCTCTGGATACCGGCGCGGATAATCTCTGAATAGTAGGCGGCCTCGAACATCGAAAAGGCCACCATCGCCGAGATCAGGCGAATATCCGTTTTCGGCGACAGTCCCAGCACGTTCTGCAGGAAGCCCGGGACAATCAGGTAGAACCACAGCAGAACCATCACCAGCGGGATAGAACGGAACACGTTAACGTAGGATTTAGCAAACCAGGCCAGCGGCAGAAAGCTGGACAGGCGCATGACCGCCAGCAGGGTGCCCCAGACGATGCCGACCACGATGGCGATCACCGTAATCTTCAGGGTGATCACCAGCCCTGCCAGCAGGTAGGGCATGGAGGGAACGATCGAACTCCAGTCAAAATCGTACATTATTTGCCTCCCATATTGCCAGGCAGGCGAACCTTACGCTCGACCACATACATAATCAGCATAATCACCGCGTTGATGAAAACATAGGCCAGGGTGATGGCGGTAAAAGACTCCCAGGCATGAGCGGAGTAGTCCAGCAGTTTGCCCGCCTGCGCGGCCATATCGGCCAGACCGATGGTGGAGGCGATGGCCGAGTTTTTCACCAGGTTCATCATCTCCGAGGTCATCGGCGGCACGATAACGCGATAGGCGTTCGGCAGCAGCACGTAGCGGTAGGTTTGCGGCAGGGTCAACCCCATCGCCAGACCGGCGTTCTTTTGCCCGCGCGGCAGCGACTGGATAGCGGCGCGTACCTGCTCGCAGACGCGAGCGGCGGTAAACAGCCCCAGGCACAGCATGGAGGAGACAAAGAACTGAATGTTTGGGTCCAGCTCCGATTTAAACCACATGCCGATATTTTCCGGCAGGAATTCCGGCACCACCAGGTACCAGGTAAAGAACTGCACGATCAGCGGCACGTTGCGAAACAGTTCGACATAGCAGGTGCCAATGCCCGAGAGGAAGCGATTGGGGACCGTGCGTAAAATGCCGAACAGCGAGCCGACGAGAAAAGCGATGATCCAGGCCGAGATGGAGAGGGCGACGGTGATCTGAAAACCGCTCCACAGCCAGCCCAGGTAGGTAGTGTTGCCGAAGGGGGCCTGTTGCAGGAATATCCCCCAGTTCCAGTCTATTGACATACATGACTCCTGGAAAAAAAAGGGTAGCCATTGCTACCCTCGAAGACGGTTGTCCAGCTTGTTTCGGTATTCGCGGCGGCTGGGGAACGACCAGCCGCCGTATAGTCTGTCCGTGCTGTGACAATCATCGGGAGGGCAGGATATCCCGCCCCTGGTTGTTATAATTAGTTCAGTGCTTTGTCATTAGGTGATTTGAACAGCGCTTTCATGTCGTCCGACAGCTCGAAGTTCAGGTTAAGATTTTTTGGCGGAATCGGGTTTTTGAACCATTTGTCGAACCACTTCGCTGCTTCGCCAGAGGTCTGGGCCTGGGCAACGGTTTCATCGACCAGCGCCTTGAAGGCCGGATCGTCCTTACGCAGCATGCAGCCATAGGCTTCTTTCGACTGCGCGGTGCCGACGATTTCCCAGTTATCCGGTTTCTTCGCCTTGGCACGTTCGCCAGCCAGCAGGGCATCATCCATCATAAAGGCCACCGCGCGTCCGCTCTCCAGGGTGCGGAAAGAGTCGCCATGATCTTTGGCGCTGATAATGCGCATATTCATTTTTTTCTCATCGTTCAGCTTGTGCAGCAGGATCTCTGAGGTGGTTCCGGAGGTGACGACGACCGCTTTATCCTTCAGGTCAGGGAAATCTTTAATCGGGCCGCCTTTCTTCACCAGCAGACGAGTGCCGACGACGAAGATAGTATCGGAGAAGGCCGCCTGTTTCTGGCGCTCAAGGTTGTTGGTGGTAGAGCCGCACTCGAAATCAAAGGTGCCATTCTGCAGCAGCGGAATACGATTCTGCGAGGTGACCGGGATCAGTTTGACCTGCAGATCGGGTTTGTTCAGTTTTTTCTTGATGGCATCGACGATGGCGTTGGAGTAGTCCTGAGAGTAACCCACAACCTTCTGTTGGTTATCGTAGTAAGAGAAAGGGACGGAAGATTCGCGATGGCCGACAACGATAACGCCATTTTTCGCGATCTTATCCAGAGTGCTCTGGCCAGCCGCCGGGGCAGCATCTTCCGCCTGCGCCAGACCAGCGGTCATTCCCATTACCAGCATTGCCGTGGCCAGTTTACGTAATTGCATATCCAACTCCTTATCCGCAGCGTCACCGACGCTATTGATACCCATTGTGATTGTGTGTGTTGTTATTAGGGGCACGCATCCACGTGCCGCATTTGTATGTGTTTGTTAGCATTTAGTTTGGCTTAATGTAAATATTTTGCTGCTTTATTGTTTATTTTTGCGAAGCGCTCCGCACCAATGGGAGGCAAATATCTTCCATTGCACCAAAATAGCGCGACCACCGATCGTTTATGGTGCAACCCGGTTGCACTGGGCCGGAGGACGGCGCTACCCGATTAAATAAAGCAATGACTGTGCCAGGGTGGCAAATGACGGGAAGAAAAAAGCCGGCGACGGGCGTCGCCGGTAGAGAACTTATCGGCGACGCTGACGCAGGCTCATCAGCAGCGCACCGAAGCCGAGCAGCGCCGTCAGCGCCCACAGCGGCCAGTTGCCAGTGCGAGCGTAAGGGGTCATGCCGCTGGTGGGCGTCACGGTGGTGGTCAACACCTCACGGGTAAACTGCGGGATCATCTTCTGGATCTCGCCGCGCGGGCCGATCACGGCGGTAATGCCGTTGTTGGTACTGCGCAGCAGGGGGCGGGCCAGCTCCAGGGCGCGCATCCGCGCCATCTGGAAGTGTTGCCACGGGCCGATGGACTTGCCGAACCAGGCGTCGTTAGAGATGGTCAGCAGGAAGTCGGTATCCGGACGGAAGTTATCCCGCACCTGTTCCCCGAGGATGATCTCGTAGCAGATGGCCGCGGTCAGCTTCAGGTTATGCGCCATCAGCTGCGGCTGCACGTAGGGACCGCGGCTGAAGGAGGACATCGGCAGGTCGAAGAATGGCGCCAGCGGACGCAGAATCGACTCCAGCGGTACAAACTCGCCGAACGGCACCAGATGGTTCTTGTTGTAGCGGTTGGTCGAGTCGTAGCGGTACGGGTTATCTTTGCCGAGGGTAATGATGGTGTTGTAGGTGTCGTAGCGATTCTGCTTATTAAGACGCGCGTCGACGATGCCGGTGATCAGCGAGCTGTCTTTTGCGCGCAGCAGATCGTCCATCATGCTGAGGAACTGCTGCTGGTTGATCTCCAGATCCGGGATCGCCGATTCAGGCCAGATAATCAGCTGCGAGTGGCCGATATGCGGCTGGGTCAGCGCCAGGTAGGTTTTCAGGGTATTAACCAGCTGTTTCTCGTCCCACTTCATGGCCTGCGGGATATCGCCTTGCACCAGCGAGACCTGCGTCGCGCGCTCCGGCAGCAGCTGATACCACTGGATATAGCGCAGCGGGAACGGCAGGGCGAACAGCACCGCGGCGATCACCAGCGCCTTCCCGTTGCGCTGCACGAGGGCCAGAGCCAGCAGGCCGCTAACCATCATCAGCAGGAAGTTGATCGACTCAACCCCCATCACCGGCGCCAGGCCTTTCAGCGGGCCGTCGATCTGGCTATAGCCGAACTGCAGCCACGGAAAGCCGGTCAGCACCCAGCCGCGCAGGAACTCGGTGATCTGCCAGACGACGGGGGCGGCGATCGCCACCCGTAGCCAGCTGGTTTTGGGCCACAGCCGGGCGAGCAGGCCGGCAAACAGGCCGGTGTAGAGCGACAGATAGGCCGCCAGCAAAACGACGAGGAAGACGTTAACCGGACCCGGCATACCGCCAAACTGCGCGATACTGACATAAACCCAGTTGATTCCCGTGCCGAACAGGCCGAGTCCCCAGAAATAGCCGATGCCGGCGCTTTGCAGCGGGCGGCGGTTGAGGGTTAACGCCTGCAGACCGACCAGTGAAATAATCGCTGCGGGCCAGAAGTCGTAAGGTGAAAAAGCCAGCGTTCCGCTGGCTCCGAATAGCAGCGCCAGCAGCAGACGTACGCGCTGGCGTTCAAGAAGAGAGGCAAATACCATTTAGGCTAATCGTCCCGTAAATTAACGCCTGTTGCCACAGGCTATGCTGTTTGCCAGCCGGGGAGGGGACAACCGAGTATCGCCACGGTCTGTCTCCCGGCTGGCCGTGACCTTCAGCGCCGCCGCTTACTCTTCCAGCTTCGGCTGGGGAGCATCATCCGGCAGCTTAACATGCACCTGAATGATACGACGACTATCTGCCATTGCTACCTTGAATTGGTAACCATCAATGTCGATAGATTCGCCGCGAGCCGGCAGGTGGCCAAAGGCCTGCATTACCAGCCCGCCAATGGTATCCACTTCTTCATCGCTGAAGTGCGTATCGAAGGCGTCGTTGAAGTCTTCAATGGAGGCCAGGGCGCGTACCGTCCAGGTATGGCGGCTCAGCTGGCGGAAATCGATATCTTCTTCTTCGTCGTACTCGTCTTCAATTTCCCCGACGATGAGCTCAAGGATATCCTCGATGGTCACCAGACCGGAGACGCCGCCGAATTCGTCAATAACGATCGCCATATGGTAGCGCTGTGAGCGAAACTCTTTCAGCATGCGGTCGACCCGCTTGCTTTCCGGAACGACAACCGCCGGCCGTAACACTTTTTCCATGCTGAAGGCTTCGGCGTCGCTGCGCATAAACGGCAGCAGATCCTTGGCCATCAGAATCCCTTCGATGTGATCTTTATCTTCACTGATGACCGGGAAGCGCGAGTGAGCGGATTCGATGATGACATCGAGGCACTCGTCCAGCGTCTGATTGCGTTTCAGGGTAATCATTTGTGAACGGGGGATCATAATGTCGCGGACCCGCTGGTCGGCGATATCCATTACCCCTTCGAGCATGTCACGCGTATCTTCATCGATAAGATCGTTCTGCCCGGAATCACGGATCAGCGCCAGCAGTTCATCGCGGTTTTTCGGTTCCCCGTGAAAGAGCTGGCTGAGTAACAGGGAGAAAAATCCCTTTTTGCTGTTTACTGTGTCACTACTGTGTGAATTGTCGTCGCTCATGGCGTCGTTTGGGTTCTCATGTTGATTTAATGTCGCTCGTCGCGCGTAAACTCAGCGCCGGACGGCATGGGTTGCCTGACGTTCAGGCGGGTAAAATGCATGAACAGCGGCCGGATGAGGCGCAAGCGCCACGATCCGGCAGGGGGCTATTCAGCAATCTTCTCGGAAATGTACGGGTCCTCATAGCCCAGAGCAAGCATTATCTCTGTTTCGAGGCCTTCCATCTCTTCCGCTTCGTCATCTTCGATGTGATCGTAGCCCAGCAGATGCAGGCTGCCGTGCACCACCATATGCGCCCAGTGCGCCTCCAGCGGTTTACCTTGCTCGCTGGCTTCCTGCTCCACCACCTGACGGCAAATGATCAGATCGCCGAGCAGCGGCATTTCAATCCCCGGCGGCGCTTCAAACGGGAAAGAGAGGACGTTGGTCGGCTTATCCTTGCCGCGATAGGTCAGGTTCAGCTCATGGCTTTCTGCAACGTCGACCAGACGAATCGTTAACTCTGACTCCTCCTGAAACGGCGGAATGACGGCGTCGACCCAGCGTTGAAAAAGGGCTTCGTCCGGCAGGCCGCTGGTCTCTTCGCAGGCCAGTTGTAAATCGAGGATCACCTGACTCATTTTTGCTCCTGTTCCTGGGCTTCGCGTTTGCGCTCGGCGGCCAGTTCTGCTTTACGTTTCTGGTCTGCGGCTTCCCATGCCTCATAGGCGTTCACGATGCGGGCGACCACCGGATGGCGGACCACGTCTTCGCTATGGAAGAAGTTAAAGCTGATCTCATCGACTTCCGCCAGCACTTCGATGGCGTGGCGCAGACCGGATTTGGTGCTGCGCGGCAGGTCAATCTGCGTGATATCGCCGGTGATCACCGCCTTGGAGTTAAAGCCGATGCGGGTCAGGAACATTTTCATCTGCTCGATGGTGGTGTTCTGGCTTTCATCAAGAATGATAAAGGCGTCATTCAGCGTCCGTCCGCGCATATAGGCCAGCGGGGCCACTTCGATGACGTTACGCTCAATCAGCTTTTCCACCTTCTCAAAGCCGAGCATCTCGAACAGCGCGTCGTACAGCGGGCGCAAATACGGGTCGACCTTCTGGCTCAGATCGCCGGGCAGGAAGCCGAGCTTTTCACCCGCTTCGACGGCCGGACGGGTCAGCAGAATGCGGCGGATCTCCTGACGCTCCAGCGCATCAACCGCCGCCGCCACCGCCAGATAGGTTTTCCCGGTACCCGCCGGACCCACGCCGAAGGTGATGTCGTGATCGAGGATATTGGCGATGTACTGCGCCTGGTTCGGCGTACGCGGTTTGATCACCCCGCGCTTGGTCTTGATATTGACGGCTTTTCCGTACTCCGGCACGCTCTCGGCGCTTTGCTCAAGCACGCGCGCCTCTTTGATCGCCAGATGGATCTGCTCTGGTTCAATATCCTGAATCTGACCGCGCATCGGCGCCGTGTCGACATACAGGCTGCGCAGAATATCGGCGGCGGCGTGTACGCAAAGGGCGCGTCCGGTCAGCTTAAAGTGATTGTCACGGCGGTTGATCTCAATGCCTAACCGACGCTCCAGCTGTTTGATGTTGTCGTCAAACGGGCCGCACAGGGCTAACAGGCGTGCGTTATCCGCTGGCTCCAGGGTAATTTCACGAGTGTCTATGTTCAAACTGTTCCTCTTTACGCAGGTGGCCGGACGCGGCGCGTGGCCGGCTAATCAGGAAATTATTTACGTCACAGGAAAATGGCGCAAGCATTGCTGTAGATATAGGGACGGAGAGAGGAATTACAAGGCCTGCCGGAACCGACAGGCCTGAAGGGATCACGGCTGATAGATACCCACGCCAAGATCGTTCTCTTTACGGGTGCGGGCAATCACTGATTCGGGTGATTCAGCGATACGCAGACCCATCTCCGCTTCGGTGCGCACGATTTTGCCGCGCAGCGAGTTGGTGTAAACATCGACGATTTCGACATCGACAAACTTGCCGACGAGGTCCGGGGTGCCTTCGAAATTGACCACCCGGTTGTTCTCCGTCCGTCCGGAGAGCTCCATGATGTTCTTGCGCGACGTGCCTTCCACCAGGATGCGCTGTACCGTGCCGAGCATGCGACGGCTCCAGGCCATCGCCTGCTGGTTGATGCGCTCCTGCAGAATATACAGACGCTGTTTCTTGTCGGCATCCGGCACGTCGTCGACCATATCGGCCGCCGGGGTGCCCGGACGGGCGGAGAAGATAAAGCTGTAGCTCATATCGAAATTGACGTCGGCGATAAGCTTCATCGTCTTTTCGAAATCTTCCGTGGTTTCGCCGGGGAAGCCGACGATAAAGTCGGAGCTAATCTGAATATCCGGACGCGCTTCACGCAGCTTGCGAATAATCGCTTTATACTCCAGCGCGGTATGGGTGCGTCCCATCAGGTTAAGCACGCGGTCGGAGCCGCTCTGCACCGGCAAGTGCAGGAAGCTCACCAGCTCCGGCGTATCGCGATAGACGTCGATGATGTCGTCGGTAAATTCGATCGGGTGGCTGGTGGTGAAGCGAATGCGGTCGATGCCGTCGATAGCGGCCACCAGGCGCAGCAGATCGGCAAAGCTGCCGGTGGTGCCGTCGTAGTTCTCACCGCGCCAGGCGTTCACGTTCTGGCCCAGCAGGTTGACTTCACGCACGCCCTGCGCCGCCAGTTGGGCGATTTCAAACAGGATATCGTCGCACGGGCGGCTGACTTCTTCACCGCGGGTGTAGGGCACCACGCAGTAGGTGCAGTATTTGTTGCAGCCTTCCATAATCGAGACAAAGGCGGTCGGGCCTTCGGCGCGCGGTTCTGGCAGGCGATCGAATTTTTCAATTTCCGGGAAGCTGATATCAACCACCGGGCTGCGGTTGCCGCGCACAGAGTTAATCATCTCCGGCAGGCGGTGCAGGGTTTGCGGCCCGAAAATAATATCGACATAGTGCGCGCGCTGACGAATATGGTCGCCTTCCTGGGAGGCCACGCAGCCGCCAACGCCAATAATCAGGTCCGGGTTCTTCTCTTTCAGCAGCTTCCAGCGTCCAAGCTGATGGAAAACTTTTTCCTGGGCCTTCTCACGAATTGAGCAGGTATTGAGCAACAGCACATCTGCTTCTTCCGCCACTTCGGTCAGTTGATACCCATGTGTCGCATCCAGCAGATCGGCCATCTTTGATGAATCATACTCGTTCATCTGACAGCCCCAGGTTTTAATATGGAGTTTTTTTGTCATTGACTTGCTCATGCTCAGTAATAGATATCCAAAACGCGGGGATATATACAGGGTGAATTTCGCATTCCAGGGCGCGTATTGTAATGCTTTGGTCGCCCCCTGACCAGTGCGAGCGTTATCACCGCAAGAGGGCGAAAAATCCGGTAAACTTAACGGATTCTGCTTTAAGGATAATAGCCATGACAATTCACGCAACAGATGTCGCCATCGTGGGCGGCGGCATGGTCGGCGGCGCCCTGGCGTTAGGGCTGGCGCAACAGGGATTTACCGTGACGGTGCTTGAGAAAACGGCGCCCCCGGCTTTCGATCCGGCATCCGCCCCGGATGTGCGGATCTCGGCGATCAGCGCGGCCTCGGTCGGCCTGCTGAAAAGCCTTGACGTCTGGGATGCCGTGCGGGCGATGCGCGTCCACGCTTACCGTCGTCTGGAGACCTGGGAGTGGGAGAGCGCGCACGTCGCCTTTGACGCCGCAGAGCTCAAGCTGCCAGAGCTGGGCTATATGGTTGAGAACAAGGTCCTGCAGTGGGGCCTGTGGCAAGCGCTGGCGGCGCACGAAGGGGTTACCCTCCGCGTTGGCGGCGAACTGGAGGCGATGCAGCGCGGCGAGGCGCAGACGGTGCTGCGTTTACGCGAGGGGGAGACGATCCACGCCCGGCTGGTTATCGGCGCCGACGGCGCCAGCTCTCAGGTGCGGGAGATGGCCGGCATCGGCGTGCATGCCTGGCAATATCAGCAGTCCTGTATGCTGATCAGCGTCGAATGCGCCGACGATCCCGGCGACAGCACCTGGCAGCAGTTTACCCCCAGCGGACCGCGCGCCTTCCTGCCGCTGTTCGACAACTGGGCCTCGCTGGTGTGGTATGACGCCCCGGCGCGGATCCGTCAGCTACAGGGCATGTCCATGCCCCAGCTTCAGCAGGAGATCGCCCGCCATTTCCCGGCGCGTCTCGGACGGGTGACGCCGCGGGCGGCCGGCGCCTTCCCGCTCACCCGGCGTCATGCGCTGCAGTATGTTCAGCCCGGTCTGGCGCTGGTGGGCGATGCGGCGCACACCATTCATCCGCTGGCGGGGCAGGGGGTTAACCTTGGCTATCGCGATGTCGACGCCCTGCTGGAGATCCTGGCGCAAGCGCGCGGCCGAGGCGAAGAGTGGGCCAGCCTGCCGGTGCTCAAGCGCTACCAGGCGCGGCGGCGGGCGGATAATTTTATTATGCAGTCGGGGATGGATCTGTTTTACGCCGGATTCAGCAATGACCTGGCGCCGGTGCGGATGCTGCGTAATATTGGCCTGATGGCGGCCGAACGCGCCGGGGTGCTGAAGCGTCAGGCGCTGAAGTATGCGTTAGGCTTGTAACTCCGGCTTCCCGGGCGGGGGCGTAGTGGAAAGCGCCTGCCCGGCAGTCAGTAACGCGCCAGGATGGCTATACGCCAATAGCAAAAAAGCCCACCGAGGTGGGCTTTTTTGCATTTAAGTGGCTGGGGTACGAGGATTCGAACCTCGGAATGCCGGAATCAGAATCCGGTGCCTTACCGCTTGGCGATACCCCAATTGTCTGTTGCGCCTGACCGTCACTATCCCGGTTTAAGAGCAACAGTGCGTTCATTGCTGAACGACTTTTTAATTTGGCTGGGGTACGAGGATTCGAACCTCGGAATGCCGGAATCAGAATCCGGTGCCT
>NZ_JBEAJG010000030.1:0-192395 GCF_040065235.1 Klebsiella sp. GB_Kp047 | reverse complement strand
CGAGGCCCATGGATGGGCCGAGTAACGGCGAGCGAAGCGAGTCAATCCCCCCCTCGCCGCCATATTTTAAGAAGAGCTCGTACGCAAGTACGGGCTTTTTTTCGCATGTGGCACCGCAGACATCCCCGGGGTCGGCATCAATGCCTCTCCCGGGCTACCAGACCGTATCCGCCAGGTAGCCCGCTATGCGCAGCGCCGCCGGGAGGCCCCCAAAAACAACAAAGCCCGGGCTCGCCCGGGCCTTGCTCACAGTATGACGATTAATAATAGGCTTTCAGCGTCCGCTGGCAGAGGGCCGAGCGCACGCAGTCATCGGTGGTGAAACGCACGATGCCGATCATCTCGTCTTCCTCAAAACGCGCCAGCGCATCGCTCAGGCCGGACCGCACCCCTGAGGGCAAGTCGCACTGGGTGATATCGCCATTGACGATGACCGTCACGTTCTCCCCGAGGCGGGTTAAAAACATCTTCATTTGCGCTGCGGTCACGTTCTGGGCCTCGTCCAGAATCACCACCGCATTTTCAAAAGTACGTCCGCGCATATAGGCGAACGGCGCGATTTCCACCTTGCCGATTTCCGGACGCAGGCAGTACTGCATAAAGGAAGCCCCCAACCTTTTCACCAGCACGTCGTAAACCGGTCGGAAATAGGGCGCGAACTTCTCGGCGATATCTCCCGGTAAGAAGCCGAGATCTTCGTCGGCCTGCAGAACGGGACGGGTAACAATAATTCTGTCCACATCCTTATGGATCAGCGCTTCAGCTGCCTTCGCCGCACTGATCCAGGTCTTGCCGCATCCGGCTTCGCCGGTGGCGAAAATCAGCTGTTTATTGTCGATGGCATTCAGATAATGCGCCTGAGCCTCATTGCGCGCCTCAATTGGGGAAGTATCACGGCTGTCCCGCGCCATGCCAATTGCTTCTACGCCACTCATTTGCACAAGCGATGTGACCGATTCTTCTTCACGCTGCTTATGGCTGCGTGAATCCCGTCTCAGCACACGTTTTGCTTCACGACGAGCTTTGATCACTGCTTTTTGTCTTCCCATGGATAGCACCTTGCGTTGTAGGTTTACATCACACGCGTCAACATCGACGCGACTATGCGCACGAACGATTGAGGTTTGGCTTCCTTGTAAGCCATTGCTTGCCGGTAGAACTGACAACGAGTCGCGGCTACGCGCACCGCGTACCCTGCCAAGGTGGTAATAATTCGAAGCGGAGGGAGAAAGAGTGAGAAAATCGCTGCCGGAAGCGGGGCTTCCGTGCTGAAGAGTACGGTCTGTGGTTTTACGTTGTCCGGTACGGGACCTTACCATTCGCGATCTCCATAGTGAAACGTCACACTGCCGGGAACTACCGCGTATGTAATAAGTACATCAAAAAAGATTCTTAATGCAACTTATTTTTCACAATGACGCAACAAATAGTTCTTAAGCAAGTGTAGGAGACTATCGGTCATTTGTATTACAGAAATATAACACATGGCAGGAAATATAATAAAAAAGAGAAAAACAGCAGAAAACGCCCTGCCCTTGCGGACAGGGTCGGTATCAAGCCTGCAGCAGCGTCTGTCCCAGGTAGTGCTTATCATCCACCACGCCGGGTAAAACAAAGAAGTAGCCCCCGCCGATGGGTTTGACGTACTCCTCCAGCGCCTCGCCGTTAAGCCGTTTCTGCACCGTCAGAAAACCCTTTTCCAGGTCGTGCTGATAGCAAACGAACAACAGCCCCATATCCAGCTGCCCGGCATTAGTGACTCCCAGCGAATAGCTGTAGCCGCGGCGCATCATCAGGCTGGACTGGGTTTCCGGCGTGCGAGGGTTGGCCAGACGAATATGGCTATCCAGCGCGATCGTCTCGCCGTTAGGATCTTTACTGTAATCCGGGGTATCGTGTTCGTTTTTCATCCCCAGCGGCGCACCGGTGTGCTTGTCGCGGCCGAAGATGGTCTGCTGCTCCTTGAGCGGCGTCCGGTCCCAGAACTCGACGTGGAACTGGATGATGCGCGCCGCCTGATAGCTGCCGCCCACCGCCCAGGCCGGCTCGTCCTGATCCGCCGTGACCCACACGACCTGATCCATCAGCGCGCTGTCATGGCTCGCCGGGTTAGCGGTACCGTCCTTGAAACCCAGCAGGTTGATGGGGGTTTCTTTGCCTTTGCTGCGCGCCGCGCTATCGGAGATAAATCCTTCCCGCTTCCAGCGCACGCTGAGCAAATCCGGCGTATGTTTGATGACATCGCGCAGGGCGTGGATCACCGTGTCCTGAGTATTGGCGCAGATCTGCAGCAGCAGGTCGCCATGGCACAGGGCGGCATCCAGTGAATCATTGGGGAAGCGAGTCATCGGCTGCAGCTTTTTCGGCGCTTTATCCGCGAGACCAAAGCGCTCATCAAACAGCGAATGGCCGACCGAGACGGTGATGGTCAGATTATCCGGGGCAATCCACGGCCCTAAGATGCCGGAATCCATCGGCGGCAGACGCGGATTAGGCGTATCCGGCGCGGGGCCGCCCTGGGTTAAAAAGGCGATACGCTGGGTCAGCAGCCGAAACAGACGCTCGAGGTCGGCTTTATCTGACGCCAGCACATCGAACGCCACCAGCATCATCGAGGCCTGCTGCGGCGTCAGAATACCCGCCTGATGCGGGCCATAGAATGGCTGTTTTTCCTGGCGCGCGTCAGGTGTGAGCGTCCCGGGGGAACTTTCCGCTTTTGCCGCATGCGCTACCGGGCAGCCGCCGGTGATGGCCAGCGCGCCGCCAAGCGCGCCGATCCCTTTCAGTAAGCGACGACGTGACGGCTCGTTCACGTCGTGTGGTTTCTGTTGTGCCATCGACTTAGTCCAGACCCAGGATCCCGCGCAGCTGAGCCAGATCTTCCGCCAGGGTGGTGATCGGCCCTTTCAGCGCATTACGGTCAGCGGTGGTCAGCTTATCGTAAGTTTCGAAACCCTCTTTGGTGCGGTATTTGCTGAGGATACTGTCCACTTTCTTAAAGTTGGCGTCCACTTTAGCCAGCAGTGCGCTGTTCTCTTTTTGCAGCTGCGGGCGCAGCAGATCGACAATTTTCTGCGCGCCGTCAATATTGGCCTGGAAGTCCCACAGGTCGGTATGGCTGTAGCGATCTTCTTCACCGCTGATCTTGCTGGCTGCGACTTCTTCAATTAATCCTGCCGCCCCGCCCACGACTTTTGACGGTGGGAACGCCAGCTCGCTGATGCGCTTTTGCAGCTCCAGCACATCGCTGTTCAGCTGATCGGCATATTTTTCCATGCCCTTGACGCTGTTATCGCCAAACAGCGCCTTTTCCAGACGGTGGAATCCGGTGAATTTCGGATCTTCCGCTTTTTTCTCGAAATCGTCTTCGCGGGCGTCGATGCTGCCGTCAAGGTCAGAGAACAGCTCAGCAATCGGCTCAATGCGCTCGTAATGCTGGCGCGTCGGGGCGTACAGCGCTTTCGCTTTTTCGATGTCGCCAGCTTTCACCGCGTCGGTAAAGGCTTTGGTGCCGCTGACCAGCTGCGCGGTTTCCGCCGTCACATAGGCTTTATAAGCGGTGATCGCTTCGCCGAGGCTCAGCACCGCATCCGCTTTCGCCGCGTCTTTGGTGGCGGCGCCGGTGACGATCAGTTTGCCTTTCGGGTTGGTGAGCAGACCGCAGGTCATGTCATATTCGCCCGGCTGCAGGTTTGCGGTGAGCTTCTGGGTAAAGCCCGGCGCGATGTTTTCGCGCTCTTCCACCACCATCACCCCTTTCAAAATCTCCCACTCCAGCGCTTTCTGGCTGTGGTTCTGAATAATAAACTGGGTTTTACCCGCGTTAACGGTCACCTGCATCGGCTCGCACTGTTTGTCGTTGACGGTGACTTTGACCTGCGGGATATCCGCAGCCTGAGCACCGAATGCAGAGCTGAGCAGCGCGGCCACGGTCACCCGCAGCGCATTACGGCGAAAATGAATCATCATGATCATCCCTTTCGGTAAGTAGAGTGTCGCTTATAAGCTCGCAGCGCCTGGTCAGGCAGCCCGCGAGGCAGTCGTATTATTTCGCGGCGGCAGCGCAAACAGCACCAGCGCCGGGATCAGATAAAGCAGATAGACAGCCACTTCGCTGACGCTTGGCGTCTCCTGGTAGCCGAAGATCCCTTCCAGCAGCGTGCCGAACAGCGTATGCGTCGACAGCACAGTGCTCAGATCGAAGGCGGTCTCCTGGAACAGGTTCCACAGGCCCGCCTCGTGGAAGGCGCGGATCGCCCCCGCAGCCAGGCCAGCGGCCACCAGCAGGATAAACAGGCTGGTCCATTTGAAGAACACGCCAAGGTTGAGACGGATACCGCCCCAGTAGAGGAGGAAACCCAGCACGATTGCCGTGGCCAGCCCCAGCATCGCCCCCAGCGGCGGCCAGATGCCAACGTCCTGCTGGAATGCCGCCAGCAGGAAGAAGACCGACTCCAGCCCCTCACGGGCGACCGCGAAAAAGACCATCATCACCAGCGCCCAGCCGTGGTGATTGCCGCGCTGTAGCGCCTTATCCACGGCCTGCTCCAGCTGCTGCTTGACGTTGCGTGAGACATTGCGCATCCAGAAGACCATCCACGTCAGGATCACCACCGCAATGACCGCGACGATCCCTTCGAACAGCTCCTGTTCGCGCTGAGGAAATTCCCCGGTGGTTTCGTTGATAAAGATGCCTAAGCCAAGACACAGCGCCGCTGCGAGGATCACGCCAATCCACATCACGCCAATCCAGTTGCCGCGCTGGGTGCGTTTCAGATAGCTGGCGATCAGGCTGACAATCAGCGCCGCCTCCAGGCCTTCGCGTAACATAATGAGAAATGGGACAAACATGCCAATACCCTTAAATGTAAAGCACCGTCAACGAATGCAAAAACAGGTAATATTTATGATAGTGATTATCATTACAATACTCAGAAACACAAGCGAAATGTTTAGAGAATGATGACTATCTGTAAATAAATCGCTGGCAAATAATGACTTATGAAAATATTCGCCTGTTATGAGGGAAAAGAATAAGCAAAGGATTTTTTACGCCAGATATTTACCCGTCGCGGCGGCTATGGCTAAATGGCGGCCTTATTGACCTGCGAAAAGAACAACATGACTGCATTTTTTCATTTCCTGCTGGCGCTGGCGGTGATCCTCGCCCTGGCCTGGCTTGTCAGCTACGACAGACAAAAAATTCGTATTCGTTATATTCTTCAGTTGATTATTATAGAAATAGCGCTCGCTTTCTTTTTCCTGCACGCCGAAAGCGGCCTGTGGCTGGTAAAAAATATTTCCGGCTTTTTTGCTTCGCTGTTAGGCTTTGCCGCCGAAGGGACCAATTTCGTCTTTGGCGGCATGAGCGAAAAAGGCTTAGCCTTTATTTTTCTTGGCGTCCTGTGTCCGATTGTGTTTATTTCCGCGCTGATTGGTATTCTCCAGCACTGGCGGATCCTGCCGATTTTTATTCGCGTGATTGGCACCCTGCTGTCGAAGGTCAACGGCATGGGTAAGCTGGAATCTTTTAACGCCGTCAGCTCCCTGATCCTCGGCCAGTCGGAAAACTTCATCGCCTACAAAGGCGTACTGGGCGACCTCTCCTCACGGCGTCTGTTCACCATGGCGGCGACGGCCATGTCGACCGTATCGCTGTCGATCGTCGGCGCCTATATGACCATGCTGGACGCCAAATATGTCGTCGCGGCGCTGATCCTGAATATGTTCAGCACCTTTATCGTGCTGTCGGTGATTAACCCGACGCGGCCGGGCAGCGAGCAGGAAATAAAGCTGGAGAAGCTGCATGAATCACAGAGTTTCTTTGAAATGCTCGGGGAATATATTCTGGCCGGCTTTAAAGTGGCGATGATTATTCTGGCGATGCTGATCGGCTTTATCGCCCTGATCAGCGCCATTAACGCGCTGTTCGCTGCCCTGTTTGGCCTCAGCTTCCAGCAGATCCTCGGCTACGTCTTCTATCCGTTAGCCTGGCTTATCGGCATTCCGCTGAGCGATGCGCTGAACGCCGGCAGCATCATGGCCACCAAGCTGGTCGCTAACGAATTTGTGGCGATGATTGAGCTGCAAAAGATTGCCGCCAGCATGACGCCGCGCGGGCTCGGCATTCTCTCGGTCTTCCTGGTGTCGTTTGCTAACTTTGCTTCAATCGGCATTATCGCCGGGGCGATCAAAGGCCTGAATGAACCGCAGGGCAATATCGTCTCCCGCTTCGGCCTGCGGCTGGTGTTTAGCGCCACGCTGGTGAGCCTGCTTTCCGCCAGCTTCGCCGGGCTGGTGCTGTAAGACAAACGGCGGGGCTGCCCCCGCCGTTTACTCAGAACTGCACGCAGACCGGCTGGTCGACACGCATCACCGACTCCTGCGCGAAGCGCGATTTATAGCCCTCGCGCAGGGCCTCAATACCGGTCTCGCTCTGCGCGTCGTGGCCATGGATCACCATCAGCGCCTTGCTCTGCTCCCGCACCACCTGACCATTCTGGCCAAGCCACTGGCCGTGGGCATCAAACACCGTCAGCCCGTCGCGAAAGCGCGGCGTGACGTCGCGGTCGACAAACTGTTGCCACTCTTCAGCGGTGATGTCTTTCCCCGCCGGGCGGCTCAGACCGAAGTAAAGCGTGGTTTGCACCATGGACTGATCCGCCGGGCAGGCGCCGGGCTTCGGCGCGCTGGTCGATGAACTTCCACCCGCCGCGCAGCCGCTGAGTAACCCTGCCAGCACCAGCGCCATTACACCCTGTCTGAACGTCATCTTTGCTATCCTCATTGTTATTAGTCAGGAAATATCAGCGGATTTTCAAATAATTAGCAAGGGTTATAATATTCCGGCCCGGCAACAGGCAATAAAAAGCCCGCCAGCGGCGGGCTCGTGAGCGTCAGATGAGCTTACTCAGCCGTGGCGCGTACCGGCGGCGGCGTATGGTAGTGGGCATCCGCTTCAGCGAAGCGCTGCTGCATGCTGGCTGACGGCGCTTTATCCAGCAGGCTAAAGACCACAATCCCGATGCTGCCGAAGACAAAGCCCGGAATAATTTCATACAGGCCCAGCCAGCCAAACTGCTTCCAGACGATCACGGTCAGGGCGCCAATCACCATCCCGGCCAGCGCGCCGTTACGGGTCATACGCGACCACATCACCGAAAACAGCACCACCGGGCCAAAGGCGGCGCCGAAACCGGCCCAGGCATAGCTCACCAGACCCAGCACGCGGTTCTCCGGGTTGGCCGCCAGGGCAATGGCCACCAGGGCAACCACCAGCACCATCATACGGCCCACCCAGACCAGCTCTTTCTGACCGGCGTTTTTGCGCAGGAAGGCTTTATACAGATCTTCAGTAATCGCGCTGGAGCAAACCAGCAGCTGACAGCTCAGGGTGGACATCACCGCCGCCAGAATCGCCGACAGCAGGATCCCGGCAATCCACGGGTTAAACAGGATTTGCGCCAGCTCGATAAACACGCGTTCGGCGTTCTGGTTAACCGCGCCCGCCAGGCTCGGGTTGTTATTGAAGTAGGCGATGCCAAAGAAGCCGACGGCCACCGCCCCGCCGAGGCAGAGGATCATCCAGGTCATACTAATGCGACGCGCGTGGACGATGCTGTGGTGCGAATCCGCCGCCATAAAGCGCGCCAGAATATGCGGCTGACCGAAATAGCCCAGTCCCCAGCCCATCAGCGAAATAATCGCCACGAAGTTCAGCCCTTTCAGCATGTCGATATTTTCGATGCTCTTCTGCTTAATGACTTCCAGCGAATCGCCAAAACCGCCGACGGATATAATCACGATTACCGGGGTAAGGATCAGCGCGAAAATCATCAGGCTGGCCTGCACGGTATCCGTCCAGCTGACGGCGAGGAAGCCGCCGACAAAGGTATAGATAATTGTCGCCGCCGCGCCGGCCCACAGCGCGGTTTCATAACTCATGCCAAAGGTGCTTTCAAACAGACGCGCCCCCGCCACAATTCCCGAGGCGCAATAGATAGTAAAGAACAGCAGAATAACCAGCGCCGAAATAATTCTCAGCACCCGGCTTTTATCTTCAAAACGGCCGGTAAAATAATCAGGCAGCGTCAGGGCGTTATTATTCACCTCGGTATGCACGCGCAGGCGCCCGGCGACCAGCTTCCAGTTAATCCACGCCCCCAACGTTAAGCCGATGGCAATCCAGCTTTCGGAAATCCCGGAGAGGAAAATGGCACCCGGCAGGCCCATCAGCAGCCAACCGCTCATGTCCGAGGCGCCGGCGGAAAGCGCGGTCACAAATGGCCCCAGACTCCGCCCCCCGAGAATATAATCATCAAAGTTTTTGGTCGAACGCCAGGCAATAAACCCTATCAATACCATACCAAAAATATAAACAATAAATGTCACCAGCATCGGTGTGCTAATAGCCATGCAAAGTCTCCAGAATTTTTATCGACAGCGTCCAACTTCGTCGTTTTTTTCCACTACCGGAACGGGGTAATGGCGCATTGTTTAATTGGGCGACCGTATCCTGACGGAAGCTTCGGTTTTTCACAAACGATTTAACACAGCATTTACACGAAAATCCGACGGCGCAAAACGTCAATTTGCGAGAGGTTGCACTCTCTCACGTTTTTAAAGGTTGCACCAAACAAAAGTGTTAACTCACGCATACAAATACCCTATGAGCCCGGGGTTAAAATTCTGCTATTTTAGGCATTATTTTTAACAAATCCGCCATTTCACGGCTTTCGTCACAAGCCATAATTAACATGGTTGCACAAAGTTGCAACATAGTGGATATTTCCATGCAACCGCATAAGCTAACGATAAATGACAGGAGTTTTGAGCATGGGCACCACCACCATGGGTGTTAAGCTTGACGACGCAACCCGCGAGCGCATTAAGTCCGCCGCGAGCCGCATTGACCGCACGCCGCACTGGCTGATTAAGCAGGCCATCTTCAATTATCTGGAAAAACTGGAGAACGATGAGACGCTGCCCGAGCTACCGGCGCTGCTCTCCGGGGCCGCCAACGAAAGCGATGACGCCAGCGTATTAACGGAAGAGCCGTATCAGCCGTTCCTCGAGTTCGCCGAGCAGATCCTGCCGCAGTCGGTAAGCCGCGCGGCGATCACCGCCGCCTGGCGTCGCCCGGAAACCGACGCGGTGCCGATGCTGCTGGAGCAGGCCCGACTGCCGCAGCCGCTGGGCGAGCAGGCGCATAAGCTGGCGTATCAACTGGCGGAAAAACTACGCAACCAGAAGACCGCCAGCGGCCGCGCCGGCATGGTGCAGAGTCTGCTGCAGGAGTTCTCCCTCTCCTCACAGGAAGGGGTGGCGCTGATGTGTCTGGCGGAAGCCCTGCTGCGTATTCCGGATAAAGCTACCCGCGATGCGCTAATCCGCGACAAAATCAGCAACGGCAACTGGCAGTCGCACATCGGCCGCAGCCCGTCGCTGTTCGTCAACGCCGCCACCTGGGGGCTGCTGTTCACCGGCAAACTGGTCTCCACCCACAACGAAACCAGCCTCTCCCGCTCGCTGAACCGCATCATCGGCAAGAGCGGCGAACCGCTGATCCGCAAGGGCGTGGATATGGCGATGCGACTGATGGGCGAACAGTTCGTCACCGGGGAAACCATCGCCGAAGCGCTGGCCAACGCCCGCAAGCTGGAAGATAAAGGTTTCCGTTACTCTTACGACATGCTAGGCGAAGCGGCCCTGACCGCCGCCGACGCCCAGGCCTATATGGTCTCTTATCAGCAGGCGATCCACGCCATCGGCAAAGCCTCTAACGGCCGCGGCATTTATGAAGGGCCGGGCATCTCCATTAAGCTGTCGGCTCTGCACCCACGCTACAGCCGCGCCCAGTATGACCGGGTGATGGAAGAGCTCTACCCGCGTCTGAAATCGCTGACCCTGCTGGCGCGCCAGTATGACATCGGCATTAACATCGACGCCGAAGAAGCGGACCGTCTGGAGATCTCTCTCGACCTGCTGGAAAAACTGTGCTTCGAGCCGGAGCTGGCGGGCTGGAACGGGATTGGCTTCGTGATTCAGGCCTACCAGAAGCGCTGTCCGTTTGTCATTGATTACCTGATTGACCTCGCCACCCGCAGCCGCCGTCGCCTGATGATCCGTCTGGTGAAAGGCGCCTACTGGGACAGCGAAATCAAACGCGCGCAGATGGAAGGTCTCGAAGGCTATCCGGTCTACACCCGCAAGGTTTACACCGACGTCTCCTATCTCGCCTGCGCGAAAAAGCTGCTGGCGGTGCCGAACCTGATTTATCCGCAGTTCGCCACCCACAACGCCCATACCCTGGCGGCTATCTACCAGCTGGCGGGCCAGAACTACTACCCTGGCCAGTATGAGTTCCAGTGCCTGCACGGCATGGGCGAACCGCTGTACGAGCAGGTGGTGGGCAAAGTCGCCGACGGCAAACTGAACCGGCCGTGCCGGATCTACGCCCCGGTGGGCACCCACGAGACGCTGCTGGCGTATCTGGTGCGTCGTCTGCTGGAGAACGGCGCCAATACCTCCTTCGTCAACCGTATTGCGGACAATACCCTGCCGCTGGACGAGCTGGTGGCCGACCCGGTCAGCGCGGTAGAAAAACTGGCGCAGCAGGAAGGCCAGGCCGGCCTGCCGCATCCGAAAATCCCGCTGCCGCGCGATCTCTACGGCAGCGGCCGGAGCAACTCCGCCGGTCTGGATCTGGCTAACGAGCATCGTCTGGCCTCCCTCTCCTCTTCCCTGCTCAACAGCGCCCTGCATAAATGGCAGGCATTGCCGATGCTGGAGCAGCCGGTAGCCGAAGGCGAGACGCAGCCGGTAGTCAACCCGGCTGAGCCAAAGGACATTGTCGGCTACGTCCGCGAAGCCAGCGATGACGAAGTGCAGCAGGCGCTGACCAGCGCTATCAACAACGCGCCAATCTGGTTCGCCACCCCGCCGCAGGAGCGCGCCGCCATTCTCGAGCGTGCCGCGGTGCTGATGGAAAGCCAGATGCCGACCCTGATGGGGATCCTGGTGCGCGAAGCGGGTAAAACCTTCAGCAACGCCATCGCCGAAGTGCGCGAAGCCGTTGACTTCCTCCACTACTATGCCGGCCAGGTGCGCGACGATTTCGATAATGAAACCCACCGTCCGCTGGGTCCGGTGGTCTGTATCAGCCCGTGGAACTTCCCGCTGGCGATCTTCACCGGGCAGATTGCCGCCGCGCTGGCGGCCGGCAACAGCGTGCTGGCGAAACCGGCCGAGCAGACGCCGCTGATCGCCGCCCAGGGCGTGGCGATCCTGCTGGAAGCCGGCGTGCCGCCAGGGGTGATCCAACTGCTGCCGGGCCGCGGGGAAACCGTCGGCGCCGCGCTGACATCCGATGAGCGCGTGCGCGGCGTGATGTTCACCGGCTCCACCGAAGTGGCCACCCTGCTGCAACGCAATATCGCCAGCCGCCTCGACGCTCAGGGACGCCCGACGCCGCTGATCGCCGAAACTGGCGGGATGAACGCGATGATCGTCGACTCGTCGGCGCTCACCGAGCAGGTGGTGATCGACGTCCTGGCCTCCGCATTCGACAGCGCCGGCCAGCGCTGCTCCGCCCTGCGCGTCCTCTGCCTGCAGGAAGAGGTAGCCGACCACACCTTAACCATGCTGCGCGGCGCGATGAGCGAGTGTCGCATGGGCAATCCGGGCCGCCTGACCACCGATATCGGTCCGGTTATCGATGCAGAAGCGAAAGAGAATATCGAACGCCATATTCAGACGATGCGCGCCAAAGGCCGCACCGTCTATCAGGCGGTGCGCGAGAATAGCGAAGACGCCCGCGAATGGAACCACGGGACCTTCGTGCCGCCGACGCTTATCGAACTCGACAGCTTTGACGAGCTGAAAAAAGAGGTTTTCGGCCCGGTGCTGCACGTGGTGCGCTATAACCGTAACGAGCTGGATAAACTGGTGGAGCAGATTAACGCCTCCGGTTACGGCCTGACCCTCGGCGTGCATACCCGCATCGACGAGACCATCGCCCAGGTCACCGGCAGCGCGAAGGTGGGCAACCTGTACGTCAACCGCAATATGGTTGGCGCCGTGGTCGGCGTGCAGCCGTTCGGCGGCGAAGGGTTGTCCGGTACCGGTCCAAAAGCCGGCGGCCCGCTGTACCTTTACCGTCTGCTTTCCAGCCGTCCGCAGGGCGCCGTTGGCGTGACCTTCGCCCGCCAGGATGCAGAGCGTCCGCTGGACGCCCAGCTGAAAACGCTGCTGGAAAAACCACTGCAGGCGCTGCAGCAGTGGGCGGCGGGCCGACCTGAGCTGCAGGCGCTGTGCCAGCAGTACAGCGAGCAGGCGCAAAGCGGCACCCAACGCCTGCTGCCGGGGCCAACCGGCGAGCGCAACACCCTGACGCTGATGCCCCGCGAGCGCGTGCTGTGCGTGGCGGATAATGAGCAGGATACGCTGATCCAGCTGGCGGCTGTGCTGGCGGTCGGTTGTGAAGTGCTGTGGCCGGACAGCGCCCTGCAGCGCGATCTGGCGAAGAAACTGCCGCGGGAAGTCAGCGAGCGGATCCGTTTTGCCAAAGCGGATCAGTTGCCCGGTCAGGCCTTCGACGCGGTTATCTATCACGGCGATTCCGACCAGCTGCGCGAGCTGTGCGAGCAGGTGGCGGCGCGCGACGGGGCGATTGTCTCCGTGCAGGGCTTCGCCCGCGGCGAAACCAATCTGCTGCTGGAGCGGCTGTATATTGAGCGTTCGCTGAGCGTCAACACCGCGGCGGCAGGCGGTAACGCCAGCCTGATGACCATCGGCTAACCCGGGCCCCCCGGTGGCGCTGTGTTACCGGGGCTACATAACACCGTAAAGGGTAGCCCGGATAAGGCGTTGTGCGCCGCCATCCGGGCTATCTGCGATGCGATCAGCTAATGACAGCCGACGTCAGCTGTGCTTAATTAGGGCTCCCTGACGGGAGCCTTTTTTATGGGAGCAGAACAATGAAACGCATGTTATTTGCCGTGGCGGCCCTGCTGGCCAGCGGCGCGGCGCTGGCGGACGAGTGCAGCAACGCCAACACCCAAACCGAAATGAATCAGTGCGCGGCCGCGCAGTTTCAGGCGGCCGACAAAAAACTGAACGACACCTGGCAGCAGGCTCTGCAGCGGGCGGCGGGTAAACAGCAGACATTACTGAAGCAGGCGCAGCAGGCATGGATCGCCCTGCGCGACGCCGACTGTGCCTTCCTCGCGTCCGGCGCCGAAGGCGGCAGCATGCAGCCGATGCTGCTGAGCCAGTGCATGACCGATAAGAGCGTGGAGCGGGAATCTTTCCTCGCCTCGCTGCTGCAGTGCGAGGACGGCGATCAAAGCTGCCCGCTGCCGCCGGCCAATTAACTAACGGACGCGAATGCCTTCGATAATCATCCGCTGGACATTATCGACCGTTTGCTCAAAAAAGGCCGCGTCCTGCAGCGTGGCGCCGGTGACCGCCTCTACCTGGGTGGCGAAGTCGGCGTAATGCTGGGTAGTGGCCCAGATCATAAAGATTAAATGCTGCGGATCGACCGGCGCCAGCTTGCCGCGGTCGATCCAGCCGGAGACAATCGCCGATTTCTCATCGACCAGCGCTTTCAGATCCCCGGTCAGCTCACCCATCAGCAGCGGCGCGCCCTGCAGCATCTCAAGGCAGAAGAGCTTCGAGGCCTGGGGGTGATCGCGGGACACCTCCAGCTTCAGGCGAATATACTCGCGGATCGCCACCAGCGGGCTGATATCCTCGCGAAAGGCCTTCAGCGGCGCCAGCCAGATGGCGAGGATCTGCTGCAGAACGGCCACGTACAGCGCCTCTTTCGAAGGGTAGTAATAAAGCAGATTGGTTTTCGACACCCCGGCACGCTCAGCTACCTGCTCCAGCCGCGTACCGTGAATACCAAATTGCGAAAATGCCTCCAGCGCGGCGGCCAGGATGGCCTCCTTTTTGGCGCTGACCGCTTGTGAACGTTTGCCGTTTTTCTTCACCGCGCCCTGTGCCATACATCCTCTCCTTCAGTTGACGCCACCAGCATAGCAAAAGCCCTTCGCCGACACGACCCCATGCACCCTGATTGCGCATGACTGCCGTTTTTTCGTGCACTGATTTTGACCATCCAGTCCACTTTTTTATCGTCCTTTTTAGCAACCCAATAGCAACACATTAATAACATTAGCATTTATAAAACTGGCATCGCGTTTGCTTTACCTGTTCTGCGAGGTGGTCCAGGGAGAGGCAGGATGCCGCACCACCGCAACCCATCTTCCATGACTGTAGAGAGGTAGGTATGAAAATTGGTGTTTTCGTTCCCATTGGCAACAACGGCTGGCTGATCTCCACCCATGCCCCGCAGTATATGCCGACCTTCGAACTGAATAAGGCTATCGTGCAGAAAGCCGAGCACTACCATTTCGACTTCGCGCTCTCCATGATCAAGCTGCGCGGCTTCGGCGGGAAAACAGAATTTTGGGATCACAACCTGGAGTCCTTCACCCTGATGGCCGGCCTGGCCGCGGTGACCTCGAAGATCCAGATCTACGCCACCGCCGCCACCCTGACGCTGCCGCCGGCGATTGTCGCCCGGATGGCCTCCACTATCGATTCCATCTCCGGCGGCCGGTTTGGCGTCAATCTGGTGACCGGCTGGCAAAAACCGGAATATGACCAGATGGGCATGTGGCCGGGGGATGACTATTTCGCCAGCCGCTATGACTATCTCACCGAATACGTTCAGGTGCTACGCGACCTGTGGGGCACCGGGCGCAGCGATTTCAAAGGCGATTACTTCACCATGAACGACTGCCGGGTCAGCCCGCGCCCTTCGCAGCCGATGAAGGTGATCTGCGCCGGGCAGAGCGACGCCGGCATGGCCTTCTCCGCCCAGCACGCGGACTACAACTTCTGCTTTGGCAAAGGGGTCAACACGCCGACGGCCTTCGCGCCGACCGCAGCGCGCATGATGCAGGCGGCGGAAAAAACCGGCCGTGACGTAGGCTCCTATGTGCTGTTCATGGTGATCGCCGACGAAACCGACGAAGCGGCGCGCGCCAAATGGGAGCACTACAAAGCGGGCGCCGATGAAGAAGCGCTGGCGTGGCTCACCGAGCAGAGTCAGAAAGACACCCGCTCCGGCAGCGATACCAACGTGCGCCAGATGGCCGACCCAACCTCGGCGGTCAATATCAACATGGGCACCCTTGTCGGATCGTATGCCAGCGTCGCCCGTATGCTTGATGAAGTAGCGAGCGTGCCCGGCACCGACGGCGTGCTGCTGACCTTTGATGATTTTCTTGCCGGCATTGACGCCTTTGGCGAACGCATTCAGCCGCTGATGCGCTGCCGGGACCACATTGCTCCTGTTACCCGTGAGGTGGCCTGATGATTACCCTTCCCGCTCGCCCGGAATCCCTGACCTTCGCGCCGCAGCAGAGCGCGCTGATTGTTGTCGATATGCAGAACGCCTACGCCAGCCAGGGCGGCTATCTGGATCTTGCCGGCTTTGACGTCTCCGCCACCCGGCCGGTTATCGACAATATTAATACCGCCGTCGCCGCCGCCCGCGCCGCGGGCATGCTGATTATCTGGTTCCAGAATGGCTGGGATGACCAGTATGTTGAAGCCGGCGGCCCGGGCTCGCCGAACTACCACAAGTCCAATGCGCTGAAAACGATGCGTCAGCGCCCGGAGCTGCAGGGCAAGCTGTTGGCGAAAGGCGGCTGGGATTATCAGCTGGTGGACGAACTGACGCCGCAGGAAGGCGACATCGTGTTGCCGAAACCGCGCTACAGCGGCTTCTTTAACACCCCGCTCGACAGCATTTTGCGCAGCCGCGGTATACGCCACCTGGTGTTCACCGGGATCGCCACCAACGTCTGCGTCGAATCGACGCTGCGCGACGGCTTCTTCCTCGAATACTTCGGCGTAGTGCTGGAGGATGCCACCCATCAGGCCGGCCCGGCCTTCGCCCAGCAGGCGGCGCTGTTCAATATTGAAACCTTTTTCGGCTGGGTCAGCGACGTCGAGAGCTTCTGCCGCGCGCTATCCCCTGCCACCCCGCTGTCTTTAGCCAAGGAGAAACGTTATGCCTAAACAGGTGATCATTCCGCCAGGCACTACCACGCCGATTGCCCCCTTTGTTCCGGGGACGCTCGCCGATGGCGTGGTCTACGTCTCCGGCACTCTGCCGTTTGATAAGCAAAATAATGTGGTGCACATCGGCGACCCAAAGGCGCAAACCCGCCACGTGCTGGAGACCATCAAGAGCGTTATCGAAACGGCGGGCGGGAGTATGGCGGATGTGACTTTCAACAGCATCTTTATCACCGACTGGACAAATTACGCCGCGATTAACGAGGTTTACGCCGAGTTTTTCCCCGGCGATAAACCCGCGCGCTTCTGCATTCAGTGCGGTCTGGTGAAGCCCGATGCGCTGGTGGAAATCGCCAGCGTCGCCCATATCGGCACCCCGACATGATGAGGCTCAATATTGCTCCAGCCCCATGGCCCGGCGCGCCGGTGGTGGTCCTCAGCGCCGGTCTGGGCGGCGGCGGCGGCTACTGGCTGGCGCAGCGCGCGGCGCTGGAGGAACAGTATCAGCTGGTGAGTTATGACCATAACGGGACCGGGGAGAACGCCGGTCCGCTGCCCGCCGACTACAGCATGGCGACGATGGCCGGAGAGCTGTTCAGCGCTCTGCAGGCGGCGGGGATCGCCCGATTCGCGCTGGTGGGCCACGCGCTGGGGGCGCTAATTGGCCTGCAGCTGGCGCTCGATCGCCCCGAGGCGGTGAGCGCCCTGGTGCTGGTCAACGGCTGGCTGTCGCTGTCGCCGCACACCCGCCGCTGCTTCCTGGTGCGCGAGCGTCTGCTGCATGCCGGCGGCGCGCAGGCGTGGGTCGAAGCACAGCCGCTGTTTCTCTACCCGGCGGAATGGATGGCCGCGCGCCTGCCGCGCCTCGAAGCGGAAGATGCGCTTGCCATCAGCCATTTTCAGGGCAAGGAGAACCTGCTGAAGCGGCTGCAGGCCCTGAAGCAGGCTGATTTTTCGCGTCGCGCGGCGGCCATCGCCTGCCCGACGCTGATTATCAGCGCCGCTGACGATCTGCTGGTCCCGGCCTCCTGCTCCCGCGTGCTGCAGACGGCTATCTCCGGCAGCCAGCACGTGGAAATGCCATGGGGCGGCCATGCCTGTAACGTCACCGACGCCGATACCTTTAATACCATTTTACGCGACGGGCTGGCCGCTATGCTGCCGGTCGCCACGGAGACCCGATGAACGACGCGATAAACCAGACGGCCTGCGAGACGCTGTTTACCCAGGCCCGAACCCACAACGGCTGGCTGGATAAGCCAGTGAGCGATGCGCAGCTGCAGGCAGTCTGGGACCTGATGAAAATGGGGCCGACTTCCGCCAACTGTTCGCCGGCGCGCATCGTGTTTGTGCGCAGCGCGGAAGGCAAAGAGAAACTTCGCCCGACGCTCTCCAGCGGCAATCTGCAAAAAACCATGCAGGCGCCGGTGACCGCCATCGTGGCGTGGGACAGCGCCTTTTACGACCGGCTACCGACCCTCTTTCCCCACGGTGACGCCCGCAGCTGGTTCACCTCCAGCCCGCAGCTGGCGGAGGAGACCGCGTTTCGCAACAGCTCCCTGCAGGCGGCATATCTGATTTTCGCCTGCCGGGCGCTGGGTCTCGACACCGGGCCAATGTCCGGCTTCGACCGGGAAAAAGTCGATGCGGCGTTTTTCGCCGACAATGGCTGGAAAAGCAACCTGCTGGTGAACATCGGCTATGGCGACCCCGGCAAACTGTACGGCCGCCTGCCGCGTCTGTCCTTTGATGAAGCCTGCCTGCTGGCATAAGGAGTTTACGATGGAGTTAGCGGACAAAGCGAGTTTCCGTGACGCCATGGCCCACGTCGGCGCCGCGGTTAACATTATTACCACCAATGGCCCGGCGGGCCGGGCGGGATTTACCGCCAGCGCGGTCTGCAGCGTGACCGACACCCCGCCGACCCTGCTGGTCTGCCTGAACCGCTCGGCCTCGGTGTGGCCGGTGTTCAGCGAACATCACACGCTGTGCGTCAATACCCTGGCGGCGGGACAGGAGGCGCTGTCGACGCTGTTTGGCGGAAAAACGGCGATGGACGAGCGCTTTGCTGCCGCCGACTGGCAGACCGGCGCCACCGGCTGCCCGCGGCTGGAGGCGGCGCTGGTCAGCTTTGACTGCCGCATCGACCAGCGCGTCAGCGTCGGCACGCACGACATCCTGTTTTGTCACGTCGTGGCCATTACCCGTCACCCGGAACCCCGGGGTCTGATGTGGTTTGACCGCGGCTATCACACGCTTATGCGACCCGCTTGTTAACCTCTAACCCGGGATATCATCATGGCACTCTTCGATTTTCCTCGCTGGAAGCTGACCTCCCCCGCCGCCGAATCCGGCGTCGTCGCGCCCGATGAACGCTTATCGGCCGGGCAAACGCTGGTGATGGGCGTGCAGCACGCCGTTGCGATGTTCGGCGCGACGGTGCTGATGCCGTTGCTGATGGGGCTCGACCCTAACCTGTCGATACTGATGTCGGGGGTCGGCACCCTGCTGTTCTTTGTCGTCACCGGCGGACGGGTGCCGAGCTATCTTGGCTCGAGCGCCGCCTTTGTCGGGGTGGTGATCGCCATTACCGGCTTTAATGGCCAGGGACTCAACCCTCATCTGAGCGTCGCCCTTGGCGGGATCATCGCCTGCGGGCTGGTCTACACCCTGATCGGTCTGGTGGTGATGAAGATCGGCACCCGCTGGATCGAGCGCCTGATGCCGCCGGTGGTGACCGGGGCGGTGGTGATGGCTATCGGCCTGAACCTGGCGCCGATTGCTGTGCGCAGCGTGTCCGCCAGCGCCTTCGACAGCTGGATGGCGGTGTTGACCGTGCTCTGTATCGGCATAGTCGCGGTATTTACCCGCGGGATGCTGCAGCGTCTGCTGATCCTGGCCGGCCTGATCGTCGCCTGCGCGCTGTATGCCCTGCTGGCTAACGGTTTTGGCCTCGGCAAACCGCTGGACTTCTCCCCCCTCGCCCAGGCGGCGTGGTTCGGGCTGCCGCACTTTACCCCCCCATCCTTTAACGGCCAGGCGATGATGTTGATTGCCCCGGTCGCGGTGATCCTGGTGGCCGAGAATCTCGGGCACCTGAAGGCCGTCGCCGGGATGACCGGGCGCAATATGGATCCGTACATGGGGCGCGCCTTCGTCGGCGACGGTCTGGCGACCATGCTCTCCGGCTCGGTGGGCGGCAGCGGGGTCACGACCTACGCGGAGAACATCGGCGTCATGGCGGTGACCAAGGTCTACTCGACGCTGGTGTTTGTCGCCGCGGCGCTGATTGCCATGCTGCTGGGCTTCTCGCCGAAATTCGGCGCATTAATCCACACCATTCCCGGGCCGGTGATCGGCGGCGCCTCGATCGTGGTCTTTGGCCTGATCGCCGTCGCCGGGGCGCGGATCTGGGTGCAAAACCGCGTCGACCTCAGCCAGAACAGCAATCTGATCATGGTGTCTGTGACCCTGGTGCTGGGCGCCGGCGATTTCGCGCTGTCGCTGGGCGGCTTTACGCTGGGCGGGATTGGTACCGCCACCTTCGGGGCGATCCTGCTGCACGCGCTGCTTCATCGCGGGACGCGGGAGGCGAAGGAGGCCAGAGTAACGCCGGTTTAAGCCACATTAGCGCGGCGTTGGCGCAGGGAGCGGGTGGGCCGGATAAGGCATTTATGCCGCCATCCGGCCTGCCGGGAACGTCTCAGCGATGTTGAGGCCGTCAGCACCGGCAGTTTCAGTCGCGCAAGTGGTTAAATTAATAACAGGTCGTACGAACGTAGGCCGGGTAAGGCGCAGCCGCCACCCGGCGAAATCATGGATACCGTGCCTGATATCTTGCCAGGCGGCGCTACGCTTGCGCGGGCCTGGAGACGATCAGAGCCGGACGAGCAGGCCAGCCAGGCTAAGCGCCGCTGTAAGATCAGAAGCGTAAAATTACGGCTCGCGACGATCGACCAGCTCCGGGAGCGGCTGCGCATCGTCATTCGTTGACAACTTCGGCGGCGGTTTGCGCTTCCACTTCAGCTCGCTCACCAGCACTCCCGCGAGGATAAAGAAGCAGCCAAGGAGGGCCAGCAGCGGCAGACGCTCGCCGGCCAGCCGGCCAAAAATACCGGCCCATACCGGTTCGCCGGTATAGATCAGCGTGGCCCGCGTCGGCGAGACGCTGCGCTGCGCCCAGTTCATGGTCACCTGAATGATCGCGCTGAAAATGCCCAGCCCCAACGCCACGCCGAGCAGCGTCGGCGTCAACGGCGGCACCGACTCACCGGCCGGCTTCATGGCAGCGAAAGCCACCAGCGACGCGGTCGCCAGCTGCACCACCGTCACCCGTCGGACATCCACTTTTCCGGCCCAGGCGCTGATAAGGATAATCTCCGCGGCGATCGCCAGCGCACTCGCCAGAGTGATCATCTCCCCCACGCCAAGCGCCAACAGATTGTTTTCCGGCCCGGCCAGCAGGATCAAACCGATAAAGGCCAGCACAATCCCCACGCAGGACATCACCCCCGGCATACGCCCCAGGCACAGCCACTGCAGCAGCGGCACCAGCGGCACATACATCGCCGTGATAAAGGCAGACTTGCTGCTGGAGATCGACTGCAGCCCCCAGGTCTGCAGGCCATACCCCAGCGCAATCGCCACGCCAATTGCCACCCCCGCCTTCACCTCCAGCCACGTCAGGCCGCGCAGGGTGCGGAGCGAGAGCAGGCCCACCGCCAGCGCGGCGGTCGCGAAACGCAGGCCGACAAAAAACAGCGGCCCACTGAGGCTGACCGCATACTGCACGGCAAGGAACGTCCCTCCCCAGAACATGGTGATCATGATAAGGAGCGCTTCCTGGCGGCTAACGGAGAATTTTAACGAAGACATAAGACAGCCATGACGATAAACGGGCGACCAGTGTGCAATCGGCCCGGCGGGAGCGCAACCTCCGACAGCTAAAAAAAACCGCCGGCAGATGCCGGCGGCGAGGGCGATGCGGTTGGGTCGGGGAGATTAACACCGCATCAAAGAGAACAGTGCCAGTCGCGCGTTAACTCTCACGACTTCCATGACTGTTTTTACCCCCTTTTTTGCCAGCCTCTGAGGCGCGCTGAGGGTCATTTTTAAAATTCCCCCCGCTATGCTGGCCACCTTTACGTCCTGCTTCTGATGCTCTTTCACGGTCTTCTGCAAAGTTGCCAGAACCGCCACGATGGTTTGCCATTACTGACCTCCATTAGGTTAGACATCATAGTGCATTACGCGGGAGCGGCGACGCCGCTGTTCTGCCGCGTATCTATAAGGTTAGTGAATGACTGCCGCTGACGATGGCAAATGTCACATTCAGAAACAAAGCCTGGCGAAAAAAATCCCCTCGCGCCGCCTGATGGCGCTAACCTGCTCTGCTGCCGAAGAAAAAATAGTCAGCAAAAAATGTATCCTGATGCTACATCCTCGCCGCACCGGCCAGTATAACGGAGGCATCGCTTCCCGCTTCTCAGCCGCTCAGGCCGCGCTGCGCAAGGAAAAGTAAATAATGTTTTGTCATTTTGTTATAAATCAAATAAATGCCCGTTGGATTTGCACTCTTCGGCAGAGGCTTTATCTTTAAAGGTACCAGCTATTTGGCTGGCTTATAATGCAACCGAGGAGTGATGGAAATGGCTAAAATTCTGGTGCTTTATTATTCCATGTATGGACACATTGAAACCATGGCTCACGCCGTCGCCGATGGGGCGAACCGGGTGGACGGCGTTGAGGTGGTTGTGAAGCGCGTGCCGGAAACCATGCAGGCAGAAGCGTTTGCCAAAGCAGGCGGGAAAACGCAAAACGCGCCTGTCGCCACGCCGCAGGAGCTGGCTGAGTATGACGCCATCATCTTTGGTACCCCGACTCGTTTCGGCAATATGTCCGGACAAATGCGCACCTTCCTCGATCAGACCGGCGGCCTGTGGGCATCCGGCGCGCTGTACGGTAAGATCGCCAGCGTATTCAGCTCAACCGGCACCGGTGGCGGCCAGGAACAAACCATTACCTCCACCTGGACGACGCTGGCCCACCACGGGATGATCATCGTCCCAATCGGCTACGGCGCACAGGAGCTGTTCGACATCTCCCAGGTCCGCGGCGGGACGCCTTATGGCGCCACCACTATTGCCGGCGGCGACGGCTCGCGTCAGCCAAGCGAGGAAGAGTTAGCCATCGCCCGCTATCAGGGTGAACATGTCGCCAAACTGGCCGTTAAACTGCACGGCTAATCTTCCGCAGGAGGAGCACTATGCCAACTCAAGAAGCAAAAGCACATCGCGTCGGCGAATGGGCAAGTTTACGTAACACCTCGCCGGAGATCGCCGAGGCGATTTTCGAAGTTGCCCACTACGATGAAAAACTGGCTGAGCAAATTTGGGAGGAAGGCAGCGACGAAGTGCTGGCGCTGGCCTTTGCCAAAACCGATAAAGATGCGCTGTTCTGGGGTGAACAGACGATTGAGCGTAAAAACGTATAGGGTGTTTATCCCTGCTGAGTCTCACCCTAACCTGCTAAAAACCCGGATTGCTCCGGGTTTTTTCATTATTTCGCCGCCTCGTTGATCACCTTTTTAAAGGTCTCCAGCGGGCAGAATCCCTGGTCATCGACCGGGCAGCCGTTAAGCGCCAGCGTGACCCGCTGCGGCGGGGTCTGTAACGTCAACGGGTCGGCATTACGCAGCTGCTCAGTGCTCTGATAGACATACTCAATCTTCATCAGATCGCGGTTGCTGCCGCTGTCGTGCCAGCGCTGAAACAGCAGTTTGCCGCCGATAGGCGTGCGCTCGTACTGGCCAGGAAGTTGATAGGGCTTAAAGTCCAGCGCCGTCAGCAGTGAGGCGATATTCGAGTCGTGTCCCACCAGCAGGGTGACTTTCGCCTTGCTGGCTCCCTCGCCCACCAGCGCGTTATCGATATATTTAACCAGCGGTTTGGCCACATTTTGCGCCACTGCCGTCGAGGTAAACAGACTATCCTGGTAGCCGTTTTTCAGCTTCGACAGCACCTGCCACTGCTTATCGCTGGTGATCTCCCCCCACGCCACCTGATCTTTCGGGAAGCCTTCATAGTATTGCAGGGTGAAGGCGTCCACCAGCGAGTTGCCCACCTTCAGCGGCCCGGATACCCCCGGCTCCTGCTGATAACCGGCGCTAAAGGTATCTTTACCCTCGCTCAGGGAACAGACCTGCTTCTCTTTGCAGGAGGGCGAGTTGCGGTAATCGATCATTGTCTCCAGCAGCTTGTAGCTCTCGGTCAACTGCATCCCCTGGCGCTCTTTTTCCATCGCCTGCAGCGCTTTCTCGCGAAACGCCGGGGAGTCGTCGGTGATAACCGGGTTGAAGGTCGGGTCCATGGTGCCCATCTGCGGCTGATGATGCACCGCAATGCCGCAGCCCGGGAACGCGCCGGTGATAAAGAACTGCGCAGTGGCGACGGTGCGCTGCAGGCTGTTAGCGTAGGCGTAAACGGCGTTTTCCGGCGGGCACTCCCCGCTGGTCACCAGCTTCTGTTGCGCCAGCCATTCGCGCATATAGTGGCCCATATACACCTCCAGCACGCCTCCCTTGGTGGTCAGCTGGCCGCCCGGCACATCCCACTGCGGCCAGGCTTTGGCGGTGGACTGCTCCAGCACGCTGCCGTTATTGGCCAGCGGCGCGCGAAGGTTATGACGACTCATGATCAGCACCTGCTGCAGCTGATACCCCTCTGGGGCGGCCGTGTCCTGCGCCTGGGCGCCAGCGGATAACATGACCGCGCCGGCTACGGCGGCGGCGAGTAGACGTATTTTCATCCCTTCATCCTTAGTCATTTATTATCATCGGGTTAATTGTGACGGATTTAGGCCATTTTTCCTGGCATTCGCTCGCAAACTTAGACCGGAGCCGAAAATTTCCTCTGCCGGCCAAATAGTTTTATAATGAAACAACTAACCTGGAGGCTTTCGTGAAACGTACCCGTCTGGAAAACAGCTGCTGTCCTGTCGCCCGCTCCCTCGACGTTATCGGCGACTGGTGGTCGCTGCTTATCGTCCGTGATGCCCTCCGCGGGGTACGCCGTTTTAGCGAATTCCAGAAAAACCTCGGCATTGCCAAAAATATGCTCGCCGGGCGGCTGAAAATGCTGGTGGATGAAGGCATCCTGCGCCTGCAGCCGGCCTCCGACGGCAGCGCCTGGCAGGAGTATGTCCTGACCGATAAGGGCCGCGCCCTGCAGACCGTGCTGGTCGCCCTCTCCCAGTGGGCGGACGACTATCTGTTCGACCCGGACGAACCGGCGACGCGGCTCATTGACCGCCAGCAGCGCCAGCCCCTGCGTAAGCTGGTCCTGCAGGCGGCGGATGGCCGTGAGCTGGCCCCGACGGATATCACCATCGCCGTTCCGCTGAACGACTAAACGCGGCCCGCGGCAGGCAGAAATAAAAAAAGCCCGGCAAAATAGTTGCATTATTAAACCAAGTATCTCATGCTGAATTTGGTTTAATCATGCAACCTTTTAAGAGGCAATACTCATGTCCCAGTCATCGCACACTGCTTTTATCACCGGCGCTTCCTCAGGTATCGGCGCGATCTATGCCGAACGACTTGCCGCCCGCGGCTACGATCTGATCCTCGCCGCCCGTCGTGAAGATCGGCTGCAGGCGCTCGCCGGGCAACTGCAGGCACGCTACGCCATCCGGGCCAGCATCCTCAAGGCCGACCTGAGCGAGGAGCAAGGCATTGAAGCCGTGGAGCAGCGTCTGCAGCAGGATCCCGCCGTTGACCTGTTCATCAACAACGCCGGGACGGCAAAAATGGCGGGCTTTCTCGCCAGCACGTCGCGCGAGCACCAGGCGATTCATACGCTCAACACCACCGCGCTTCTGCGCCTGAGCTATGCCGCGCTGGCCGCTTTCACTCCCCGGGGCCGCGGAACGCTGATCAATATTGCCTCTATTCTTGCGCTGCATACGCTGCCGGGCAGCGCGGTCTACAGCGCCAGCAAAGCCTGGGTGTTGAGCTTTACCCGTGGCCTGCAGGATGAGTTCGCCGACAGCGGCGTGCGTATTCAGGCGGTATTGCCGGCGGCGACCGCCACCGATCTGTGGCCGACCTCCGGCGTGGCGCTCGACGCCCTGCCCACCGGTACGGTAATGACCACCGAGGATCTGGTTGACGCCGCTCTCAAGGGACTCGAAATGGGGGAAAAGGTCACCTTACCGCCGGTGCATGATCTGGGACTGTGGGAGGCTTTCGAGCAGACGCGACTGGCGCTGTTTACCAGCGCGCGAACCGGGCAACCGGCGCCGCGGTATCGCTAATTCGCCCCGGCGGCGGGCATTATTCCGGCAGCGGAACCGCCGCCAGGGTACAGATCGCCTCGTGCTCCCCGCCGCGGCGATCGGTGATCACTACCTTATCGCCCGCTTTTTTGCCTTCACAGGGTTTCAGGACCTGCTCCACGATCCGCTCGCGGCTCGCCTGACGTTCATTTTCAGCCTGACTGGCGAAGGCCGTCAGCGCCAGCGCCACGCCCAGCAGGCTGAGGGTTGTCTTATACATGTCTTACTCTCAGATCATTCTTATTCGCGGTCAGCGTAACCCGTTGCTGGCCGCACTTCTGTAAAATCACTTAACGGAGTGTTACGCCATTTCAGCTGAAAGCCAGGCTGTCACATTCCTGCGGGAAATATTTTATCACAACCCCGACAGCAGTTATTCTCGCGATGAGGCGTCATCTTTCAGACATATCCCGATGTTATCTTCACACAGAGCCCTGTATCTTTTTCCCTTTCTAAACAGAATATTAGGTTGGTCTATGTCGGGTCTTATTCTCTTTATCGTCGCGGTGGCGCTGCTGGGCGTCGCCATCTACAGCCTGGTGTCGTACCTCAAAGAGCGGCGCGCCAGTCAGTTACCTGTCCATAAAAAGAAGAAATAATACCTTCCGTTCTCCGCCGTTTTCTGCTGATTGCTTTACCATCCTGTACTGTCCCTTACCGAACCAAAAACAAAGGCAGGCCTGCGGGCCTGCCTTCGTTCGGTTTCAGCGTCAGGTTCTAGGACTCCCAGGCCTGCTCCGCCTTGGCGGCATCGAACTGCGGCGGCGGTTTACGGAAGCGTCGGGTCAGATAAGCCAGATACAGCAGACCAAGCGCCGCCCACACCAGGCCGAGCGTCAGGGAAGTGGCCTCGAGGTTGATCCACAGCACCCCTACCGTCAACGCCCCGACCATCGGCAGCAGCAGATAGTGCAGTCGATCCTTCCAGGTTTTGTTGTACCCCTTGCGACGCCAGAAGTGGTTGAACACCGACAGGTTAACGAAGGTGAAGGCCACCAGCGCGCCGAAGTTAATTAACGCGGTGGCGGTCACCAGGTCGAAGAACAGCGCCGACAGCGCGACGATACCCACCATAATCACGTTCAACGCCGGGGTGCGCCATTTCGGATGCACATAGCCGAAAATGCGCTCCGGGAAGACGTTATCGCGACCCATCACGTACAGCAGACGGGAGACGCTGGCATGGGACGCCAGGCCGGACGCCAGGGTGTTAACAAAGGTGGTGCAGAGGAATATTGACTGGAACAGCTTACCGCCCACGTACAGCGCAATCTCCGGCAGCGCGGCGTCCGGGTCTTTAAAGCGATGAATATCCGGGAAAAACAGCTGCATAAAGAACGACGCGACGATGAAAATAATGCCGCCGTACATCGCGGTGAGAAAAATAGCCTTCGGGATCACCCGCGCGGCGTCAGGCGTCTCTTCCGACAGTGTGGTCACGGCGTCGAAGCCGAGAAACGAGAAGCAGACGATGGTCGCCCCGGTAATAATCGGGATCAGATGCGCATTCTGACTGATAAACGGCTGCAGCGACCAGACGGTCCCTACCCCCTCGCCTTTGTGCAGCCCCTGAACCACCAGAATGACGAATACCACCATAATCGAGATCTGCACCAGCACGAACAGGGTGTTGAAGTTCGCCACCAGATTAACGCTTTTCAGGTTTGCGGCGGTCAGAATGGCGACAAAGGTCACCACCCACACCCATGGCGGCACCTCAGGGAACAGCGCCGAGAGATAGATCTTCGCCAACAGGACGTTGATCATCGGCAGGAACAGATAATCCAGTAGCGAGGACCAGCCGACCATAAAGCCGACGTGCGGACTGATGGATTTTTGCGCGTAGGTGTAGGCGGAGCCGGCTTCCGGGAACTGGCGCACCAGTTTGCCGTAGCTGATGGCGGTGAACAGCACGCCAGCCAGCGCCAGCAAATACGACGCCGGGACGTGGCCGTTGCTGATACCGGAGACGATGCCGAAGGTATCAAACACCGTCATCGGCGTCAGATAGGCCAGCCCCATCATCACCACTTGCCAGAGTTTGAGGGATTTACGCAGACGCGGTCTGCCCGCCTGAGCGGCGTTATGCGCAGGAAGATTAATAGCCATCGCCCATTCCCCCCTTGCGGATAACAGTTTGCGGACACAACGTTCGCGTGACAAACCTGCTTAGCAAGGGGATAAGGCATAAATAAAAGGGTAAGACGGACCGGTGAGCGGTTGCTGGCTGGCATCCAATGCGGCCTGAGCGGCCTCCCTCTCCCTGCGGATATTTGAACATCTGCATCATCTCATTTCCTCGTCACACACTGTGTCGTTAACTGAAGCCCCGTTGCCGCCTGCGCTCCTTAACGCGACATCCGGGAAATGGCTGGGCTCCCAGCAAAAAGGACGACCAGGCTCCGCTCAGGCCGTATGATGCTACTCATGACTCAACTCATGCGCCCCTTGCGGGGCGACCATCAGGCGTTTTTCAACATCCACTCAATTTCAGTTTCTGTGATAAGACGCTCAAACTGCAGTAATTCATCATGCTTGCAGGCATGGAAAACGTGGCAGAAACGCTCGCCGAGACGCTCACGCAGGTGATCGTTCTGCATAAACTCCCACAGCGCATCGCTCTGGCGGATCGGGAACGGCAGACCCTCTTGTTCCAGGCCGTTACCTTCCACCTCTTCCTGCAAAGGCAGCTGAGGGTTATCCAGCCCGTGCAGAATGCCGGCGAAAATCGCCGCCATCACCAGATACGGGTTGGCGTCCGCCCCCGCCACGCGATACTCCACGCGGTGGTTCTGCCGCTCGCCGCATGGGATCCGCAGCGCCACGGTACGGTTGTTATGCCCCCAGGAAGCCTGCGTCGGGACATACATCCCTGGCTGGAAGCGGCGATACGAGTTCACGTTCGGCGCCAGCAGCGCCATCGAGGCCGGCATCAGATCGATCATCCCGGCCAGCGCGCGTTTAAGCAGCGCGGAGTCTTCCCCGTCGCCGTCCACCAGCACGTTTTCCCCTTTATTGTTCAGCATGCTGATGTGGATATGCATTCCGCTGCCCGCATGCTCTTCATAAGGCTTAGCCATAAAAGTGGCGTGCATCTTATGCTTCTCCGCCATTAAACGCACGAGACGTTTTAACGCCAGCGCATCATCGCAGGCGTCCAGCACGTTATCGGTATGGTGGAGGTTGATTTCAAACTGGCCCGGCGAGGCTTCGGCCACCGCGCCGTCGGCGGGGATCAGCTGCAGTTTCGCCAGCTCGTCGATGTCGTTGAGCACGTCGGCAAAGTGGTTCAGGTTATCGACCGAGTAGACCTGGCTTTGGGTGTTGCGATCGTCGGTGCCCGGCGCGCACGGCGGCTGCAGGTAGCCTTCGGCATCGCGTTTGCGGTCCAGTAAATAGAACTCCAGCTCTACCGCTACCACGGGGAACAGCCCGCGCTGGCGCAACTGCTGCCAGAGGCGGTTGAGTACGTTCCGCGGCTCAACGTCAAAGGGAGCGCCATCTTCATCAACCATGGTCAACTGTACCTGGGCTATCGACTGCGGATCGGCCGCTGAAGGCGTTAAGGTGCCGGGCACCGGAATGCAGCTGCGATCCGGCTCGCCCATCTCCTGGCCCAGACCGGCCTCTTCCACGACGTTGCCGAGAATATCCATCGCAAACACCGAAGCCGGGAAATAACAGCCTTTCTCCAGCTTGCTCAGGCCGGCAACCGGGATGCGCTTGCCGCGGAAGCAGCCGTTCAGGTCAGTGAGGAGGACATCGACATATTGGGTATCAGGGTAGGTTTCGAGGTAGCGCTTCACTTCTTTCGCGAACGCGCTGACCCGTCTCTCTTCCGTTTGCTGAACAAAATTCTCAACTTCTACGATATTGGTTTCCATGATTCACCGCCGTTGGTTTGGTTTCGGTCCTGCACTCAGACCGTTAAATATAATGTCCACCCCATCGACTGTGTATGCAAATAAATTGTTTGTCAAATGTTAAATTAAGTTTGCAAAGGGCTATTTCCACTGCTAGATTGAGAAAATATTGAACGATATGGCCGTTAAACCCGCTATAGCGGTCATAATTTAGTCCACTTTGTGAGGGCGATCATGGAAAATATAATGTACAAGCCAGTTATTGGCGTCGTGATGTGTAGAAACAGGCTTAAGGGTCACCAGACCCAAACCTTGCAAGAAAAGTACCTGAATGCAATTGTTAACGCCGGCGGACTGCCGATCGCCCTGCCACATGCGCTGGCAGAGCCGGATCTGCTGAACGCGTTAGTCGATAAACTGGATGGGATATACCTGCCAGGCAGCCCCAGTAACGTGCAGCCGCACCTTTATGGTGAAAACGGCGATGAGCCTGACGCCGACCCCGGGCGTGATCTTCTGAGCATGGCGCTGATTAACGCCGCACTCGAAAGGCGCATCCCCATTTTCGCCATCTGTCGTGGACTGCAGGAACTGGTTGTCGCCACCGGTGGGACTCTGTATCGTCGTCTGTTCGAGCAGCCTGAGCTGCTGGAGCATCGCGAAGATCCTGAACTGCCCGTCGAGCAGCAGTATGCGCCGTCCCATCAGGTTGAGGTTCAGGAAGGAGGATTGCTGTCGCAATTGATACCGGGCTGCAACACGTTTTGGGTAAACTCGCTACATGGGCAAGGGGCAAAAACCCTCAGTCCGCAGCTGCGCGTGGAGGCGCGAGCGCCGGATGGACTGGTGGAAGCGGTCAGCGTGAACGATCACCCTTTCGCGCTGGGCGTACAGTGGCATCCTGAATGGAACAGTAGCGAATACGCCCTGTCGCGTATGTTGTTTGATGGTTTTATCACCGCCTGTCAGGGCCATCATGCTGAAAAGCGGCGGCGCTGACCACTACCGTTAAGGAAATGCAAATATGAGCGATGACGGACTGGCGCCAGGGAAACGTCTGTCAGAGATCCGCCAACAGCTGGGTCTTTCGCAGCGTCGTGCCGCCGAACTGTCTGGGTTAACACATAGTGCCATCAGCACCATAGAGCAGGACAAAGTCAGTCCTGCCATCAGTACGCTGCAAAAGCTGCTGAAAGTCTATGGGCTGTCGCTCTCGGAATTCTTTTCTGAACCCGAAAAGCCGGACGAACCCCAGGTGGTCATTAATCAGGATGACCTTATCGAAATGGGCAGTCAGGGCGTTTCCATGAAGCTGGTTCATAACGGAAATCCGAACCGTACGCTGGCGATGATTTTTGAAACTTACCAGCCTGGAACCACGACCGGGGAGAGGATCAAGCATCAGGGTGAGGAGATAGGCACCATACTGGAGGGTGAGATTGTGCTGACGATTAACGGTCAGTCGTACCACCTGGTGGCTGGACAGAGCTATGCCATTAATACCGGCATCCCGCACAGCTTCAGCAACACCTCGGCAGGCATCTGCCGCATCATCAGTGCCCACACCCCCACCACATTCTGAATATTTAGCCTGAACGAGCTTCAGGCTTTCTTCAGACCTGCGGCGGCGGAAATTTTATTTTCGTCGCCGCGAAAAACTCGCAGTCATAACGTTGGTGCCGGAAGGGAATCTTATTTCCTGCTGGCCCTGAAATAATTAACGCCGTGAATGGCGACTCACCCCTGAATTATTCGGCATGCAGACAACCTGTCGAAATTTAGGGTGATAAAACGGTATTCAACTCCGGGGATACACTATGCCCTGCGCCTGGCGCAGCGCCCCCGTGCAGCCTGAAAACGCCGATGTGATTAATTTGCCGATAATGTTTTTTAAGGAGTCATGATGAATTTTCAGCACCTGGCTTACTGGCAGGAAAAAGCGAAAAGCCTGGCCATTGAAACACGATTATTTATTAACGGCGAATATTGCGCCGCGGTCGATAATACCACCTTTGAAACCATTGACCCTGCCGCGCAGCACACGTTAGCCCATGTCGCTCGCGGCAAAAAAGCCGACGTTGAGCTGGCGGTGAAGGCCGCGCGTCGGGTCTTTGATAACGGCGACTGGTCACAGGCCGCTCCCACGCAGCGTAAAGCGGTTCTCACACGCTTTGCCGACCTGATGGAGGCCCACTGCGAAGAGCTGGCGCTGCTGGAAACGCTGGACACCGGCAAGCCGATTCGCCACAGCCTGCGCGACGATATTCCCGGCGCCGCCCGCGCCATCCGCTGGTATGCCGAAGCGCTGGATAAAGTCTATGGCGAAGTGGCTCCTACCGGCAGCAACGAACTGGCGATGATCGTCCGCGAACCGATTGGCGTCATCGCCGCGGTGGTGCCGTGGAACTTCCCGCTGCTGCTGGCCTGCTGGAAGCTCGGCCCGGCGCTGGCGGCGGGCAACAGCGTGATCCTTAAGCCCTCGGAAAAATCGCCGCTGACCGCTTTGCGCCTCGCCGGGCTGGCGAAAGAGGCGGGCCTGCCGGACGGCGTGCTGAACGTGGTCAGCGGCTTTGGTCACGAAGCCGGACAGGCGCTGGCCCTGCATCCTGACGTGGAGGTCATTACCTTTACCGGCTCCACCCGCACCGGCAAACAGCTGCTGAAAGACGCCGGCGACAGCAATATGAAGCGCGTGTGGCTGGAAGCGGGCGGCAAGAGCGCCAACATCGTCTTCGCCGACTGCCCTGATCTGCAAAAAGCGGTCAGCGCCACCGCCGGCGGCATCTTCTACAACCAGGGGCAGGTGTGCATCGCCGGCACCCGCCTGCTGCTGGAGGAGAGCATCGCCGACGAGTTCCTGGCACGACTGAAAACCGAAGCGCAACGCTGGCAGCCGGGCAACCCGCTCGACCCAAACACCACCATGGGCATGCTGATTGACAACACCCATGCCGACAGCGTGCACAGTTTTATTCGCGGCGGCGAAAGCAAAAGCACGCTGTTCCTCGACGGGCGGAAAAATCCGTGGCCTGCCGCCGTCGGCCCGACCATTTTTGTTGACGTCGACCCGGCCTCCTCCCTCAGCCGGGAAGAGATCTTCGGCCCGGTGCTGGTGGTGACTCGCTTCAAAAGCGAAGACGAGGCGCTGCGGCTTGCCAACGACAGCGACTACGGCCTCGGCGCGGCGGTATGGACCCGCGATCTCTCACGCGCCCACCGCATGAGCCGCCGCCTGAAGGCCGGTTCGGTCTTCGTCAACAACTATAACGATGGTGATATGACCGTCCCCTTCGGCGGTTACAAACAGAGCGGCAACGGACGCGATAAGTCGCTGCACGCGCTGGAAAAATTCACCGAACTGAAAACCATCTGGATTGCCCTGGAGTCTTAATCATGACCGAACATACCACCAGCTATTACGCCGCCAGCGCCAACAAATATGAACCCTTTCCGACGCTGGACGAATCGATAAGCTGCGACGTCTGCGTCGTCGGCGGCGGCTACACCGGCCTCTCCTCTGCCCTGCATCTGGCCGAAATGGGCTACGACGTGGTGGTGCTGGAAGGGGCGCGCATCGGCTTCGGCGCCAGCGGCCGCAATGGCGGTCAGCTGGTTAACTCCTACAGCCGCGATATCGACGTGATTGAAAAAAACTACGGCCCGGATGCCGCTAAAATGCTCGGTAGCATGATGTTCGAAGGCGGCGATATTATTCGTGAACGTATCCAGCGCTACCAGATCCAGTGCGATTATCGCCCGGGCGGCCTGTTCGTGGCGATGAATCACAAACAGCTGGAGACGCTGGAAGAACAGAAAGCCAACTGGGAGCGCTACGGCAACACGCAGCTGGAGCTGCTGGACAGAGAGGCGATTCGTCGCGAAGTGGACAGCGACCGCTACGTCGGCGCCCTGCTCGACCACAGCGGCGGCCATATTCATCCGCTCAACCTCGCCATCGGCGAAGCGGACGCCATTCGCCTGAACGGCGGCCGGGTCTATGAGCAGTCGCCGGTCACCCGCATTCAGCACTCCACTCCGGCAGTGGTCAGCACCGCCCGCGGCCAGGTCACTGCCCGCTATGTGATCGTCGCCGGCAACGCCTATCTCGGCGACAAACTGGAGCCGGAGCTGGCGAAGCGCAGCATGCCTTGCGGCACCCAGGTGGTCACCACCGCTCCGCTGTCGGAGGAGGTCGCTCGCTCGCTGATCCCGAAAAACTACTGTGTGGAAGACTGTAACTATCTGTTGGATTACTACCGCCTCACCGGCGACAACCGCCTGCTGTATGGCGGCGGCGTGGTCTACGGCGCCCGCGACCCGGACGATGTGGAACGGCTGATTATGCCGAAGCTGCTGAAAACCTTCCCGCAGCTGAAAGGGGTGAAAATCGACTACCGCTGGACCGGCAACTTCCTGTTGACCCTCTCAAGGATGCCGCAGTTTGGTCGCCTCGATACCAACATCTACTACATGCAGGGCTACAGCGGGCATGGGGTCACCTGTACCCACCTCGCCGGACGGTTGATTTCGGAACTGCTGCGCGGTGACGCTGAGCGTTTCGACGCCTTTGCCAAACTGCCGCACTACCCGTTCCCGGGCGGCCGCAGCCTGCGCATTCCCTTCACCGCCATGGGCGCCGCCTACTACAGTCTGCGCGACCGCCTGGGGGTTTAATCGCCTCTGCCGACGGCGCTGGCCGTCGGCTCATGCTGCGGATAGTGCTGCTGAAAGTAGTGGCGCAGAAACTCCACAGTGGTGCGAATTTTAGCCGACGTCGCCAGCCGGGAGACATAGACTGCCCAGACGTTGGCAGGCTGAAAGAATTCCGGCAGCACATGCACCAGATGCCCGCTGGCGATATTCTCCCGGACGTCCCACCATGAACGTAACGCAATCCCCTGCCCGTCCAGACACCACTGATGCACAATTTCACCATGGTTGGACGACAGCGGCCCGGTCACTTTGATGGCATGCTGCCCCTCTTTGCTGTGCAACTGCCAGATGCCAAACGGATGATCGCGTTCTTTAATCACCAGGCAGGGTAAGGCGGCCAGATCGCTCAGCTGTTTCGGCGGTGGATGGCGGGCAAGGAATTGCGGCGAGGCGCAGAGCACGCGGTGGTTGGCCGCCAGCTGGCGGGCAATCAGATTCGGCGCGATATCATCGCCCACGCGAATATCGAGATCCACCCCTTCATTGACTAAATCCACCAGCCGGTCCTGGACATCGAAACGCAGTTCCAGCTGCGGGTACTGAAGGGCCAGCGCCGACAGCGCCGGGGCCACCACTCGGCGACCAAAGCCGAAGCTACTGATAATACGCAGCGTTCCCTGCGGCACCTGGCGCACGTCGGAAAGCTCGTCCATCATCTCATCGACATCCTGCAAAATGCGCTGCGCCCATTCGTAGATCCGCTCCCCCTCCTCGGTAATGGTGACCCGGCGGGTGGTCCGGTGCAACAACACCACATTCAGGGTTTGCTCCAGCAGCGAAACCCGCTTGCTGACGAACGCCGGTGATACGCCAAGCTCTTCGGCGGCGGCGGCGAACCCGGCCCGGCGAGCGACCAGCATAAAGACGCGTAAATCATTTAGCAGCGGCAGATTATTCATGATCTGTGTTTTATGTTTCACCAGTTAGCGTGATTAATTATGAACCAGTCAATTATAGGATAGGCAGGTGGTCAAACATCATCGCTAAAAAGTGAGAACCGGAATGAAAAAAAACTATCGTATTGCCGCCATCCCGGGTGACGGAATTGGCAAAGAAGTTCTGCCTGAAGGGATTCGCGTGCTGCAAGCCGCCGCACAGCGGTGGGATCTGTCATTGAGCTTCGAGCAGATGGAGTGGGCAAGCTGCGAATATTATGCCCATCACGGCAAGATGATGCCGGACGACTGGCGCGAGCAGCTGCAGGGCTTCGATGCCATCTACTTCGGCGCCGTCGGCTGGCCAGATACCGTTCCCGACCACATTTCGCTGTGGGGGTCGCTGCTGAAGTTCCGCCGTGAGTTTGACCAATACGTCAACCTGCGTCCGGTGCGTCTGTTCCCCGGCGTCCCCTGCCCGCTGGCGGGCAAAAAGGCCGGCGATATCGATTTTTACGTGGTGCGCGAAAATACCGAAGGCGAATATTCCGCCCTCGGCGGGCGCGCCAATGAAGGCACCGAGCATGAAGTGGTGATTCAGGAGTCGGTCTTTACCCGCCGCGGCGTGGACCGGATCCTGCGCTACGCCTTCGAACTGGCGCAAAGCCGCCCACGCAAAACGCTGACCTCCGCAACCAAATCCAACGGTCTGGCGATCAGCATGCCCTACTGGGATGAGCGGGTGGAAGAGATGGCCAAAAACTATCCGGATGTTCGCTGGGACAAGCAGCATATCGATATCCTGTGCGCCCGCTTCGTGCTGCAGCCGGAGCGGTTTGACGTGGTCGTCGGCTCCAATCTGTTCGGTGATATTCTCTCCGATCTCGGCCCGGCCTGTACCGGCACCATCGGTATTGCGCCATCGGCGAATCTCAACCCGGAGCGCACCTTCCCGTCGCTGTTCGAACCGGTTCACGGGTCGGCGCCGGATATCTATGGTAAAAATATCGCCAACCCGATCGCCACCGTGTGGGCCGGGGCGATGATGCTCGATTTCCTCGGCAACGGCGATGAGCGCTATCACGACGCGCACAACGGCATTCTGGCGGCGATTGAGCAGGTGATTGCCAGCGGGCCGAAAACCCCGGATATGAAAGGCAGCGCGTCAACGCAACAGGTCAGCGACGCTATCTGCAAAGCCATTTTGGCGTAATTACCCAAGCCGCTCCCCGGTCGCGCGGCGCTTACCGGGGCTACAAAAGGCACGATAATGTAAAAACACGGCCCTCAGCCCGCATCCCTGCGGGCTGCCCCGACCTGCCGGGAACGTCTCAGCGATGTTGAGGCCGCCAACACCGGCAGTTTCAGCAACAATGGTGAATACATTAAAGGCAGGCCGCACGGACCGTAGCCCGGGTAAGGCGCAGCCGCTACCCGGGAAGACCTGCGCCAACTTCCCTCTCTTTTCGCTATGCAGAATCCCCCACGATTGACAAGTGGACCGCATCACAGCGGCAAACTTTATTAATTCCTGAAAAGACAGAACCTGCGCCAATTCACCTTTTATTATTTCCGTTCCGTGTTTTATTGCTTCACGAAACGGCCAATTGTTTAATTCATGTAACGAAGAAATAATCCGATTGTTAATAGCTTTTGCTACGAACCTTGACCCTACAGCGTGATAACAACGACAGGCTAAAGCCACCGACGGGCAATCATGCCCAGGAGATCACCCATGTTGAGCAACGTAAAGAAAAAAGATGTGCCGCTGATTGCCATCAGCCTGGCGGCCATTGTTTTCATCGCCGCTACATTAAGTCTCTTCCCGCAGCAAACCGCGCAGGCGGCTGATTCGATTTTTAACGGCGTGACCCGCCTGCTGGGTTCCACGGTACAGGTACTGGTGCTGCTGGCGCTGGGACTGGTGCTCTATCTGGCGACCAGCAAATACGGCAATATCCGTCTCGGCGAAGGTAAAGTCGAATACAGTACCCTCTCATGGCTGTTTATGTTTATCTGCGCCGGGCTCGGCTCCTCCACGCTGTACTGGGGCGTTGCCGAATGGGCTTATTACTACCAGACCCCGGGCCTGAACATTGCCCCGCAATCGCCGAAAGCGCTGGAATACAGCATCCCTTATTCTTTCTTCCACTGGGGGGTTAGCGCCTGGGCGACCTACACTCTCGCCTCGCTGATCATGGCCTATCACTTCCACGTGCGGAAAAATAAAGGCCTCAGCCTCTCCGGGATCATTTCAGCGATCACCGGAGTGAGTCCGCAGGGCTTCTGGGGCCGTCTGGTCGATCTGATGTTCCTGATCGCTACCGTCGGCGCGTTAACCATTTCGCTGGTGGTCACTGCCGCTACCTTCACCCGCGGCCTGTCAGCGCTGACCGGGCTGCCGGATAACTTCACCGTGCAGGCGTTTGTGATCCTGCTCTCCGGCGGTATTTTCTGCATGAGTTCGTGGATTGGCATCAACAACGGCCTGCAGCGCCTGAGCAAAATGGTCGGCTGGGGGGCATTTCTGCTGCCGTTGGTGGTATTACTGGTTGGCCCGACCGAATTCATCACCAATAACATCATTAACGCCGTCGGCCTGACGACTCAGAACTTCCTGCAGATGAGCCTGTTTACCGATCCCCTCGGCGACGGCGCCTTTACCCGCAACTGGACCGTCTTCTACTGGCTGTGGTGGATCTCCTATACCCCGGGCGTGGCGATGTTCGTCACCCGCGTCTCCCGCGGGCGCAAAATCAAAGAGGTGATATGGGGACTGCTCCTTGGTAGCACCGCCGGCTGCTGGTTCTTCTTTGGGGTGATGGAAAGCTACGCCATGCACCAGTTCGTTAACGGCGTGATTAACGTACCGCAGGTGATGCAGACTCTTGGCGGCGAAACCGCCGTCCAGCAGGTCCTGATGTCGCTGCCGGCAGGTAAGCTGTTCCTCGCCGCCTATCTGTTCGTGATGATTGTTTTCCTCGCCTCGCACATGGATGCGGTGGCCTACACCATGGCGGCGACCAGCACCCGCAACCTGCGCGAAGGCGACGATCCGGATCGCGGCATGCGCCTGTTCTGGTGCGTGGTAATCACCCTCATCCCGCTATCGATTCTGTTTACCGGCGCTTCGCTTGAGACCATGAAAACCACCGTGGTGCTGACCGCCCTACCATTCCTGGCCATTTTACTGATTAAAACCGGCGGCTTCGTGCGCTGGCTAAAACAGGACTACGCCCACGTGCCGGTCAATCAGATAGAAACCCATACGCCCGAGCCAATGATTAAAGCCGAGACGCTACCGGTTGGCACGGTACTCAAAGGCGACGGCCAGTCGCTGTAAAACCTCTTACTGACAATAATCACAAGGTGACCTTACATGAGCAATTTGAGCCCTGACTTTACTCTGCCGATTAACTTTTGCGCCAATCCGCAGGATGCCTGGACCATTCCGGCCCGTTTTTATACCGACAGCCAGGCGTTTGAACACGAGAAAGAGCGCATCTTCGCCAATAGCTGGATTTGCGTCGCCCACGGCAGCGAGGTCGCCCGGCCGAACGACTACATCACCCGGGAGATCATTGGCGAAAATATCGTTATCGTCCGCGGCCGCGACAACATTCTGCGCGCTTTCTATAACGTCTGCCCGCACCGCGGCCACCAGCTGCTGAGCGGTGAAGGTAAAGCCAAAAACGTGATTACCTGCCCCTATCACGCCTGGGCCTTCAAGCTTGACGGCAATCTCGCCCACGCCCGCAACTGCGAAAACGTGGCGAATTTCGATAGCGAAAAGGCGCAGCTGGTGCCGGTTCGCCTGGAAGAGTATGCCGGCTTTGTGTTTATCAATATGAACCCGCAAGCAGAGAGCGTGGAAACGCAGCTGCCGGGCCTGCAGGACAAAGTGTTGGAAGCCTGCCCGGACGTGCATGATCTGAAACTGGCGGCGCGCTTTACCACTCTCACCCCGGCGAACTGGAAAAATATCGTCGATAACTATCTGGAATGTTACCACTGCGGCCCGGCGCACCCGGGCTTCTCGGATTCCGTACAGGTTGACCGTTACTGGCACACCATGCACGGCAAATGGACGCTGCAGTATGGCTTCGCCAAGCCGTCCGAGCAGTCGTTTAAATTCGAAGAAGGTACCGACGCCGCGTTCCACGGTTTCTGGCTGTGGCCGTGCACCATGTTCAACGTGACGCCGATCAAGGGCATGATGACCGTGATCTATGAATTCCCGGTGGATGAAGAGACCACTCTGCAGAATTACGACATCTATTTCACCAACGAAGAGCTGACTGACGATCAGAAAGCGCTGATTGAGTGGTATCGCGACGTGTTCCGCCCGGAAGATTTACGCCTGGTGGAAAGCGTGCAGAAGGGGCTGAAGTCCCGCGGCTATCGCGGCCAGGGGCGCATTATGGCGGATAACAGCGGCAGCGGTATCTCCGAGCACGGTATCGCGCATTTCCACAATCTGGTGGCCCAGGTGTTCCAGCCGTAATCGTTGAAGGAGTTGGCTATGTCCGTGTTTCACTCAGATCTGTTTCGCCAGCAGGCGCTGATTGCCGGAAGCTGGCGCGACGCCGCCGACGGCACGACGCTTGCCGTCAGCAACCCTTCCACCGGCGCGACGCTCGGCCAGATCCCCAATATGGGTCGGGCGGAAGCGCAGCAGGCGGTGGATGCCGCCGCTGCCGCGCTGCCGGCATGGCGCGCGCTTACCGCCGCCCAGCGCGCCGCGTTATTGAAGAACTGGCACCGCCTGATCCTCGAAAACAAGACCGCGCTGGCGCAGATAATGACCGCCGAGCAGGGCAAGCCGCTGGCGGAAGCGGAAGGCGAAATCGCCTATGCCGCCTCATTTATCGAGTGGTTTGCCGAACAAGGGAAACGTGCCAACGGCGAGATAATCCCCTCCCCCGGCGCCGATAAACGCCTGATGGTGATCCGCCAGGGAGTGGGGGTCTGCGCGGCGATCACCCCGTGGAACTTCCCGGCGGCGATGATCACCCGTAAGGCCGGCCCGGCGCTGGCCGCGGGTTGTACGATGGTGATAAAGCCCGCCAACGAAACGCCGTTTACCGCGCTGGCGATGGCGGAACTGGCGAATCAGGCCGGGATCCCGCAGGGCGTTATTAACGTTGTCACCGGACAGTCGCGTGAGATTGGCGCGGTGTTCACCGGCGATGAACGGGTGCGTAAGCTCTCCTTTACCGGCTCGACCGAAGTTGGCCGCGTGCTGATGCGCCAGTGCGCGGAATCCATCAAAAAGCTCTCTTTAGAGCTCGGGGGTAACGCGCCGTTTATCGTCTTTGATGACGCCGATATCGATAAAGCGGTCGAGGGAGCGCTGATCGCCAAGTTCCGCAACGCCGGGCAAACCTGCGTCTGCGTCAATCGCTTCTATATTCATCGCGCCGTCTACGACCAATTCTGCGATAAATTCGTCGCCCGCGTCGCCGCCCTGAAAGTGGGCGATGGCAGCGAGTCCGATGTCCAGATTGGCCCGCTGATCAACGCCGACGCCGGGCGCAAAGTCCAGTCCCTGCTCGACGACGCCCTGAGCCGCGGCGCCACGCTGTTAACCGGCGGTAAAGCGCACCCACTGGGCGGTAATTTCTTCACCCCTACGGTGATCGGCGACGTACAACCGGGGTCACTGCTGCTGCAGGAAGAGATTTTCGGCCCGGTGGCGGCGCTGGTGAAATTTGACGATGAGCAGCAGGTCATCGAGCAGGCGAATAACACCATCTACGGTCTCGCCTCCTATTTTTACAGCAACGATGCCGCCCGTATCTGGCGCGTCTCCGAGCAGCTGGAATACGGCATGGTCGGCATCAATACCGGACTGATTTCCAACGAAGTCGCGCCATTTGGCGGGGTGAAACAGTCGGGTCTTGGCCGCGAAGGCTCGGAACACGGAATCGAAGATTACCTGGAGATGAAGTATCTCTGCCAGGGGTTATAAATGTATTCTCCCGGCGGCGGCTCTGGCCACGCCGGGATTTTTGATGGAGTTCAGCGATGTCTGATTATCAAATGTTTGAGACGATCGTTCGCGATGTTGAACAGATCACCGCCCAGGTGAAGCGTTTTACGCTGGTGTCGTCGACCGGCGCCCCGCTGCCGGGATTCAGCGGCGGTAGCCATATTATCGTCCAGATGCAGGATGGCGAGCAGCGCTACAGCAATGCTTATTCGCTGATGAGCTCGCCGCTGGATACCACCAGCTGGCAGATTGCGGTGCGTCTTGAGTCGCCTTCCAAAGGCGGCTCGCGCTTTATGCACCAGCAGGTGCGCCCGGGCGATACCCTGACGGTGTCCACGCCCAACAACCTGTTCGCCATCGAACCACAGGCGCGAAAACATCTGCTGATCGCCGGCGGTATCGGCATTACGCCATTCTTGTCGCATATTCCGGAACTGGAACAACAGCAGGCCGACTGGCAGCTGCACTACTGTTTCCACGACGCCGACAATAATGCTTTCGTCGATGCGCTCAGCGCCGCGCCGTGGCGCGATCGGGTCAATATTCATGTATCAGCGCTCGGCAGCCGTCTCGACCTGCCGCGCCTGTTCGCCGACCTCGAGCCCGGAACCCACGTGTATACCTGCGGCCCGGCGGCGCTTAACGAGGCGGTGAAAGCCGCCGCCGAACGCCATCAGGTGCCCGCCAGTCAACTGCACTTTGAGCAGTTTATCGTTGAGGATAAAGGCGGAGAGGCGTTTACCCTGGTGCTGGCGCGTTCCGGACGCGAATTTACCGTACCGCAGGACATGACCATTTTGCAGGTTATTGAGAATAACAAAGCGGCGAAGGTGGAATGTCTGTGCCGCGAAGGGGTGTGCGGCACCTGCGAAACGATGATTCTGGAAGGGGAAGCGGACCACCGCGATCAGTATTACAGCGAGGAAGAGAAAGCCAGCCAACAGAGTATGCTGATCTGCTGCTCGCGCGCCAAAGGCGGCCGGTTAGTGCTGGATTTATAACTCGCTCTCCGGCCAGCGCCGCTGGCCGGAGAGACAATTACAGTTCCAGCTCGCGGCGCAGCAGTTGCGCGATATCTTCGCGGCTCTGCGCGGAGACCAGAGCTTGACGGAACTCCGCATGCATAATGCGCCGCGCCAGCCGCGAGAAGATGCGCATATGCTGGTCGCCCGCCGAGTGCTTGTTTAGCGTCAGCATAATCACAAACTGCGCCTCTTCATCGCCCCACATCACCGGCTGCGCCAGCCGGGCGACGCTGATGGTCGACTGCTCAATATGCTCGGATTTACTGTGCGGTATGGCGAAGCTAAAGCCAAGCCCGGTGGAGAACACCGCCTCACGGGCCCACAGGTCAGCCTCCAGCTTGCGTGGGTAGCGGCAGCGACCGGCCAGCAGCAGGTTATCCGTCATCCCCTTCAGCACTTCTTCCTTACTACGCCAGTCGCTGTTGAGCGTAATGCACTCGGCGCTCACCAGCGGCACCTCCTGCTGGCGCATACGGAACTGGGCCAGCAGATGCTCCACCTCCAGCGAGGTACGGCACTGCATCGCCTGATTCAGCAGCTGACGGCAGGCGCGGCTGTCCAGCTGCGCCAGACGCGCTTTGGTCGCCGGGATCGCCGGCGCGCTCATACTCAGTTCATCCAGACCGAGACCGACCAGCAGCGGCAGCACCGAACCTTTGGCCCCCAGCTCGCCGCACAAGCCGATCCATTTCCCCTGCCGGTGCGCCGCCTGCACGGCATAGTCCAGCGCACGCAGGAAGGCCGGGTTGAGACTGTTGTAATGGCGCGTCACTTTCGCGTTATCGCGGTCGACCGCCAGCAGATACTGCGTTAAGTCATTGCTGCCGATGCTAAAGAAGTCCACCTCTTCGCAGCACTGATCGATGATGAACATCACCGACGGCACCTCCAGCATGATGCCCAGCGGGATTTTTTCATCAAACGGGATCTGTTCAACGCGCAGCGACTGTTTGGCCTCCGCCAGCCGCTCTTTCACCCACAGGATCTCTTCCATGGAGGAAATCATCGGGATCATGATCTTCAGCGCGCCGTGCGCCGAGGCGCGTAGAATCGCCCGCAGCTGAGTATGAAACAGCGCCTGGTACTCTTCATAGATGCGCACCGCGCGGTAGCCGAGGAAGGGGTTATTTTCCGCAGGAATGTTGAGATAGGCCACCGGCTTATCACCGCCGATATCCATAGTCCGCACAATAATGCTGCGCCCGGCGGCAGGCTCCAGCGCCTGACAGAAGATGTTGTAAAGCTCATCTTCCGATGGCGCGCCGGGCCGGTCCATATACAGCATCTCTGTGCGGAACAGGCCAACCGACTGCGCACCATTGTTGAATGCCGCCACCGCCTCTACCGAATGGGCGATGTTCGCCGCGATCTCGACGCGGATACCGTCTTCCGTCTGCCCTGGCTTATCCAGCCATACCTGCTGCTGTTGCTGGATCTGCGCCTGAACCCACGCCTCCTGCTGATAGTAGCGCGCCACCGCCGGACTCGGATCCACCACCAGCAGTCCGGCGGTGCCGTCGATCTGCACCTGGGTACCCTCCCACGGCAACAGTGCGTCGAGGTCAACCCCCACCAGGGTCGGAATATTGAACGAGCGGGCGAGGATCACGGTGTGCGACGTGGTGCCGCCGCCGCGCAGCAGCAGCCCTTTGAGATGCGCTTTATCCAGTTCGAGAAACTGGCTGGGGGTCAGCTCGTCGGCAAGGCAAATGGCGGCCTCCCGCAGCTGGCCCGGGGGCGGAAAGCGGGCTTCGCCATAGATATGTTGCAACAGCTGGAAGCAGACATCGCGCACATCGAGCACCCGCTCCTGTAGATAAGTGTTGCCGGAGTCGCGGAACCGTGCGCAGAAGTGGTCGCTGGTGGCGACAATCGCCTGCGCGCAGCTGAGGCCGGTAAGAATGCCGTCGAGCAGGTGCTGGCGCAGCGAGGCATCCGTCGCCAGCGAGCGGTGGGCATCGAGGATTGCGCTGGCGGTGCCGTCGTTGTCCAGCAGCCGCAGCTCAATATCTTTTACCAGCAGGCGCAGGCCATTATCCAGCGCCGCCTGCTCCTGTTCAGGAGCGACGGCGCCCGGCAGTTCCCCCAGCGCATGCAGATCGCGGGATTTCAGGTGTATTAGCCTGCCCCCCGCGCTGCCGGCGCACACCGGGCGGGCATGAAACAGCGTCGGGTTCAGCCGCGAGAGCGACGCAGGCACCGGCTGGATCTCCAGCGCATGCGCAGCGGGCAGCGGCGCGTCGCACTGCGGGAATTCATTTTCGATAAAGGCGCTTAAGGCGGCGAACGCGTCGGCTTCATCTTCGCCATGAATGACCAGCTGGCAGGCGTCGCCCTTCAGGGTATTGCTGCCGATGATCGCCAGCGCGCTCTTGGCATTTCCGCTGGTCTCGCGGCGCAGATTGCGCCACTCAATCGCCGATGAAAAACGGTTACACAGCGTTTCGACCAGACTGGCCGGACGCGCATGCACGCCGTTTGGCAAATCACATGTAAATTCAATGACCAGAGCCATCGTCTTCCTCCTGAGCAATCCATTATTTACCCAAAAGGTAATGAATGAAGGGGCCGGGGACTAGGTGATAAAACTGGCAATTACTGGACTATTGTACACACGATACTTTTTTATGCCCGCCATCACAATTCCATCCATTTAGCGCCCATCCTTCCTGCCATCACTAAGATTTGAGGTGGATCGCAATTCCTTTCTAACCTTACAAATGTCCAGTAAATGCACTTTTTCTCTACTGTTTTATGCGGCGACCTTTTTCTAATGTTGAGCCATCAATACTGTCACGGGCCCTACAGCGCTCAGGAGCAAACAATGAACGAACTGGTGCAAATACTAAAAAATACCCGCCAGCATCTGATGACCGGCGTGTCACACATGATCCCCTTTGTGGTCTCCGGTGGGATCCTGCTGGCGGTGTCCGTCATGTTGTATGGCAAAGGCGCAGTTCCCGATGCCGCCACCGATCCCAACCTGAAGAAGCTGTTTGACATCGGCGTCGCCGGGCTGACGCTGATGGTCCCTTTTCTCGCCGCCTACATCGGGTACTCCATCGCCGACCGCGCCGCGCTGGCGCCCTGCGCCATCGGCGCCTGGGTGGGCAACAGCTTCGGCGCCGGCTTCTTCGGCGCGCTGATCGCCGGCATGATCGGCGGCCTGGTGGTCTACTACCTGAAAAAAATACCGGTCCACAAGGTGCTGCGCTCGGTGATGCCGATTTTCATTATTCCCATCATCGGCACCTTTATTACCGCCGGGATCATGATGTGGGGGCTCGGCGAACCGGTGGGCGCGCTAACCGCTAACCTGACCGGCTGGCTGCAGGGTATGCGTGAAGGCAGCATCGTGGTGCTGGCCATCATTATGGGCCTGATGCTGGCCTTTGATATGGGCGGCCCGGTGAACAAAGTGGCCTACGCCTTCATGTTGATCTGCGTCTCGCAGGGGGTCTACAGCGTGGTGGCTATCGCCGCCGTCGGCATCGCCGTGCCGCCGCTGGGGATGGGGTTGGCGACGCTGATCGGCCGTAAATATTTCACCGCCGAAGAGCGGGAAACCGGCAAAGCGGCGCTGGTGATGGGCTGCGTCGGGGTCACTGAAGGGGCGATTCCCTTTGCCGCTGCCGACCCGCTGCGCGTTATTCCGGCCAATATGATTGGCGCTGCCAGCGGCTGCGTCACCGCGGCGCTGTTGGGGGCCCAGTGTTACGCCGGCTGGGGCGGGCTCATCGTGCTGCCGGTGGTCCAGGGCAAACTTGGCTTTATCGCCGCGCTGTTGGTCGGTGCCTGCGTCAGCGCCGCCTGCGTCATTGTGCTGAAAGCGCTGGCTAAAAAGAAATCGTCTGACGCTAAAGCCGACGACGAATTAGATCTTGATTTCGAAATTAACTAACAGACTGGAAGGAACAGATTATGACCCACATTATCGCTGTCACCGCCTGCCCGTCGGGCGTGGCTCACACCTACATGGCCGCCGAGTCGCTGGAAAGCGCCGCCAAAGCCAAAGGCTGGCAGGTTAAAGTCGAAACCCAGGGCTCAATCGGCATTGAAAACGAACTGACCGCCGAAGAGATCGCCGCCGCCGATATGGTCATCCTGACCAAAGATATCGGTATCAAATTCGAAGAGCGTTTTGCCGGGAAAACTATCGTGCGCGTCAATATCAGCGATGCGGTCAAGCGCGCCGACGCCATCATGAACAAGATAGACAGCCATCTTTCTCAGCGTACCTGAAGCCTTACAAGGGGCGCCCTCGCGCCCTTCGCCACCACATGGAGTTTGTCATGACGAATCGTACTCAACGCCTGAAAGCCAGCCTGTTCGCCCAGCCGCGCGAAATCTCCCTGGAGCGCGCTCTGCTGTATACCGCCAGTCATCAGCAAACGGAGGGCGAACCGGTGATTATTCGCCGGGCGAAGGCCACCGCCTGGATCCTCGATAAGGTAGACATTTCGATTCGTGATGATGAACTGATTGCCGGCAACCGGACCATCAAACCGCGGGCAGGCATTATGTCGCCGGAGATGGATCCCTACTGGCTGCTCAACGAACTCGACGCCTTTCCGACCCGGCCGCAGGACCGCTTCGCGATAAGCGAAGAAGATAAGCAAATATACCGCGAAACGCTGTTCCCCTACTGGGAAAAGCGCTCAATGAAGGATTTTATCAACGGCCAGATGACCGACGAGGTCAAGGCCGCCGTCAGCACCCAGATATTCAGCGTGAACCAGACCGATAAGGGCCAGGGCCATATCATCATCGACTATCCGCGTCTGCTCAATCATGGCCTCGGGGCGCTGGTGGCGGAGCTAAAAGCCCACTGCGAGCAGCAACCCGGGAACCACTTTTATCAGGCGGTGCTGACCCTGCTGGAAGCCTCCCGGCGCCATATTCTGCGCTACGCCGCGCTGGCCGAGGAGATGGCTGGGCACTGTCAGGACCCGCAGCGTCAGCAGGAGCTGTTAACCATCGCCGCTATTTCGCGCCACAACGCGGAGCACCGGCCAACGGACTTCCCCCAGGCCTGCCAGCTGTTCTGGTATATGAACATCATTCTGCAGTACGAATCCAACGCCAGCTCAATTTCACTGGGGCGTTTTGATCAGTATATGCTGCCGTTTTATCAGGCGTCGCTGAATGAGGGTCAGGATCCGGCGTATCTCAGGGAGCTCCTGGAGTCGCTGTGGGTGAAATGCAACGATATCGTGCTGCTGCGCTCCTCGAGCAGCGCGCGCTATTTCGCTGGTTTTCCCACCGGCTACACTGCCCTGCTCGGCGGACTGACGGAAACCGGGCGCAGCGCGGTCAATGCGCTGTCGTTTTTATGCCTTGATGCCTATCAGAACGTGCAATTGCCGCAGCCGAATCTTGGCGTGCGGGTCAACGAGCTGATTGACCGCCCGTTCCTGCGTAAAACCGCTGAAACCATCCGCCTGGGCACCGGCATTCCACAGATTTTCAACGACGAGGTGGTGGTCCCCGCCTTCCTCAATCGCGGCGTGTCGCTGGAAGACGCCCGCGACTACGCGGTGGTCGGCTGCGTCGAGTTGTCGATCCCTGGCCGCACCTACGGCCTGCATGATATCGCCATGTTCAACTTGCTGAAGGTTATGGAACTGGTCCTGCAGGAAAATGAAGGGCAACCTGATGTCAGCTGGGAAGGACTTATCAGTCAGATCCGTGACAAAATTCGTTATTACATCAAGCTGATGGTCGAGGGCAGCAATATCTGCGATATCGGCCATCGCGACTGGGCGCCGGTCCCCCTGCTCTCCTCGTTCATTGAAGATTGCGTCCTGCACGGCAAAGATATCACCGCCGGCGGCGCGCGCTATAACTTTTCCGGCGTCCAGGGCATCGGGATCGCCAACCTGAGCGATTCACTGCACGCCCTGAAGGGGATGGTTTTCGATCAGCAGCGTCTCAGTTTTGACCAACTGATGGCGGTCCTGAAGGCCAACTTCCGCACGCCGGAGGGGGAAAAGATCCGCGCCCGGTTGATTAACCGTTTTGAGAAGTACGGTAACGACATCGACGAAGTCGATAATATTAGCGCCGATCTGCTGCGCTTTTACTGCAAAGAGGTGGAGCAGTACCTGAACCCGCGCGGCGGCCATTTTACTCCCGGCTCCTATACCGTCTCGGCGCATGTGCCGCTGGGCTCGGTGGTGGGGGCTACCCCGGACGGGCGGCTGGCCGGCGAACAACTGGCGGACGGCGGCCTGTCGCCGATGGTCGGTCAGGATGCTCAGGGGCCGACGGCGGTGCTGAAATCGGTCAGCAAGCTGGATAACTATCTGCTGTCGAACGGTACGCTGCTTAACGTCAAATTCACCCCGGCAACGCTGGCCGGCGACGGCGGGCTGAACAAGCTGGCAGACTTTTTACAGGCTTTCTGCAAGCTCAAGCTGCAGCATATTCAGTTTAACGTGGTCAATGCCGACACCCTGCGTGAAGCGCAGCAGCGGCCGCAGGACTTTGCCGGCCTGGTGGTGCGCGTCGCGGGCTACAGCGCCTTCTTTGTTGAGCTGTCGAAGGAGATTCAGGATGACATCATCCGCCGCACCGCGCATCAGCTGTGAGGTGATCGAGACGCGCGCCGATCGGGCGCGTATTTTTAACCTGCAGCGCTACTCGCTCAACGATGGTCAGGGGATCCGCACGGTGGTCTTTTTCAAAGGCTGCCCCCACACCTGCCCGTGGTGCGCCAACCCGGAGTCAATGTCGCCGAAGATCCAGACCCTGCGCCGGCAGAGCAAATGTCTGGGCTGCGCCCGCTGTCTGCAGGACGTCGCCGAGTGTCCCTCCGGGGCATGGGAGCAGATCGGTCGCGACGTGACGCTGGAGAACCTCCTTCAGGAGGTGCTCAAAGATGAAGTCTTCTTCCGCGCCTCCGGCGGCGGTGTCACCCTCTCCGGCGGGGAGGTGCTCATGCAGGCCGGGTTTGCCGCCCGTTTTCTTCAGCGCCTGCGCCAGTGGGGGATCCGCACCGCCATCGAGACCGCCGGCGACGGCGCCTTTGACCGTTTGCTGCCGGTGGCTGAATCCAGCGACGAAGTGCTGTTTGATTTTAAAATCATGGATCCTGAGCTGGCGCGGTCGCTGCTGCGAATGAATCAGCCGCGGGTACTGGACAATTTTCGCCAGCTGGCGACAAGAAACATCAATCTGATCCCGCGAGTGCCGCTGATCCCGGGTTACACCATGAGCGTGGATAATTTTCGCCAGATACTGGCGTTTCTCGCGCCGTTCGCGCTAAAAGAAATGCACCTGTTGCCGTTTCATCAATATGGCGAGCCAAAATACCGTCTGCTGGGCAAACCCTGGACGCTGGCCAGCGTGAAAGCGCCTGGCGAAGCGGACATTCAACCTTATCGGATAATGGCCGAAGCGGCCGGATTCCACGTCACTATCGGCGGTTAACGCCAGGAGGATGTTATGGACTTCAATATTGTCGCCGTCACCGCCTGCGTCAGCGGGGTGGCGCACACCTATATGGCTGCCGAACGACTGGAAAAGGTCGGTCATCATGAAAAATGGCACCTGAAGGTGGAAACCCAGGGCGCGCTCGGCGTTGAAAATCGCATTACCGCAGAAGATATCGCCCGCGCCGAAGTGGTGCTGCTGGTGACGGATATCGAAATTGACGACGCCCAGCGCTTTAGCGGCCTGCGGACGATTAAAACCAGCATCAAGAGCTTCCTGCTGCAGCCGCAGCAGATCGTCGAGGCCGTGAAAAGCATCATGAAAAAGCCGGTCGTCTATGTAGAACTTCCCTGACCGGCGACGAGTCTTACTCTACATCCAGCAGCCACTTTTGCGCTGGCGTCAGGCGGCTTGCCGTTTCCGGCGTCAGCCAGCGCCGCTGGTCCTGCTGCGGCGTATCCGCGCGATCGATATATAACCCATGCAGCACGCGTCGTCGGCTACCCTCACGATTACGGGTACCGCCGTGCCAGGCGTGGGCGTTGTAGATCATCACGCTGCCGGCCGGCGCAGCAAACACAATCTCGTCTGGGTGGGCCTGTTCCGGGTCGTCCAAGACTTCTTCCGGCAACTCCGGCCGCAGGTGGGTTCCAGGGATAATCCGCGGCGCGCCGTTAGCGGCGCTTAAATCGTCTATCGCCCAGATGGTATTCACCAGGTGGACTTTGGGAAAATCCGGGCGCGGCTTTTTCCAGTCGGCGTGCAGCGGCTGGTGACCGCCGTTATACAGCGCCTCACGCGCATTAAGGCTGGAGACTTTAAAATCACCGTTGAAGATATAGCGGCAGGCGGAGAGGATCAGCGGGTGGGACCAGACTTTCTCCCAGATAACCCCCTTATTCACCAGGTTGGCGATCCGCGTCGCAGTCGCTTCCTGATGGTGTTCCATCGCCAGATTGTCGCCTTCACGCTCAACCAGGGTATCAATTAGCCGGCGCATTTCGCTCAGCCACTGGGCGTCAACGACGTTATGCACGACGGTGTAGCCGAGGGTGTCGAGTTCATGTTTCATTTGCGCACTAAGCACCTGACTGGCGCCTAACGCATCGAGAAAACTAGCCGATGGTGAGTTCATTTTGCGTTCCTTTTTAACGTTTCGATAACACAAACAAACTCTACTGGTCCATCCGCGGCATGACAGGAGGCGAGCGCTACGAAAAACTGGACATACGTACGCGAGCCACCGAAGTGTGATGGGCATCAACAATCGCCTCTCCGGCGATGCATGCGCGGCGCCTGGCAGGGAATTCGCTGCGCAAATTGACGAAACAAACGCTGTCTGGGGATAAAAAATAGATTACCATCAACAGGATAATGCGCATGCTGAGGGCAAAGAATGATTGAAGATCTGCCAGATATTCTGCATCGGTTAATCAGTCAAAAAGATCATTTACAGGTGAGATTTCCTGAGCCGGATATCTCCGTCCCTGCCCTCGCCCTCAACGTGCCGTTTCCGCGTCTGGAAATAGTGCTGGAGGGCCAGCTCAGTGAACAGGGGCTGCCACTGGCCGCCTCGACGTTAACCACTTTACAGGTGCTGTACGTGCAGGCGGGAAAATGGACGCTGCCGCAGTGGACCGGCCCGGCCACCACCCTGAGTATTCTGTTTGGTCGACAGAAGCTGGGGTTCAGTATTCAGCGCTGGGACGGGAAAAGCCTGCACACGGAAAAGCAAAGCGTTGCCCGCCTTGGACCGCGCGTGGGCTCTTACCTGTTGCTGAGCCTGAACGAAGTCAGCCTGCAGCCCGATCCGCTGACCGCGCGGTTGGTGGTCGCCGCGCTGCTGAGTCACTGTCGCGAACAGCTGGTTGGGCTGGAAATGCGCGTCAGTCGCAGCCGGGATCTGTTTCTCGCCGTTCAGGACTACCTCGAGGAAAATCTTAGCCTGCCGCTGACGCGGGAATCGGTGGCCAGACGTTTTCACATCACGCCCAACTATCTTTCGCATATTTTTCAGAAATCAGGCTCGGTGGGATTTAACGAATATCTGACCCGGGTGCGTCTGGAAAAGGCAAAACAGCTGCTGCGCGGCTACGACCTGAAGGTGAAAGAGATCGCCCATAACTGCGGCTTTGTCGACAGCAACTATTTTTGCCGGGTCTTCAAACGCTACACCGAGCGTTCGCCGTCAGAGTATCGGCGACACTGCCGCAGCGCGCAGCAGACCTAACCTGCCGTGTCGGAATATTACGCCCACTCCACGCGCCCACGCCCGTTGTGCTTGGCCTTGTACAGTGCCTCGTCGACTTTGCGGATAAACGTCTCCTGCGCTTCACCCGGCCGCCAGGTTCCCACGCCAATGCTGATCGACAGCGGCGCCTGATGATTGATCAGGATGGTGCGGGCATTGTCGAGGATCGACTGCGCCAGGGCGTGCAGTTCAGGCTCCGACAGGCCATCGACGATAATGGCAAACTCTTCCCCACCAATACGCGCCGGCAGGACCTGCTCGCTGGTCAGTTTCGCCAGCTGTTTCCCCAGGGGAAATAACACTTCATCCCCCACCAGGTGGCCCCAGGTATCATTGATTTTCTTGAAAAAATCGATATCCAGAATCATGAGCCCCAGCGCATGCCCGGACTTTTCGCGAATGGTATCGATGAAAAAACGGCGATTGGGCAACTGAGTGAGCTCGTCCTTCAGTGATTGCGAGCGCGCATCAACGTACAACAGGTTGATGCGCTCAATAATTTTGTAGACGCCCACCACGGTCAGCAGCATCCCGGAGAGGCGCAGCAGATCTTCGCAGTAATAACCCATCCAGCGCGGCTGAACCACTATCTCATCCATCACATCGAACGTGCCGCCAGCAATCCACAGCAGCAGCCCATAGCGCACCCAGTTGACGGCGATATGGCTCATCCGCACCTTTGCTGAGCTCCACAGCATAAACACCAGAAACAGCAGCGCCAGCAAATCGATATAGAGCCCGGGGTTGGCCAGGATCTCACGCCACGTGCCGATCGGCGGCGACACCAGCGCACAGCCGACAGCGACGGCGACGATGACCAGCAGCGCAGGCAGCAACGTACCCCGCGCCAAAGCGGACGGAATGGAGCGATTCGCAGGAGTATGGCATTCAGGCATAACGATGTCTCACGGTAACAACAGGGCCGATCGCGGGACAGGATAGCAGTTAAGCGCAGCGGGACGAATGAAAAAGCGACGCGCCGACAAAACGGCGGTGAGGTAGACTGACCCCGCGGAATTGTTCCAACGTACTACCACTCCATGGCGACGAGGTCAGTGGCGCGGATACTATCGGCTAAATCCGCCAGTTGATTAGCTTTCCGTGCGGCGCCACCGATATCCGGCGGCGCCTGCTCAGAGATTAGCCGCTGAACACGCGCGCCTTGCCGCTGACCGTCAGTCGCACCGTCGCGCCTGGCTGCCACGCCGGCTGGCTTACGGTTCGCAGAACAATCGGCCGATCGTGCCCGGACATCGACAGCGTCAGCGTGGAGAGCTGGCCGGAGAAATCAACATCGCGGATGGTGGCGGTACTTTCCTGTGGTCCGCTCACGCTGACGCTCAGCTGCTCCGGACGCAACATCACCTTACCTTCACCAGCAGGATGCGCTGCGTCTGTCGCCAGGTCGCCCAGCGCGCAGCTGGCCCGCCCGGGGCTCAGCCGTGCGGGGAGGATCAGGGCATCGCCGAGAAACAACGCTGTCTCTTCGTCCACCGGCTGCGAGTAAACCGCCAGCGGGGTACCCACCTGGGCGAAACGTCCCTGGCGCATCACCGCCACCTGTGTGGCGAACGACAGCGCTTCGGTCTGGTCATGAGTCACCAGAATCGAGGCGATGCCGGTCTCCGCCAGCAGATCGGCGGTCGCTTTGCGTGTGCTGGCGCGCAGTCCGGTGTCCAGGGCAGAAAAGGGCTCATCGAGCAGCATCAGCGCCGGCTGCTGGGCCAGGGCGCGAGCCAGGGCCACACGCTGCTGCTGGCCGCCGGAGATCTCATGCGGCCAGTGGCGCGCCAGGCTATGGTCAAGGGCGACCATCTCCATCAGTGCGCCCACCCGGCGACGTTTTTCCTCGCGGCTGGCGTCCAGCCCCCAGGCGATATTGTCCGCGACATTGAGGTGAGGAAATAGCGCCCCCTCCTGCGGAACGTAGCCGATCCGTCGCTGGTGGGCAGGAACAAACACGCCCTCGGCAAACAGAGGCGCGCCGTGCATCACGATGCGTCCGCTGTCGGGCGTTTCGAAACCGGCAAGGATGCGCAGCAGCGTGGTTTTTCCCGAACCCGACGGACCCACAATTGCCGTCCGGCTACCCGGAGCCACCTGAAGATGAATATTATCGAGGACCTGCGCATCGGCGAAGGATTTCGAAACAGAAGACAATTCCAGCATGTTACAACCCTGCCATTTTTTTCGACTGCATATAGAGAACCGCCGTCAGCGGCAGCGAAATGATGATCATCAACAGCGCGTAGGGCGCCGCCGCCACATAGTCGATCTCGCTGGTTAACGCCCAGAAGCCGGTCGACAACGTGCGGGTGCCTAACGGCGAGAGCAGCAGCGTGGCGGTAAGCTCATTGCTGACGCCAAGGAACACCAGCGCGGCGCCGGCGGCCGCCCCCGGGGCGGCAAGTCGCATGGTGATACTCCACAGGGCGCGGGCCGGGCTGCGTCCGAGACTGCGGGCGACGTTTTCCAGCTCCACCGGCGCCTGGGCGATACCGGCGCGCAGGTTAATCAGCGCCCGCGGCATAAACATTAACAAATAGGCCAGAAACAGCGTCACTTCGGTCTGGTACACCGGACGGGCATAGTGGATGGTGACGGTGACCAGCGCCAGCGCGGTCACAATGCCGGGCAGCGAGCTGGTGATGTAATTACACCCCTCCAGCAGGCGGAACAGCGGACGCGGATAGCGCACGCCGAGCCAGGCGATGGGGATCGCGCAGACCGTCGTCAGCAGCGCCCCGCCCGCCCCCAGCAACAGAGTCTGGCGCAGGGAATGCCACAGATCGGCATGTAGCCAGTTATCGATACCGCCCAGCCACAGCCAGCGCCCCAGGACCAGCAACGGCACCCCCATCGCCAGCAGCACCAGCAGCAGAAGCAGCAGCTGCGCGCCGAAGGCGGCCCCTTTCCCCAGCACCAGGCGCTTCTGCTCGCGCGCCGCCCCGGCGCCGATACGCGCATAGCGCGCTTTACCACGCGAAGCGCTCTCCAGCAGCAGGATCGCCAGACAGCACAGAGCCAGCACGCCCGCCAGCATATTGGCGGCCGGACCGCTGAAGGTCGACTGGAACTGATCGTAAATGGCGGTAGTGAAAGTATCGAAGCGGATCATCACATACAGACCATATTCCGCCAGCAGATGCAGGGCCACCAGCAGCGCACCGCCGCAGACGGCCAGCCGCAGCTGCGGAAGCACCACCCGGAAAAACACTTTCCACGGCGGCGTGCCCAGCGACGCGGCGACATCCTCAAGGGTGGGATCGAGTCGGCGCAGCACGGCCGCCACCGGCATATAGATAAACGGATAGTAGGCCAGCACCGAGAGAAACACCCCAGCGCCCAGGCCATGCAGCGAGGGCACAGCGCTGATCCAGGCGTAGCTCTGGACAAAGGCCGGAATGGCCAGCGGGGCTACCGCCAGCGCCGACCACAGCTGCCGCCCGGCAAGCGCGGTACGTTCCGTCAGCCAGGCCAGCGTCACGCCAAGCACAATGCTGATGGGGACAGTCAGCACCGTCAGCCACAGGGTATTGCTGAGCAGTTCGCCTACCCGCGGGCGAAAGACCAGCGCTTTGATTGTCGGCCAGCCGGTATCGAATCCGACCGCCACCACAAACCCTAACGGCAACAGCGCCAGCAATGAAAACAGGAGCGCTAAGGCAACCATCGGAAATGCAGGACGCCTGCGCTCAGGCAGGCGTCCTGTTTTCTTTCCGAGCGACAGACTCAGAACAGACATAGCAACATCACTTCCTCAGGATCAGAGCAGGCCAGCCTGCGTCATCAGTTCAATGACCTTTTTACTGTTCAGCGAGGAAGGTTCCACCTTCGGGGCATCCAGATCTTTCAGCGGGGTCAGTTTCGGGTTAGAGGCCGCGTCTACCCCCACCGCATATTCGAAGGCGTTATTGGTGCGCAGCGCATCCTGTCCCTGCTTACCGGTGATCCATTTAATAAAGGCCTGCGCCTGTGCTTTATGTTTGCTGGAGGCCAGCACGCCGCCGCCGGAAATGCTGACGAAGGCCCCCGGATCCTGGTGTTTGAAGTAATACAGTTGGGTGTTTTTGCTGTTCTCGCCGGTTTTTGACTGGTCAACGAAGCGATAGTAATGATAGATCACTCCGCCGTCGATCTGCCCGGCGTTGACCGCTTTCATCACCGTGCTGTTGCCTTTATAGGCGACAAAGTTGGTTTTCATCGCCTTCAGCCAGTCGAGGGTCGCCTGCTCACCCTTCAGCGCCAGCATCGCGCTGACGATAGCCTGGAAATCAGCCCCCGATGGCGAAGCCGCCCAGCGGCCCTTCCACTCCGGTTTTGCCAGATCCATCAGCGAGTGCGGCAGCTGCGCCTCGCTGATTTTTGCCGGGTTATAGACGAACACGGTGCTACGCGCGGCGATGCCAATCCAGCGACCGTGCTGAGGGCGATATTGTGCCGGAACCTGCTGCAGGGTGGCCGCATCCAGCGGGGCAAAAAGTTTGGCGTTATCAACCAGCACCATCGACGGTGAGTTCTCGGTCAGAAACACATCAGCTGGCGACGCGGCGCCTTCCTGAACCAGCTGATTACCCAGCTCGCTGTCATCGCCATTGCGCAGCGTGACTTTAATACCAGTCTCTTTCGTAAATCCATCCACCCACGACTTCACCAGATTTTCGTGTTGGGCGTTGTAGACCACAATCCCGTCCTGACCGTCAGCCGCCATCCCCTGCGGCGCCAGAAACAGAGAAGCGGCAACCAGCGCTGCCGTACAGAGGGGCGATAAGCGAGATTTCATGAACGCATCCTTAATGAACCAGGGAAATTAATGGTAAATAGCCTGAGCGGAGAGGATTAAATCACAGCAAAAAAAGAATGATAATGAAAACAATTATCATAAACTTAAAAAAGCAAAAAATAGCGCAAGCACGCCACTACGGACTGGAAAATGCTAATAACCAGCCGGCCCAGAAAAATATATTAAGAAAACATTAATTTTTTATTTTTATTACCGGCAGAAGAGGTACGTAGCGTCAACGCGATATAACCGGCCTTTGTCGGCAGGTATTGTGATAGCGATCATATTTTTATGATGCACCGTCATCGCGGAAGTTATCTCCCTTCTACGATCATAGAAAAGCCTTTACTGCCAGAGAGATGGTTCACTTTATGCACAAACACCATTGCATGCCCAACAAATGAAAGAGATAAAGCGACGAAACGCATGGATTGCCTTTTCCCTGGCGCTGGTGGTATTTCTGGCTGGCGTGTTCGTAATAAACTGGCAACTGTGGCATTCCGATCAGGCCTCGCATGTCGCCACCGCCCGTCAGGCGGCAAAGAAAATCGCCGTTATTCTGGATGAGGCCCGCGCAGCAACGATGACGGCGATGAACGTTAGCCGCGGCGGTTGCTCCGTGCAGGGCCAGTTTCAGCTCGGGACCGAGGCCGCCCTGCAGCCGCATCTGCGCACAATTGTGCTGGTAAAACAGGGCCAGGTGTGGTGCTCGTCGCTGCCGGGCAATCGGGTACTGATGCTCCATCCTGAGTCTTTACCCGATGAGCCACTGCAGCTGATGCCCGCCAGAATGATGGTGAATAAGCGGCCAGTGCTGATCTATCACACTCGTTCGGCGCAGGTAAGAGTCATTGTCAGCATCAGCGATATCCATTTGCGCGATGCCTTGTATAGCGATGAGGATAACGGCGGGCTGGCGCTTTTGGTTCACAATCAAATGATTGCCAGATATGGCGATGTGAAGCCACTCAACGCTGGTCCGAACCAGGATATTTTTAGCTCACCAGACTATCCATTTCACATTGCCTATCCTGAGTCGCCTTTTTTTAGCCCCAGCCGCTTATTTCATAATGGGTCCGGGCTGCTGATTTTTATTTTCTCTGTTTCGTTGCTGTTTTATTTTCTGTTGCGCAAATACCTCAATGTCTATACCTCAGAAGAGGAGAGGCTGCGCTACGCCATCGCTCAGGGCGCTATCGTTCCCTACTATCAACCGCTGGTGAACGGGAAAACCGGAGAGATCTATGGCGTGGAAATCCTTGCCCGCTGGCCAAACACCACGGCGCAGTGGCGTTCGCCCGCTGAATTTATTCCGCTGGCCGAGCGTACCGGCTTGATTATCCCACTCACTTGTAGCCTGATGGCGCAGGTCGCCGCCCAGATGAGGCCGATCTTCAGTAAGCTGCCGGACGGGTTTCATATCGGCGTCAATATCAGCGCATCACATATCAACGCCCCGTCGTTTATCGATGACTGCCTGCACTTTCAGCGCGGCTTTGAGGGCACAGCGGTGAAGCTGATGCTGGAGATCACCGAACAGGAGCCGCTGTTGCTCAACGAGGCGGTTGTCGACAAGCTCAACGCATTACACTCCCGCGGGTTTTCCATCGCGCTGGACGACTTTGGCACCGGCTATTCCGGGCTTTCCTATCTGCATGAGCTGGTTTTCGACTATATCAAAATCGATCAGAGTTTTGTCGGCCGGGTGACTGACGAGGCGCCGTCAAGCAAACTGCTGGACTGCGTGATAGAGATGGCGCGGACGCTGTCACTGCGCATCATTGCCGAGGGCGTCGAAACTCAGGCTCAGCTTGAGTATCTCAATCGCCAGAATATTCATCTGTTGCAGGGCTACTTTTTCTGGAAGCCGATGCCCTACGTCGCGCTGGTGATGCTTCTGCTGAGCAAACCAAAGGCGCGGATTATCGAAGAATGAACGGGCGATCGATAATCCGCGGCCTTCCAGGCCTGCCTGAGCGTCATTTCGCAGTCAACAGGTTCAGTGCATCCTGACGAGTCTCTTTAATCGAAAAGACGCGATCCATGCGGGTGAGCTTGAACAGGTTTTGGATTGTCCCATTGACCGAGCAGAGCACCAGCTCTCCCTGCCCACTGACGCTCTTGAGAATGGATACCAGGGCGCCCAGGCAGCTACTGTCGATGAAATCGACGTGGCTCAGGTCCAGCACCAGGTTTTTCGTCTGACCGTCAAGAGCCTCAAGAACCTGCTGCTTAAACGCTGATGCGACGGAAGCATCCAGCCGGCGAACCAGGGGGACAATGACCTTGACGCCCTGCTCAGTATGTAATTCAACGTTCATGTTCATCCTCAATGTTGGCTGATAACCGTCGACGCGTCCCTGCTCTGTTCGGCATGTGTTCTCTTTAGCACCTGATACCCCAAATATCCCTGGCGTAGCCGCGGATGGTTCGGTCGCTGGAAAATTCCCCCATCCGGCAAATATTGAGCAAGGCCCGGCGGTGCCACTGATCCGGCTGTTCAAAATCGGCCATTGCCTGCCGTTGCACCAGACAATAACTGTCGAAATCCAGCAGATGGCAGTAATGATCGGCCCCTGTCAGCATCTGATGCAGCGGCGCAAACAGCTCGCGATCGGCTGAAAACAGCCCGGACACCAGGCTATCGACAACACGCGCGATAGCCGGGTTGTCATGATAGAACCCATGATGCCGCCCAAGGCGTCGGCTCTCTTCAATCTCTTCCGCCACCGCGCCAAACAGATAAAAATTCTCGCTCCCCACCGCCTCGCGGATTTCGATGTTCGCCCCATCATAGGTGCCAATAGTTAACGCCCCGTTCATGGCAAACTTCATATTGCTGGTGCCGGACGCCTCGGTGCCGGCGGTGGAAATTTGCTCAGAGAGATCCGTGGCGGGAATGATTTTCTCCGCCAGCGAGACTTTATAATCTTCGAGGAATACCACTTTAAGCTGCCCGGCAACCTGCGGGTCACTGTTAATTTTTCGGGCAACGGTATTAATCAACTGAATAATCAGCTTTGCCATCCGATAGCCTGGCGCCGCTTTACCCGCAAACAGATGCACCTTTGGCGCGATAGTGCGCCCGTTCTCTTTGATATCCAGATACAGCGCGATCACGTGCAGAATATTGAGCAACTGGCGCTTGTATTCATGAATACGTTTGACCTGACAGTCAAACATCGCCAGCGGATCCAGCGCGATGCCGTAGCGTTGAGCCACCAGCTCGCTGAGTGCGGTTTTATTGGCAAATTTTATGGCCCGGATACGCTCAATCACGGCTGGCTCGCTGGCCAACTCCTCCAGGCGGGAAAGCAGGGGTAAATCAGTTGGCCACCCTTCCCCCAGTTGTTGCTGTAAAAATTCTGCCAGGCCCGGGTTAGCCTGCTGCACCCAGCGACGCGGCGTGACGCCGTTGGTCTGATTAATGAATTTCTCCGGGGTCATAAAATAGAAGTCGGGCACCAACTGTTTTTTGACCAGTTCCGAATGCAGCCACGCTACTCCGTTAACGCGGTGGCTACCGACAATGGCCAGATTAGCCATGCGAATTTGCTTATCGTGATGCTCGTCAATTAAAGACAGTGAAGATAACAGATGAGGTTTATCCGGCCAGCGCCGGGCCACCTCTTTAAGGAAACGATGGTTAATCTCAAAGATAATCTGCAAATGACGCGGCAGTAGTTTCTCAAACAACGACACCGGCCAGGTCTCCAGCGCTTCCGGCATCAGCGTATGATTGGTATAGGCGCAGGTATTTTGCGTTATCTCCCACGCCTGCTCCCATGGCAGTCGGTATCCATCGACCAGGATCCGCATCAGCTCCACCACCGCTAATGCCGGATGGGTGTCATTAAGCTGTATAGCCACATGCTGCGCTAGCAAAGTAATGTCGTCATTAACCTCGGCATAGTCACGAAAAATATCCCGTAGCGTACAGGCCACCAAAAAATACTCCTGCGTCAGACGCAGCTCTTTTCCGGTCAGGACCTCATCGGAAGGATAGAGTATTTTTGAAATATTCTCCGAGGCGATTTTCTCACTTACTGCCTTAATATAATCCCCGCGATTAAAAATATGGATATTAAAGGAGTCAGAGGCCACCGCGCTGTAAAGGCGCAGCGTGTTAGTTGATGTATCCCGGTAGCCGGAAACAAAATAATCATGGGGAATACCGATGATGGTTTTCCAACCGAGCCACATCGGATTGTAGTTGCCATCAATATCTTCGCTGTGCTCAATATACCCCCCCAGCGGGATCAGAATTTGCTGAGCGTGATGCTCCACCAGCCATGGGGAATGCATGGAGTGCCAGTCATCAGGATGCTCGACCTGCTGATCGTTTTGAAAGGACTGGCGAAAAAGCCCATATTCGTATTTGATGCCATGCCCGGATGCAGCAATATCAAGGGTGGCCATCGAGTCGATAAAGCAAGCGGCTAAACGGCCTAACCCGCCGTTACCCAGCGCGGCGTCAGGCTCCTCGTCAAGGATCAGTTCAAGATCAAACCCCAGGTCATTGACCACCAGGCGCATCTCGTCCAGTAAATTCATATTCACCAGGTTATTACGCAGCGACTGGCCGAGTAAAAATTCCATCGACAGGTAGTAAACGCGCTTTTTTCGCTCTTCGCGCTGCCGCGCCTGGCTCGTCAGAAAATGGTCCTGCTGAAAATGACGAATGGCTAGCGCCACCGCGTTAAAAATATCGCCATTTGTCGCTTTATTTAAGCTAACACACAGCGTGTATTTTAATTTCTGTTCAACCAACGCCCGTAATGCTTTGATATCTTGCGGGTTAATGACAGGCATGCTGACCTCACTGGTCTCTGTTTCTGCGAAAGCACCATGGCAGGTAAATCATCGTTTTCCAAGTATAGACGAAGATATTTTGCACCAGGTTTTTTATTCCTGAGCACCATTTCCGTTTATAATGTGAGACTGAATAATTAAAATAACAACAATTTGAAATGGATTAATCGTCACATTTTCACCAGCGATAACGCTGCAGGCAGGGTGGGTTTGCGCAGTCGTGACGTGAAGATGACGCGCCGTCAGAACGGCCAGGGGAAAAGTAAAAAGGGGTTACCTTTCGGTAACCCCTTCTTTTATATGGCGGAAGCGCAGAGATTCGAACTCTGGAACCCTTTCGGGTCGCCGGTTTTCAAGACCAAATCAAATTGCTTTATAATCAGTATGTTATGCTACATTCATAGAATAAAGTCGTTATTTGACACCGCTAAAAATCAATCAGTTACACTTAATGCATGGGCTTTATTCTTTCAACTTTTAAGGGATCTCCCTTGACTTTCTTACGGTTTCAAGAGTAAAAAAACTGTACATAAAAACAGTATTGTTGACCAAAATGATCAACAGAGAATCCAACGCATCGAGCATTCCAGAACTGACTGGCTTTAACGTCAGCCATTCGGCTTTAACCCGTCAGGTGTTCCTCAATGCTACTTTTACTGACAATATGGCTTCAGTACCTCACTGGCCACTGAAAGAGTTTCCTGACCTGTTTTGTTGCATCTCCAGGGATAGGGCGGAAGCCTTGCTCCATCAACTCCAGAGAGCGATCGATTATCTGGATGCTGGGATGGATTCGCCCTCGCTATTTCTTATCGACGATGACCTCTGATGCTGGGCAATAGCGATAGATGGTTTTCACATCGACACCAATCACCGCGTAAACCTGCTGCCTAGTAGCGCCGTTCTCCAGCATTCTGCGACACCGTGGTCATTACCCGGCGGCGGCCGCCCACTCTCCCCTGCTCCCTCGCAGCGGCCAAACCGGCTCGGGTACGTATAGAACAGGCTCCATTACACTTCAATCTGCTCCCTCATCATATAGAAGAGAAAGGTCGCTAAGACTGGATATTTTTTATCGTTTTGACTTTATATTAATAGCTTCATATCACACGGTTTAGCCGATTATATTATTTTATAATTAATCAGATACGAAGGCGAATTTATAAAAAACTGCATTATGCAGTACAGATAAAACCATATGCATTAAGCGAAAATTCACTAAACTTTATAATCCGATAATTAAGAAGCACCACATCTTACTTTTGATAAAAAAAACTACATCTTATAAGATATGATAGTTCTTTTTCCTTGGTGAAAATGACTTGTTCAGATCCTCCATGAATATAGCGTCTTGGAATGTCTCTCTCTGTGTTAACTTCAAATTTATAATTTTCAACTTTATTATTATATGAGCGCTCTAATTTAAAGCCATATGGCGAGCCAGTCACTTCTATGTTTTTAAATTTCATCCCTTTGCTATTTTTAACGTGAATAGCGAATGTGCCGCATGGTTTTGAAAAACAATTAAAAGGCTCCATATTATTATCACCATTAGATTAAAAAAAGATTATTGAAGATGTTCAAAACTAGACTTTACATGCTCCCATACCATCTCAAGTGTAGGTAATAACTCTTGTTTTATCTGACCCCAAACAGAGAGCGTCAGTGATAACTTCTTTAACTTACGCTCTAACTCACCGCCATCAACTAAGGAATTCACAGTATTAATACAATCTTCTTTATATGAGTTCCCGCTCATATCATTAATTGTTTCGTCATTAATCCTTTGCAAGTCTTCAAGAGCATCCTGCAATTTACTCCCGTCTGCCACAACCTCTATGTTGTACCCATCAAATTTATTTAAAAATGTCCCATTAAGAACTATTCCTCTAAGATCATCTCCCTTACTGCCATGAATTTTTATTTTACCGTTTGAGAACTCATTCCCCTCACCACCATTTACTTCAACACCTACAACTCGCGTTTTTTTCATTTTTTCTCTCCAATTATAATCATCAAGCTATCAATTATCACACAAAAAAAAGAATGTCAATAAAAATTTTACAAATAACTGATTTTTATGGTTTAACTATTGATATTGATGATACAGCACAAATCTTTAGAGTAAGGATCCACAATAAATAACCACAAACAAATGTAATACAAATCAGACTGGCACCTAAAAATATATCAGCAAATTCCCAGCTGCACTTAATTACTCATATTTTGCATTCATTTTTGGAGCGATTATATAGATATTGGCTATTGCCACCATAACTTTTTTATTTTAACGAGACCCATTTATGCCGATTCAGCCATAGCGCCAGCATATTTTTCGCTGGCGAGAATGGCAGTTTCAGCCTGAGCAAACAGGCCAGTTCCGTTCATTGAATACGGGAACTGGAACACGTCAGCCTGTGTTGGAGTCTGTCCGTTGACCGAGGCGTTAATGGTAGCGTGCGCCGTCCCCTCATCGATCACCTGGATAAGTGTGATGGTATATATCACCTCTGCTTCAACCTGCTGTGTACCCATGGCAAGGCCGTTATCTCCGGTCATTGTGACGTTAAACATTCTGTTCATTTTGAATGACATGACTTCCTCCTCAGGATGATTGGCGGCACTCGCCTGTCGCGGCATTAACACACACAAAGGTGTAAACTCTTCCTGCAGCAAGATCGAGGTTCGCTCCATTTATTAACCTCAGGACAGAGCTATTTACCAGCGTGACAGAGCCTTGCCCACGATGAACGGTGAACGGAACTCCCACCGGGGCATCAAATGCGGTAATGCTAATACTGCCTGCGGTATCTGTCGGGCCAAGAGCAATCAGGCTATACCCCCACACGTTAGGAACAGTGCTGCCGTAGGCCGTTTTAAACGTATAGTTCGCGTTGAGGTGGTTATTTTTTCCACCCGTCGCCAGCTGATAGAAAGGCTGACCTTCTTTGATACTGACGGCCATGACCGTAGCGCCAACCCCTTTAAAGTTAAATAGTGGACCCGCCAGCTTGGCATTAGGATTGGGTTCCAGCGTGGCTCGTTTGACTATCGCGCCTGAGCTGAGGGCAATCAGCCCGCTGTTCACAACGGTTGCCGTCCCGTTTTTGTTCGTCACCTGCGTATCCACGACCACAGAGCCGTCGAATGACTCGGAGTCGCCGAGATGAATCGGATAGTCATCTGTTCCATTACTCGGAAGAACTTTTTTAAACATCGAGTTAGTGTGGTTGTTACGCGAGTTAATCGCATTATTCCCGTGATACCAGCGGATGCCCTGGTATTTATCGCTCGCATTAACGTTTCTGGCTTCCCATTCACAATCGGTAAACCCGACGTCAATACCCTCATTCCAGAAGAAATACGCCAGGGTGGTATGGCCGGTTACAAACATAAATTGAGAGAATTTAACCTCCCATGCTGCATAATTCAGTTTCACCACGTTTTCCAGGCTGTCTTCCGCGCGCTCGCATTCAATTTTTCCGCCAATAAAATGCACGTTCCTGGTGTAATTCATGCGCAGGGTTTCCTGACAGAATTCCATGTGGAACTGATAGAAATTGAGGTTGTTGCTGTTATCACTTGCACGACTGCCAATTTCCAGCGCAGGAGTCACCCCTGAAACGCCAGAATACATAATTCTGAGACTGCGAATTTCACAGTCCCAGAATTCATTAAACCGGTTACCCGCAAAACCAATAGACGTCACTCCGTCAATACCACCATGACCACCAGTGTACTGAATGACCAGACCAAGCCGACTGGAGCGAGGGGTAAACGTTGTTGGTGCTGGGTCTGTTTTACCGGCTGGCGTGGCGTTTTTAAAAAACTGCTCGGCGACCAGTGTCAGGTTGTCCAGTTTAACGCCTGTCACCCTGCCTTCTACTTTGTCCCGGCCGGTTGATTCATCGGTCGTAAATTTACCTGACACAGTGAAGGCTGGTTTGGTTGAATCTCCGTCACGGAACATCAGTACCGTGCCTTTACCGCCGTACTGGTTTGCTGTTGCGCCTTTTGCTCCCTGGATATGCACGCTGGACTGAGTAATTTCCACGTAATCAATCCATATTACATCCCCGCAAAGCGCTATTTTCTTTCCATATCCCTCGGAAATTGTGGCGTTAATATCGCTGTTCCACGCCAGCATATTTCTCAGAATCTGCCCGTTGGCTACCGGATCCTGCGAAATCCCCAGTCCGTAGCGATGCGCCAGCAGGTCACCGTCCAGAGAGTTAACCCATACGCCGCTGGCGCCGGTAGGGTCTGCCAGTGGTGCCCGGCAGAGCATAGGATACTTGGTCACCATATCCCTGTGATCGCCAGAAACGAACTTCCACCACGACGCACCTCCGTCATTTTCAGTCAGTGCGCCCTTACAAATTAGGCGTGCGCCGTTGGCCGGGAAAATTTGTTTCAAGCCATCAATGCTGGCTGGAGCACCTATCCAGATGAACCCTTCGCTTGAACCCAGGTTTGAGCGAAGAGTCGCATCGGTAACGTCGATCCACTTACCCTTTCCTGTACCGCCAGCCGTCGCCGGCGTGCTACCAGGTAAAACGACCTTAGGCATTACGCCATCCCACCGCCAGTATTCGTCCGTGGATTCCCACAGAAGAACCTCAAAACGTTGAGTGAGTAGCGATCCCTGCTCAAACGAACCTATGGCCGGAACGTATCCCCATAGCCCCGTTCCTGCAGGGTCCTGCAATTTAGGCTGACCAGCACCGTCAAAACCCAACCCCTTCCAGGCGCGGTCTTGGGCCGATGGTAGCTGGCTTATATAGGAGTCAGGGACACGCAGCGAACGATTAAAGTTGCTGGTTATCTGCTGCTGCAGATCGATATCACGACTATCGACGTAGCTTTTTGTTGCGGCATCCTGCGCCAGTGAAGGATCACGCAGGTTACGAATACGGTTATTGAGCGCGTCATAATAGTTAGCGAAGATATTTGGCTTTTTCAGAGCCAAAGAGTCCCACCACCAACCGAATTTTTGGATAAGCATAGTCAGCTTATCAAGCGCGCGTTCATGGCTTGTCGCAGGAAACTTACCGGTCGCCAGATAACTGGTTAACTGGGTCGCATCGGGATCACGATAAATCAGTAGCGTAGCGCCACTGTGTGCGGAGAGCAAAGTCAGCTGACCGCCATTCTTATCGCCGGTGCCATTCAGATAATAATCAACGTCAATTGTCAGCGTAGTTTTGTTAAAGTCGTCACCGTTCTGTGTATACAGTTCCGCGACAATATGCCCGTTTTCAATGAAGTAGAAAGGGATGCTAAAAGGGCCAGTGCTGGTTGATAGCTGATACTCAACCGATGAAGTGTCGTTCTCGACCATCATCTACTCCAAAACAGTTCGACATGGTGGCATTGTCAGAATCGTTTTGAAGCTGGGCAAAAGTAAGGCCGCAATATGCGGCCCTGAGGGGTTATTTCTCGGTGGTTTCCGATGCTTTGGCTGCGACAGCATCATCAAATTTTTTCTGGAAGTAGGCCCGGATTGACTTGTAACCGCCCGCTACCAGATATAGAGCCGATACCACTACGCTGAAGTAAAGTAAGCCCATTTGCACGTTCGTCATTTTGTCTCCTGTCTTTTCTGTTCAATCTGGCGAATACCAGCCAGCTGGTTATTTGCTTTTTCAATGGCAGCAAGTAATGGGGTTATCCATAAAACAGCCTGGCAATATGTCAGTTCGCCGGCGGTAATGGTGCCAGTACTGGGCTTGTCAGATCCGTCGGTATAGGCGTGCACTGCGCTGGAACGTAAACTGTTCGTGTATTCGAGCAACCCACCAGAAACGTCAGCAGGAACAGGCATATCACACGTTTTTTCGCGCTTGAGAATCGTTCGATATTCAATGGTTTTTTCCTCTGTACCGGCATCTACTGCCCTGTTTTTTTCCTGGACATCGCCGCTTATAGTTTGAAAAGCAGCGATATTATCCGCCTGTATTTGGATAACCCTTGCCTGCAGCGTCACCTGACTTTCAGCCGTTTCAGCTCTGCTGGATGCCGAGCTATATCGATAGCCCAGCCCTGCGGCGATTGTGAGCCCGATGATAAGAAGAAGCATAATAACTGCCGCGGCGATGGATTCTGGTTTCACTTATCGATCCCCCAACACGTCAAGGCGCTTTCCTGGTCACGTCGCTCAACCTGACCGTAGCAACCTTTCTTCTGGCCTTTGGTGAGGCGGCAGTCACGGCCACCATCAAAGATCCAACGACGAATCTCAGAGCACGCCCCTTTACGGTCGCCCGCATTAAGCTTGCGGTAGAACGTGCTGGGGAAACATTTCCCCGGTCCGATGTTGTACGGACAGAAGCTGGCGATACCAACTTTCTGTGGTGCCGTCAGCGGAACCCTGATGTTCTGGTCAACCCACGCCAGCGCCTTGTTACGCTCAATAGCGTTTACCTGATCGCATTTGGCCTGCGTCAACTTCATACCCTTCGTTACTGGCTTGCCGTCAATGCGGGTTGCCCCCCGACAAATCGTCCAGACACTAGATCCGTCAAGGTATGCAGTAAGACTGTTGCCCTCTTTCTCGTTCAGGAACTGATCCATGAGCGTTGGCGCGGATGCACCGGCGGCAATTAGCGCCAGCATGGCTGCACTGAGCTTTGCTTTGGTCGAAGCCATATTATTCTTCCGAGAACTTGCCGCGGCGATACGCGAGCCATTTGAAGTAGATATTTACGAGAAAGGTCAAAGCGGTGAACACCAAGCTGCCAATGACGCCAATAGCTGCCCACTGGCCGGGGGTGTATGAATCAAGCAGCTGCGAAAACCAATACGTAGCGCTGACTGTTGACGTCCCGTAGGTGATGACCTCGGAAACTCTGTGTGTCATTTTCATCGTTCCTTACCTCCCGGCCGGGATGGCTGATTTAAGTGGCAAGGAAGATTTTGATAGGGCCTCTCACACTGGGCAAAAGCTGATCATTTTTCAGGATTCATGAAATGAAACAGGTGCTATAGTGGTTTTGGGATTATCCCTATGGCAATGATTAAGGAATGACGAATGAAAAAAATAATTACTCTGTTACTGGTTGCGGTGTTTGGTGTGATGTCAGTGTCGGCGATGGCTTGCCCGAAAGGCACCCATCCGCATGGAGGAACGGGCTCCCATCATAAAGGTGGTACCTGCTCTTAATCAGGTTTCAGAAACTACACACAAGGAAAAACATGAAAAAATTATTCGCTGTGTTATTTGTTATGCTCTCTTTGGGATCTGTAACGCAAGCGTACGCCGGAAACTGCCAGCATCCTGACGATACCGCTGCTGACGGTTCACGTTGTGGTGGTCGTTCGGCTGACTCTCGCCCGGGCGGGCAGTAATGATAAAGCCCACCATGCGGTGGGCTTATTTATGCCGCAGTACATTTCACCACGCAGCACACCACTGTTTAAATATCAGGGTTTTATCTTGTCAAATGTCAGATTATGTTTCTACCTATCACGAATTTTTAAGAGCATTACCATATGGAAATTTTTTGGGTTGTGGTGGGCGTTGTGGTTGTGATTTTGTACCTCATCAACCAGAACAAAACCAGAGTGACAAACAGAACTGAGATAACCAGAGATCGCAAGATAAAAACGGATGACGGCGAAATCAGCATACGTGAACGACAGGTTATAGACAGTGTATCAACCCAATACACTAAACCAAATACAGTGAACGTCGCACAGCCGGATTATGACAACGCGGTGATATCTGATTACTACAAACAACTAGCTAAGCAAAAAGCTATTGAGTCTCTAAGGCAAAACCAAACACAGCCTGTTGCATCAAGCAGACCTGTGGAGAAGATAGTCAACCCATTGCCAAGAGTTGAGCAGAAACAAATCACACCTAAAACCGAATCTGCGCCGGTGGAACACAGAAAAGTGTGTACCAGATGCAGTCGCAATCTACCGATGGATAAGTTCAGAAAGTCGAGCAAGTCCCATCATGATGGTTACACCACATGGTGCGCCCATTGTCTTGATGGCCCCAAAAACACTAGGCACACCAAATGGTGTCCAATTTGCGAGATCCGCCGCAAACGAACCAGTTACTATAAGAATGCTAACAATGCGGACGGATTGATGTCATGGTGTAAAAGTTGCTGGGATTCTTATCGAGGAAGAAGTTAAGCCCACCTAAGTGGGCTGATTATCTGTTATATTAAAAAGATACTTCTGTAATGGTGGATAATAATGAACCGTGAGTACAGCCAGGTAATATATCTCGCGATCGGTATTGCTATAGCAATCAGCTTTGTTACCGTTCTGAATGATGGGTTTTCACTGCTGAACATTCTGTGTGGCCCTTTTGCAGTAATCGGAACTGTTGCAGGATTATGTATCGCTTGGTATTCCACTATCGGCATCAATAAAATCCTGCAAAAATTTGGGTTCAGGGATTACTGATTATCGTGCCAACATAAACTGCGAAGGCGGGATAATAAAGTCGTTTCCCTGCTCTTCCTTCACGCGCTGCTGGTAGCGTTGCAAAGATCCAGGCGACATCCATTCCCGCATCTGGTTCAGGATCAGGAAGTCCATCACCGGGCGCACCACATGCAGGTTCATGTACGGCGTGTGGTTTATCGCAAAGTTGAAGTAATCAGCGGCTTTTGCATCCCCCTGTTTCGTCAGTCCAAAAAGATTAACCAGTTGTGCTGCATCTGATGCAAACGGACCAGCCAGCGACGTCGCCGGGGTATTTCCGAACCGGTTGTACTCCCCAAATAGGAAATCCCCCAGAATACCCAGCCCACCGCCCTGCGCCATGGCTGCTGTCCATGTACTGACATTGTCGGCAGGGCGCGGGGTCTGGCCCCTAAGCATCAGCTTCGTCTGCATGGAGAGATAACCGAACGCCGTCGCCCACAGGAAAAGCTGAGCAATGCCCATCAGCTCACCGTTTCCATTACGCATCGCCCGGATCAGAGCGTTATTGCGAAAGGTATTATTCTGGCTTAGTGAACCAAAATCATAACCACGCCCGTAGAGCTCTCGACCGATCGCGTTCTGCATAAAGCTGGCTGTAAAAGATTTAAACTGCCATGCAAATCGCAGCATTTCGCCATAGGCAGTGCCTCGCTGCATACCCTGCTTCATGATCGACATTGTGCGTGCATCCGGTTCGTTCAGAGCTACGCCAACGCGATCGAGTATATAACCGCGCACCTTATCGGAGAGAAGCTCGCGAGCGTATTCTACTGAACGATCATTGATTTTTATCCCGCGGTTGGTGAGGTAATTCTCTATATCTGTTCGAGGTATATCTGCTACTCCGTCAGGAGTCATGTAGGCGTTACCGTCCGCTGCGTGCAGTTTCATTTTGCTGAGCGCTGCCCACTCGTTTTCTTCAATGCCATGCATCGATAGAACCCGGCGCAGTTCTTCCGGCACATCACGGAATGATTTTCCGGCGTGCGCTCCCATCCATTCAGAAACCATCATGCCGGTACTGTAGCGGCTGCTATTCGTCCACCAGCTTTGAAGGTTCAACCGGAAATAATTGCGCATCGCGCGGTTAACTCTACCAGGCATCGAATTGTCAGCGCTGAAGCGATAAATTAGCTCATCTTTCATCGCATCAGCATGTAACCCGATCGATTTAAGAACCTGCTGACGCTCCGCATTTTTCCAGCGTGTTAGCTGGACTTTATTGGCCGTAGCTTCCCAGACAGAGCCCAACATATTTCGTCCCTGATAGCGCATCTCCATAGCCTGGGTAGCGATATCATTGAATGATGAAATCATTGAACCGCCGAGCTTCATCATGGTTTCTATCGCGCGGGTTGTTGCTGCGACCCTGGCGAGCGCGGCATTACCGGGAATGTTGGTTTGCCCGGTGATTTCCTTTAACTGATTGGTCAAAGATGTGTTTCGTTTCTGGCGGAATTTATTCAACGCATTATCATCTTTCGCGGCTTTGTAGCGCTGTTCGATCCGGTCGGCAAGCTCATTAAACATGTTTTCCGGATTGGTCCCCATACGCCGCATCAGTCCGGTAGTTTCAGCTGAATGAATAAGACCGCTCCCCACGGCTTCACGCAAGTTACCCACGCCAAATTTATCGTTGTAGCGGTACCACGACAGCCCGTCTTTGAAATGCAATACGCGTTCCTGGCTCGCCCGGCGCGCAACGTTGGTGCTACCGCCTTTAAAACCCGTCATCCAGTCCGGGCGGTCAGTACGTAAATGGACGCCGGAAGACAGCCCCACGTAAACGTTATGCAAAAAATCATCGATGACCGCCTGTGATGGCGACAGTCCGCCCGGCGTCGCCGGATCAAAACGCGGGATCCGCCCGGCGACGCTCACCCACTCGCCGCCGTCATTCCGGAAACCAACGATATCACCGAGATCGATATCCTGCCCGTTAGCCAGCAAATCACCATTGCGGAAATTCGCCCGCACCACCTGCCCGTTACCGCGCATGAGATCGACATTTTCGCTGACAATACCTTTGATATAAAAACGTCCATCAGCACGCTGCGCCAGCGCTCCCACGTTTTCAGGTTTCAGTGGTTTGGCCGGGCGGGCACGTCCGTAAATCTGGTCTTCCGTCATCACCGCCGCTTTTCGAACGGTCACGCCGTTTTGACCGTTAACGTCCAGACCTTCGAAAGTACGATGGTCAAGCTCCGGGAGGATGGCATCACGCCAGGCCTCAAAGCCTGCGGTGCGAATTTTATGGATATCGTGAGACTGGCGTGCAATATAACCGGGCCGTTTGCCAATCGACGCGCCAGCACGGTTTGCATCGATGCGGGCTTTTTCCTGCCACTTCTCCAGCACGCGGGCAATTTTGATTGCGTCTTCCGGAATATGCCCCACATCGAGGTTGTTTCCCAACCGCCACATAGCATCAGCAATATTCTGATCCAGTGAACCATTAGCAAAAACAGGTAAAACCCCCTGCGCTTCCAGATCATTGGCAAGACCGGAAATGTAGTGATCGCGCAGCTGGCGCATGTTATTAAACGCGCTGTCACGGGAACCGGCTACAGCCTCATTGCGCCCCACCATGATAGCGGACAAAGCGAGATCAGGGCGTCCACCGAAGGCATCAATACGCTGAAGGTTCTCATGCATCAGGCGAAGATTGATAACCCGGTTTCGCGCTTCGATGTGCTTCGCCAGCGCATCATCACGCGCCACTTCATCAGCAGCACGGAGAGCAGCTTCCTCCAGGGATAACCCCTGATTTTCTGCCCGTATACGCGCGACAGTAGAATCCATACGGGTAACCAGCTCCTGCATCTCATCCTCACCGAGCTGGCGCCCGGCCGCCGTGTTTACTGCCTGCTCGCAGGCTGTCAGAAATTCACCCTGTGCCATTAGATGGCTCTCCTCAACATACAGGCAGCAAATGCGCGTGCAGCCTGAGCAAAACTCATATCCCCGGCCCCAGCCTGAATTTCAGCAAGGTGGGCGTTTATTTCTGCCTGATTTTCCAGTCCATTAAAATGCGCCTGGGCCAGTTCCATTTCAGACTGCAGGTCTTCTTGCGCTGCCCGCAGTTCGTCGTCTCCGCGCTGCTGGATGGTTTGTTCTGCATCTGTGCTGGCTGCACGTGCGGCCGCATCAGAATGCCGCTGGTTATCAGCCTGCATCTTCAGGCGATTGAGTGCAGCGTTACGTTCCGCCGGATCTGCAAGACGGAAAAAATCCTCAATATCAGGATTGTAACCGTCTACTGCCTGGCGAATCGCAGACCTCAGTGCATTCTGGCGAACAAAGATATTCGCATCGCTGAAACGCTCAGACGCGGTTCTTACACCTCCAACCAGCGGAGAAACCTGCAACCCTTGTTTGATCTGCCCGGCCCTGGCTTCAATCAGACTTGCCAGATCATCCGGAATTTCCCCACGCTCAAGCTGGTGTAATTTGCCGCGTGAGATTTCTGCGTCCCGGTTGGCAGAAATTTCTTCGCGTAACCGTGCTGTCGATTCCTCAGTGTTTTGGCGGATTTGCTCAATATCTTTTCGCGCACGTGCTTCCGCCTGCTTGCGGCTCATGCGCTGGCCCTGATACTGTTTTGCCAGGTCACGGAATTGCTGATCTGACTGCTGCAACGAGACTTCATTTTCGGCAATCTGCCGGTTGATGTCGGCAATGCGGGGCGACTGCCCGTCAAGCTGCCCGGAGAGAGAATCACGATAGGGCTGAATAGTTTCGTTCCATGCACGCTGCCAGGCATAATCATCAAGGCCAGTGTTAATGGTTCGGGCCAAGTCAGCCTGAGCGTCGGCAAAACTGTCACGCAATACAGGAGTGTTGTCCGGAGTGAGCCCAGCGGCATTAACGATATCCGCCTGCCCTGCTGGCGCAGCGTCAGAAACCGCCTGCGGGTTATCCTGCTGTAAACGCTGCTGACGCCTGGCGGCTATTGAATCACGAATGGCACCGCCAAAGGCATGCAGTCCACCGCCGGCTATCGTGTTCATGAAGAAATTTTCCACTGCCTGGCCGAGGGTGTAATCATCACCTTCAGACGCTGATGCCAGGGCATTAATAGGTTCAGCAACCAGAGACTGGACGGCACCGGCGCTGGCACCCTGTACAAATCGCTGTGCAAATCGACCTGCAACGCTGGCCGCTCTCACCTCCCCAAGACCTGGAACAAACCCCAGAGCAAGGTTACCCGGATCCGTCATTGCGCCAGCCAGCCCCGCGGTAAAAATAAGAGGTGTTGCTACGCCGGAAGGCGCGGACTGCAATATTGCTCGCCGCTCCTGTGTCGCCCGGCTTGTCTCGGTTACATGGTCCAGATACGCCTGTGTTACACCCTGTTCGGGTATTTTGATATTTTTGATGCCCAGAGAGTCAAACTTTTGCTGAGCCGTCTGCTGATCTACTAAAGGAGATGTAGGATCATTAGCATAGGCCTCGGATTCAAAAAACCGACTTCCAGCGTTGGCTGGTCCTGAGCGCATTCCTTCAGAAAAAGCAGCCCCCAAAGCCTGACCAAATCCGCTTTCAAAGTTACTACCTGGCTGCTGCAGGCCTGAACCTCCGTCACCATCATCAACGAATATTGGCATTGGTGTCCCTCATTCCTTCAGAAAAGGATGGGCCGCTTTGTGACTGGCCGCCGTACGTTTCACGTAATCCCTGAAGATTCTGCGCTCGCGCATCTCTTTCAGTCCCTGGAGTATACGTCGTCTCCCGGGATGCGAATTTTTTAACGCTCTGCCACCAGGATGGGTCAGCTTTCGCCATTTTGTCGAGATCCGCAAAGCTAACGGTAATCGGATTTCCACTGGCGTCATTCTGTACGTTATTGCCCAGATACAGCACCAGACCGGTATCATCCGAGTTATTTACCCAGTGGGCGTTATTTTTTACCTCATAAAGCGTTTGTGATTTGGTGAATTCGTCGGGCGTTTTACTCCCGAAATTAAGAGGCTGAAGCTGATCTGCTGTCAGCTTATCTTTAAACAGGCTGGCACCGCGGGCGATGTAATCTGGTTGATAGCCAAGATAAGTTGGAACGCGATATGTATCGTTGACAGTGTATTGACTGGTGAACATATCGGCAGCAGCCTGCTTTGCCGCAGCACCTGCATCCATTCCACGTAATACGTTGATCATCGTCAGCCGCTGCCCCTGTTCGTCAAGCGTTGACCAGCTTCCTGCACCGCCGGGCTGCACAAGCATCGTCTGACGGAAACCTGCAGACGCATCGGCCCATTCTTGCATAACGGAGGTGTCTGACCCCTTTCCATTTTTTGCAACGACTGACTCTTTCAGGGCTGACGTTGGCGTGTTTCTTTCCTGCCACAACGGTACACTTGCCCGCGGATTTCCAGCTGATAATGCACCAACCAGAGGACCATTTTTACTTTGCCCCATAATCTGTCGGCCGACCGCCTGCGAATATGGCCCAAACGCGTTCAGCTGCTGCCTGATGGATTCAACCGTTGTTTCTTTGTTGTTGTTAAATCCTTCAGCCATAGCCTGCGCTATCGAGTCAGGAAGCACCTTCTGACTGCTGATACCGAATCGACTTTTCTCTGACTGCACCGAAGCAATAAATGACTGTGCCATAGCAGGATCGGCGGGGTTTTGTTGCCATGAGTTATATGCCTGCTGCACAAGTGGCGAGTTTTTCATAAACCACGCGCCGGGATCACTTTTGCGCTGTTGAGTTACCTGCTGCAACTGGGCGGTAGCTTTCTGGTATAAAGACAACTTGCGATCAAAGTCAGGGTCGTTAGGTTGCGGGTAAAGCGCCTGAACGCTCTGCTGCGCCATCGCGACGGGTTGGGTCATTATCGTGTTATATGTCGGCACCAGCGCTTTTGTCGCTTCATACTCATCATACTGGCGGTTGTATTGTTCAAGCTGCGGCGCTGTTGCTCCCTGCGGCAGATATGAGAGATATTCCTGGCGAGTGACGTCACGTGTGGGCATGATCCCGTTCTGCATCTGAGCCATATTATTTTGCATGGTGTCCTGCAGGTTCTGCATGCCGTATGCGCGCTGCCGGTTTACTTCAGCGGATACCTGACCTAAAAACTGGCTCTTCTGCTCCGGACTCGCATTCTGATACCAGGGCATTTTCTGGATCTGCGATATCTCAGCTTCCGGCGGCAAAGACTGAGCACGGCTTAAAACATTCATGGTGTAATTACGGGTTTCGCTAAAAGGTATCCCGGCAATAAACTGATCGCTGGAAATCTCCCCTTTATTGGGATCCCCTAAACGAAGGAGCGCCGGATTTTTTCCGGCTTTATTCGTACCGTTAATCCAGTCATCTACCGCACCCGGCCCGGCGTTATATGCAGCTACCGCGAGCGCCTGGTTACCTCCGTATTTTTTGGTAAGATCCTGGTGATATAGCTGACCTATTTGCATGTTGTAACTGGCGTCAGACATAAAGCGTTGTGGATCCCACTGCATGCCATGTTTTTTGGCCGTTTCTTCAGCTGTTGCTGGGAGGACCTGCGCTATCCCCATGGCGCCAGCCGGCGAGGTAAGCGTTTGACCATTGCCATTAAACTGCCGTCCGCCAGATTCCGCAGGGATCATCGCTGAGAAAACTTTGTCAGACGAAAGGTCACCAGGTGTGAAGGTGGTTGGTGATGTCAGTTGTTTGGTCCGCCAGTCAGCAATGTATGCCTGTGTGGCGTTCTGAGACATTTGCTGCTCAGTTTTACGAATTTCACCATCTATCAGCTCTTGCGACCAACCGTTAGATTGCCCATAAGAAGTGATATTGTCTTTCATTCTGGCTAAGGTAAGTTGATAGTTTGGCGTATCAGCACGGAACGTCTGAGCATCCGCAATAGCCATTTCCCGGTTGCCCTCATACTGCCCGCGCTTGAATGCCTGGTGCTGGTCAAGCTCATGTGTGTCGGTTGTGCTCTGGAGTTGAAGGCGAGTGATGGCAGCCTGTCTGTCCCACTCCTCCATACGGGACTGAGGGATATTTTGCCTGAGGGTGGCGGCGTAATCGTCAAACTGGGAAAGTGCTTGATCAGATGATCCATCGGCATTAATCCCCAATTTCTTTTGTTGTTCTTCTGCAAGGTTGTAACGGCTATACGTAAGCTTCAGGAGATTATCCTGTACAGAAGTATCATCCAGATGGGACTGGATTGATACCGCAGCTCTCGACGCTGCGTCGGACCCTTCGTCTAAAAACTGCTGATCAGTAGTAGAGTTGGGGAGGTTAACAGGACCCGCTCCGAGGCCCTGAGTCGTCACCTGACGGTTGTAAAAAGGAAGTTGTGGCATTTACGCTTCCTCTGGTTTTGTTTCAGTAAGCATAGTTGCGCCCATGTAATTTAATGAGCCGGGGGCTGCCCCATGTTCCTGCTGGAGCAGAGAATTACGTGTAGCAAGAAAATCCTTTGTCGCTTCTTCTGCTACCGGCGCGGTGGCTAGCAGTTTTTCCAAATCTTCCTGCTGCGCCTTTATTTCTTTCTGCTTTTCAATGCCCGCGTAGACATCCTTCAGCGCTATATCAAGCAGGCTACGCACCAGTTCGGGGATTGATGGCGCTGCGCCGTAGGGAGAACGCGCCCGCTCTTCACTCTGGATAATTTCCAGTGCTTCGCGTTGTGCGTAGGTTAAAAGGATAGGTTTGGTTTTGGTCAGCTGATTCATGGTCTTTCCTCCTGTTTGGGTTTCAGGAGGAAAGTACGTTGGGCGCTATTTACTGGGCAAATTTATTTCGTTTGGCTTTGGCTTGCGTGCTCAACTGGGCGAAACAGGTTGCTATGTCTTCTTCCCGTACTTCGCCCCGAGAAACGTTGACGCCACTGATGTACCTGCTCCCAAATAGCCCAGTAAGCCTGGTCGAGCAGCTTTAGACTGCTGACGCATTGCACCAGCCTCATTCTTCAGTGCATCAGACTGGAGAATGCCCTCGTTAGCTACCGCGTTCGCATCCTCCTGGATGTTAAGCGCGGTCTGCCGGCGCAGCAGCGCATTAGTGCCGCCAAAGCCGGTACCGCTCGCAGCAATACGCGCATCCTGCTCTCCCTGGAACTGGGCGCCACGACGGCGAATGAGCGCCGACTGCTGGCCTGCGTTTAAAATAGTCTGGTTTGCTTGCTGGTCGAGCAGCTGCGCGTTGGTGTTCAGGTTACTGGATTGCTGACGCGTGCTACTTAATGATGAGAATGCATTTAACGCAGAGCTTGAGGATTGCGCTATTGGTACTGCATTATTTTTGAAACTGTCGCCGACCGTCTGCCAGTTTACAGAATCCATAGATCACCTCGTTATCGCCCACAGGGAAGAATCCTCTCCCCTGTGGTTAAATTTCTTCAGATGCCCCTCACATCGCATACCCAGCATCGCCAGCATTCTTTCGCCTTGCGGGAATGTGGTGCTGGCCTCGATGCGGTGATAGTTCGCCAGCGCCCGGTGTAATTCCCGGCGCGTTGCCTTGAATATCTCCGGCCAGAGGTGAGTAATCCCGGCCGAAATCATCATCCAGGCGTACCCTATGCCGGAGTCAAATACCAGTCCGTACTTTTCCGCGGGTACGATGCCGCCTATAGCCACAGGCTGGCCATTGTGCAGACAGGTAAACGCGCCGACACTGGCAATGTTCCCGGCGTGCTGTTCAGTCCTGATACTGCCGATCTGATGTGGTTGCGGCGTAATGGCTACCAGGTGCCAGGGCTCAAACGGAACGATCATCAGCCACCCAGCAGCGTCTTCTGGCCTGAAGTATTAGCAGCGGTTCCCGAAGCTCCCGTTACGTTGCTTTGGTTCCCCTGCCGCTGCCGGCGGCGCAGCAGGTCATCGGATTCAGCAACTGAAGCATCCTGCGTAACCTGCGCCGATGGCTTTATGACGCTTCCTTTTTTATTTGCGCTGGAGATGGCTGAATAAGTTCCTGCACCAGCCGACAGAACAGCGGCACCAGCAGCCCATGACGCCGGGTCAGTTTCCAGTGTGAATTTGCGTTTAAACAGCATGATCACCTCACGATTGAAAATAATCTGGCGTCACAGCCAGGCTGATAATTGCGGATAATAGCGTCCTGCTGGTAACTGAGCATTTTTGCAACGCGGGCAGACAGGTTATCGGCGCAGATGCATTCCACTCGATAATTTTCGGATAACGCTATTTCGGTAAACCGCAGTGCAGCACGGAAAATATGAACAGGGAACTGTTCTGCATCTGGTACGGTATGTAACCAGAGTCTGACCCGGCCCGGGGCTAACTGAATGGCGCCACCAGCGGCAAGTGTTTTTTCCCCGTATTCCATCGCAAACGATGGGAAAGATACCAGCGACGCAATAGCCTCCGGCGGTAATGAGTCCGGGAATATTTCATTAAGGTGGAACTCCTCAAGATGGACGATTACAGGCTCAGTCATCTTCCATTTCTCCTACTGGATCGATGCTGACGATGGTCATGGGCTGCGGCAGGTCCTGCACGATACGGATGCTTCCATTCTCATTAAACTCGCCAGGCCACGGAACGGTAACTACGCCATTAAACAGAGGCGGCGCCTCATCCATATTGTCTGAGTAGTCTCGCCCGCGAAGCTTATCCAGATATCTTCCGCCCTCATCGCCGAACTTACCGCCTAGCGTATCGATAAAACGCAGTCGTGCTTTGGCAAAGCGTTTAATCCCCCCTTCCAGAGGCAAGGTGATAATTTCAGCCGCATTATTGATACCGACATGAACAACAGAAGATGGCCAGTCCAGCGTGATGCTTCCTCCGCTGACCGTTCGCGATGCGTGCGTGGCACCGTCGGTCACGACTGCTACAGTCTGCCCTTCCAGAAACCCCAGCCCGGAAATAACGGTTGTCGCAGCACCGTTGTACGTCGCCATACAATCCAGCACCCTCGCCCACGCTTGCGCAATAAAGGCGCTGTCATACTCCGGCAGCAGATACTCCAGATAACGTACCGTCGCACCGTTAATGGTACGCCTGACCACCATCCACAGCTCATCACGGCCGCCACTGATATCCGGAATGACCTTGATACTTTCCACCGCTCCGCCGGTATCATGCTCATGCCAGCCGGTGATGTTTTGCTCTGCGTCATAGGTCAGTCCCAGCAGTTTGCCTTCTTCCAGCAACACCCAAAGGATCCGGTTGGGCTCCTGCTGATACGCCAGAGCAATTATTTCAGACGTAAAAAGATGGGGGGCCAGAATGCAGGAATTGGTTGCTGAAAACGAGTCACTGCCCGAATCATAGGCGGCAATCATCACCTTGCGCCCAGCACGCTGCACAAACGCAACTCGATCAAAAAGGCGCTCTGCCTGCACTTCGTTGCTGCCGATCGTACTGTTCAGCTCAACCTTTGTATTACCCGCGCCAAAAACGGAAGTCAGGCTTTGCTCGCCATAGGAGAATTCATACCCGGCAGTCCCGATAAATATTTTCCCTGCGGAGGCGACCAGCCATTGCATGGTGTCCTGAGTATCATCAATGCGATCATTAATCGAATCGTCGCTTTCTGCCTCATAGCCATTTGTCATTGGGCTGAAGTTCTGCAGATCACCAGCGACGCTGGACCATATTTTTTGCCGGCCAGCGAAGACCAGGCGTCCCCGGAAAAATGCCGCAAACTGGGGGTAGCGGAGAACATCAGACCAGTCACCGAAAGCGTATTTATACGTTTTCCCAACTGTGTTTCTGACGCTGGGTGGTAGTTCAGTGACGATCTTACCGGTTGCGGATGTGGAACTATTGACCGCTGTTATCTCAATGATCCCCCAGCCACCGCCTGAATATCGCCAGAGCGACGCATCACCACCGCTTCCATCCCTGTGGGCGCCAGCTGTCCATGTAGGCTGCGTATTACCGGTCTTGGTACCGTCCATGTCTTCGTAATATTTCCCATCTGAACGGCAGAAAACACCGGCGGAGAAAGTTTCTGATGTGCCAGCAGCCCAGGCGGGTATGTAACCGCTATGACCGGTATCATCATCCACTGCATCAGTGCTGGCTTCGATGTAAAAAAGACACCCTACATGCGCAGTCTGAAAAATATCTGTGTTGGCAGTGATGTTGCAGAGGCTTGTAGTGGTTGGGGTGCCGTCAGGCAAATCGTTTCCATCCTCAGACCAGATCCTGAACTGGTCGGTGTAAACGACGCTGGATTTGTCAGAATTAATATCAGCGAATGGCCCCCCCGAAAAACCGGCCTCTGCCAGGCTCCAGTTGGTATTAGTGTTTCGGGTCAGCTTATGAACCGGGTAATTTCCATTTGTGCAGGTTATGTAAATCACATCTGCTGACTGCTGCAGAGACAGGCCAAATTTCCCGTTACGGGTCAGATCATCAGCTCCCCACGGCGTTTCAATTTCAAGAATGTTGTTATCGCCATCCAGCAGTTGCGCATGGTTGTACCAGAACCGGATGTATCCAGGGCCAAACTCCAGGATAAAAGCCTCCGTCGTACTAAACTGAAATGATGCTAACCAGACTCGGTCGCTGCTGTTTTTTACTGAGCCGGCGTATTGCGTCCCGCCGCGGCGACGCGCGGGCCCCTGCGGTAGCGGTATGAAGTTTTTCATGTACTTGACGGCGCTGGCCCACTTATCAAAATCTACTTGCCCATACATCACAGGCGAAAGTATTCCAGCATTAAAGCTACGCTTTATAGGACGGATTTTTGCCATTACAAACGAGCCTCCATCCAGGTTGAAGGTGGGAATTTCTCGCTGGGCTTTTCTATAGCGTTTACGCGAATGGCTCCTGCGATGATCATCTGGAACTGCTGCAACAGCGATTCAACCAGCGTATCCTTGCCGGTCACTGCTTTACAGGAGCGAACCGCCAGCATACAAGCCAGCGCATCAACAAAGGTGGAGTCGAATTGTGATGCATCGGTTACTCTGGCCCGATAGCGCACGCTAAGCGGTGGCTGTAGATCCGTCAGCAATTCCCGCCCCTCGATGCGATATTCAGCCGTGACCAGGCGGGGATCGTATTCAGAGAAATCACGCCCGTAATATCTGTCCCCCACCGATACCAGTACCATTAAATCAACGGGCAGCTGGTAAGCGTATTGATAGTCGATGACAGGCGTTTTGTTTAACGGGGTAAGCTGGGTGCTGCGGGCGCAAAAATTCCAGGCATATTCGCGCTGTAGTTTTTCGAGGAGGGGGTTGTAAATCAGGTTCATAACGCGCGTGTTTTTATCCTGCTCATCACGATCCATGAGATGGTCGGATCCCAGGAAGGAAACAAGCGCCAGATTCATGATATCTGTCTGACCGGTCATCATAATACCTCATAAAAAAGCAGGGGCCGCAGCCCCTGAAAACGCACTCACTCCACCCAAATTAAGCAATGCTGAGATTAAGCGCGGCGAACTCAACGTTATTAGCGTAAGAGCGCCACGTCTGCGCATCTTTCGTTATGAAGGCATCTAATGCGCCGGCGGTGAACGGGCCTGTAGCGACCGTATATTGCAGACTTAAAAAGCGTTTATAATTGGCCGAAGGCAGCGCCACCACGACAACCGGTTTGCCTGCGACGAGACTGCCCAGCGCTTTCGCTGGAGTAGAAAAAATAACGGTTGGTGTATCGCTTTTGTCCTCGTTGGCATAAGCGCGTAACTCAATCGCAAGCGTGGCCGCCCCTGCGGCAGCGAATGTCACCGACGGAGTCACAACCAGAAAAGTCGGCTCGCCAGCGCCAGCATCGATCACAGTGTTGTAATCGAATGCTGGGTTAAAATCGATGATGTTCGTGCTGGCCGCTGAGGCGGTGATCGCCTGAGAGTCAGAAAATTCAAGCTGGGCATCAACAAACATGGTTATCTCCTGAAAAAGTAAACCGGAAAATCGCCCCGTTAAGAGGCGACGACCTGAGCTTCCCCGATTTTTAACTGGTCAACCCGGCGCACCGGAACTTCGCCAAAGAACATCACACGACGTCCGCCAGCCATTTCCATTGTCAGGGTTGAGTTTTTCACGGCATCAACCAGCTGCAGACGCAGCATCGCGCGCAGTGTGCGGTTCATGTAATAAGCCGGGCTTACACCAACCAGTGACTGGATACGCTCTTCCGCGATAGCCATCAGTTTGATGAGGTTTGCACCCGCATTAGCGTTAGTACGCAGAGCGGTAACATCAATGTTGGCGATGCGGACGACGTAGCGCCAGTCGTGCAGCGCAATACCGAGATCCCAGGTATAGAGGTCCATCAGCGCCCGGAAGCGGTTGCCATCATCATCAAAGGCGTCGCCCTCGCCCAAATCACGATGAGTCAGACCGGCTTTTGAACCTTTCGGGAAAATTCCGTAGACCTTGTCAGGCGCCCATCCGATGAGATAAATCGAGGTGAGATTCGCACCAGTGCCGCCAGCGTCGATGATGTTGTCGGCATTAGGCGCAGACAAATCGCTGAAACGTGGAGCAATACCCAGGAATGCCTCCGGTTGCCCAACAAGCGTACCGTTAAGCATCTGGAATTGAGCCTTCTGGTTCATCGCTTCCATGAACGGTTTGGACTGGTTGAAGCGAAAACCTGCGGTATTGCCATTCAGCGCAGCAACCCGAACATCAACCTGAGAGCGGGCTTCAAGAAGACCGGTAGTCTCATCTACCTGCGCGGTAGTTGCCTTGCTTTCCGGAATACCTTTGTTCAGCTTGCGCCAGTACACAGCAGGTAAACCAGTACGGGTTGTGATGCGCGTTCCGGTCGGCAGGTTGCCTTCATAAAACGGGCAATCCCAGAGCATTTCGTTGTCCTGATCCAGAACCTCCGCGACATTCGCAGAAGTGCCATCAGGATCAAGCAATTTCGCTGCGTCCCAGAGAGTCGGTAAGCCGGTAAGTGTTGGCATTTAAAACTCCTTATTGCATGTTCGGCCACATGCGGTGAGCAATGTCTTTTTCTGCTGCATTACCCGTCGCTGCGGCTGTAACTGTTTTGTCTTCACCTAGCGCTTTACCGATCGCCAGGACTGCATTCACAAGGTCTGGGTCATTGAGTAATCCCGCAGTGTTGAATTTTTCAATCACAGCATCGGGGAAAAATCGCTGCACGGCGTTCTGGAGGATCGCTGTATTTGCCTCAACTTCACTTCCCCAGGACTTGATAACCTTTTCCCGGTTAGCAGCATTTTGATTAGCAATATTTTCCTGGGCACTTTTTTGTTGTTCGGCTGCATATTCGTTGAATTTATTAATTACGGTTTCAGCCTGCTTTTTATTGAGCCCGCTTTCATGCATCCAGCTCAAGGCCGTATTTAAAAATGTCCCATCGCTGCCTTCCGGTGGCTTAATACCGTAGTCTTCAACTTTTTCCGGGCGCCCCAACTTCTCGTAAAGTTCCTGCCAGCCTTTTTCGTCGCTATCTTCTGGAAGTTTTTCGAGGAACGGCGCGGTGATCTGCGACTGCTGTTGGGCGGCCTGCTGCTGTTGCTGCTGTCCCTCTCCCCCCTGCTGTTGCTGAGCGCCTGGATTTAAAAGGTTTTGTTGCTGGGCCGCATCGCTATTCTGCTGCTGGGCGGCAGAATCAACACCTGCGGCAGCGCCACCACCTTCCCCGCCTTCAACGGTTGCATTCATCAGACGGCGCAGGATTAAGCGTTCAAACAGATTCATTGTTGTCGTCCTCGTTAAGTTCGTTCATCTCTTCGGCGATAATGGCGGAGATATCCGCCTGCGAAAGGCCGAGATAGTGGTTTATGTGCAGGAAAACTTCCCTGCGGCCCTCCGAAACAAATACGGCATATGGGTCGGTTTGCTGGGTCGTTGGGGAAATAGCGACACTGGAAGAATTGACGTGACAGAGTTTTGCCAATAGTCGGATGACAACTTTCTGTTCCGGCGTCATGTTCCCCGGGGTGCCGAAGACTGACTGGAAAGCCCGCGCACGGTTCAGCGTGAGCCACAGACTTTTTATACGGTTCATCATTATCCCTGTAACGCTGGCGACGGCGCAGGTGTCTGCGCAATCTGATTGGCCTGGGCGAAATCTTTAGCTGCGGTTGCAGCCACCGGTGCTGCAGCAAGAAGCTGCTGAAGCTGCAGTTGTTGCTGATCTGCAGCATCCTGCGCAGCCATTTCGTCTTCGGTTTTAACCACCTGAAGCGGTGCGCCACTGGCTTTAGCAATAAAGCGCAATGCGGCATCGCCATTCAGGGTGCGGGCAATATTCTGATCAAACTGTCCGATAGTGCCGGCAGCATTAATGACGTTCATAATCCCGCTCGCTTCTTCACTCATCTGCAGGCGCACCAGCGGGCTGGTGTATTCGATATCGTATTCGCCACCAATTTCCTTCAGTTGTTCGGGCGGTTCGGGCAGCAGTCCGTTCTGATAAGCAATGTCAATTTCCCGCAGGATCAGAGTCCCCAGGAACTCGGCCTGAATACGCCCTGCGGTCGGCGCCAGCAGCTGACCTTTTTCCTGCGCACGCAGCATCGCTTCTGTTGCAGTCATTTGCGGGTTATCAACGAGGATCTGGAAGAGCGTGATAAAAAAACCGTCGTTGATTGTCTGTCGTTTCTGCTCTGCCAGCGTCATAGCCACGCTAAAATCAGTCGCAGTATTCAGAGGTAAGGCAAGTGGTTTACCGTCCCGGTTCATTCCGCCGAAGTTCAGCGCGCCAGGCATCATTTTGAACGGTTGCAGAATGCCGTCTTCCGGTAACAGCATCGGCGGGCGCACGGCCATTTGCGCACCCTCGATAATGGCGCGGTTGATTTCGTTCAGCAGCTTAATATCCGGTAGAACAACCATTGCAGGTGAGCGTCCATATACCTCACCAGGTGCGGTGTAATATCGACTGATTGCGTAGGGTTGCGACCAGTAACCGCCCTCCTGCACAATCTTGCTACCCTCCATGCAAATATGCACAGACCGGAAGGGCATGCCCTCTTTGTCCTGCCGTGACATGTCACGTTTATCATTAGGTTCGACGCGGTGCAGGAAGTTAAATTGCTTTGACGGATCGTTCTTCGCGGTCGTTCTTACCTGTTGAGGGAGATTATCTTCACCAAATTGCTGAATAGCCTGACGGGCAGTCATGCAATATTTACGGTGAACAACATCGATCATCCCCTGGAAATTCTCAGTGAAATAAATTTCTCGCAGGTGATAAGTGCAATAACGCGGGCCCTTTCCGATCACGTTATCAACGAACGTGCAGCCGGTCCCAAATGCACCCGAGGAAATATAATGCTCATGAGATTGCGAGGCGAAATTAGCCCACGGCGCATAACGGAGGCGAAAGAGAATATCGCGAACCTCCTGGAAATAACGCTGCACCTCTTCATCATTAGCGAATCGCTCATTGCTGAGAGTGTGCCATTTCTGTGTTCTCGGGGTGATAACTGATTCGATGGCCGCTCCGAATTTTTGCAGCGCCAGCGCGCCAGTAGCATCTATCGCTTTCTCGGTACGTTTACCGCCCTTCTGCCTGGTCCCCTTGAACTCAGCACTGCGCGGTAGAATGCGCTCTGCTATTTCCTGCCAGTGCTGTTCGAATACGGAGCGATCCGTTTCCATGCTCTTTTGCTCGCGCAGTATCCGGCCGATACGCTCTGATTCATTTTCTTGTGTGTTTTGGTCTGACATCAGTTATCCCCGTACAGATCCCAGTCGGAATCAGCGTAAAACTGCTGGCTTTGTCCAGGAGGGTTATAAGGATCGTAATTGGACTGGGCAAATTGCTGGGTTGTGTGGCGGTTGCCGCTACGCAAAGACTTACTGCCTACTGCACCATAGCGGAATGAGTCTGCACCGTGAGACGTCCAGTTATGCAGAGGGGTTGGCTTATACATTTTTCGAGTGTCGTCCCACTCTTTTTGATACTGTCCCAGAGCCTCCAGGCCTTTTTCGCATTTGGCCTTATCGAACCAGCAGGAACGCAGCATCATGCGCACCTCGCTGATACCATCATCAACCGATGTGGCCGGCAGTACCTTACAGCGTATCCCCAGCTTGCCCAGCGTCTCTTCGCGTGATGCTCCGGTGCTCAGTTCTCTGGCGCGTACATCGTGCGGGAAGAAATGACGCTCAGCATAGGTATACGGTTTCTCGCGCAATATTTTTACGTAGTGCTCCAGGCCAACGCCGGACGATTCGTAATAATCAATGACGCGTACCTCTTTTCCGATAAACTGATAAAACCAGATAGCCGTTGCGTCGCCAATGCCCAGGTCCCATGACGTGTAAACCTCATACTGGGGATCCCACGGCACATTCCCTATTTGCCCTGCCTTCTCCAGACCAACCAAAATCGATGAGTAATAGGCACCGGGTATTGCAGCGTTCCAGTCGCACATGTATTCCTGATTGAACAGAGCTTGCCCCTCATCCTCCCCGCGCTCTGCCTGCATCTCGCGCAACTCCTGAGCGAGTGTTTCCGGTGGGATGTGCAGCGTAATATCGGCGCTTAAATGATCACAAAACCAGTTGTCAGGATCCTTTAACCCACCCTGGAACATTTTGTAGAAGTGGTTTTTCCCGCGTGGTGTGGAGACAAAAAAAGCCCAGCCGCCGTTATCAGCCAGTATCGGACGCAAAAATGCCCACGCAGAGGGGTTACTTAGTGCCCATTCAGAGAAAACAATCCCGACATGACCGGAACCAATGAGCGCGCCATAGTTGTCGCTGCCGACTGCCTGCCACGTGGAACCGTTGATGAACTCGATCATCATCTCGTTATCGAGCGTTTTTCTTCTCAACTCATGAGGAAAAGCCTCATCGATACGCAGACGCCCCGTCCTCGGATTAACCGCCTTCCAGATAGCCTTTCTTACCTGGTTCGCCTGCGGCAGGCAGTGGGCATAGTTCCCGACACGCTCGAATGCCTTACATGCTGTCATGTGCAGGCTGAAATCATCTTTCCCGTAACGGCGAGGCCAGCAAAGCGCCGCTCTTTTTTTTCCACCCTGAATTTCAGCCCATGCCCTTCGCTGATGTGGGCGTGGAGTCCAGTTGTTCGCCGGGAGAATAATTTCTGCCATTTATTCACTTCCTATTCACTCTACTGGATAAAATGCCGGGATTTTTCTCATTCAATCGATTAGCCAGGCAATTTAAACGCCTGGCTATTCTTTTTCGTTGAAGTGCTTTACCTTGACGGTCATTTCCAGATCACCCTCAACAGATTTTTTCTCCACCAGCCCAAGCTCGCGAGCAATGATGTTGGCGTTAAGCAGATCAGCGGCAGCGCCAGAAAATTTCTGCTCATAGATGAGGCTTTCCACTCGCGTAGTGATCGGGAGTAAATCTTTATTCTTCGCGTATGCTTCCCACGTCTTCCGGTCTATATCGAGGAACAGAAACAAGCCGCTAAGCGTCATAGCACGCATTTTTGGGAGTCTGGCTTTAGTGATTGTCCCCTGAAAACTAAATGCTTTGGTTTCCCACAGAGGGTGTTTTTCCACCCAGTCGAAATATTCACAGCAGGCATCCCACAGCTTTTCAGGATCAGAGAACTTTGGGTTTCTCCCGTGCTTGCTGCGTGCCAGCCAGAATTTATTGCCCTTTGGCGCTGCCATATCTCATTACTCCGTGTTACGACGGGTGTATTTCCGTTTCTGCTGAATTTCTTCGGTATCGCTTTTTGGCTCTTCAATTTTTTCATCGTGTGGTTTTTCTTCCGGGTAAAGCGACAGGAATGCATCCACGACAGATGTGACGATGTCTTTAGCTGCCTGCGTTCCGTCCGAACCGCCGGGCCAGCCAAAATTTTTAGCCAGAACGGCGCCAGCACTTTTGACGATCTCCACCTGAATACTGGTGTCTAACTCATGCAGTTTTTTCACTGTTGTCTTCCTCTTCAGGGATGAGGCCCATAGCGGTCATCAGGATTTTCAGTTCTGGGGCGTCACCGTTTTTTACTGCGCGTAAAATCACACGGTCAGAATTGCCGTTCGCGTAAGCAGCTGCGCCATACATGGCTGTATTCAGGTGCGCTTTAAGAAAGCGGGCTTTCATCAGCTCCAAGAGTTTTTCGGCTTCTTCGTCATTAAGGGTGATCATTGGTTTCTCCGTTCATGCTGCTTGCAGTGAGGCCACCAACTGAAATGGCCTCTTGATCTCCGGATTTGTTAGCAGTCTGCATCAGGGCGGGCGACTGCACGGCATGCCCACATACAGGCTTCCTGCATTTTGGTGCGGGCGATAGCCATGCAGCGCAAAGCCTCTGCTCTCTCGGTTTCGGCCTGACTACCACGCTCGACAACTTCAGCCGTTGCAACCTCTTGCTCAGTATCGAGCAGACTGCAAAAATGCCGGCTGACACCTTTGAGGCGGTTCATCCGCTCAATGTCGCCAGCGGTTAATGTGCGGTAGCCCTTTACTGTGCTGCCGTCCTGCGGTTTAGCTTCACTCATTGGTTTTCCTCTTTCGGTGGTTGTCGTGCACTCCGCAGCAGCAGAGTGATCATGTAGTTTTTGCTGTGGCGCCGGCAGGAGTCGAAAAAGCTTTCACGTTTGCTCATAGGGATTTTGTTTCCGGAAAACTTCTCCGCCAGCTCTGCCGTTGGGAAATAAATGCGACGTGAATTTCGTCCTGTTTCGTTGTGGGCGCGGAATATAAGATTGTCTTTAAGCAGACTGTCCAAAATAAAAAATACAGTGCTGCGTGACATACCGAGCGAATACATCACTTCGGCAGAAGTTACCCCTTCCGAACAGGTGCGAATAAGCTCAAGCACCGCAATTTTTTTTCTGGTTAAACCCGACATAGGCGCAATACCTTCACTTCAGTCGTCACCTGATCGAGCAACTCCAGTTCGGTACCGTATTTGCCCTCCCATGTCTTTTGTCCGGCATGAATTGCCACGCCGAAACCGCCAGTGCGGTGGTGCGCAGGGCAAAGAGGCAAGGTTCTTTTGTGATTTGCGCGCTGGCCGGCGCCCTGACCTGTTCGGATATGATGAATTTCGGCAGGCGTTGGCCCAAAGCCTAGATTTCGACAGACTATACACCCAAGATTCGCAGCGTCTGACAGCCAGTCTTTATCGTCTTTAGTCATGGTGGTGACCTCAAGCCGCATAACTGAAAAGCTGAGAGGCTGCATTTTCTGCGGCCTGCTGCGTCGGGAAGGTGCGGAACAGAATGAAGTTCCAGAGAACGTCGAGGACTGACTTATAAAGCTGGGAGAATTCAAGGTCGTCCATTTTGGCGAACGATATGGACTTTGGCTCTTTGCGGATGGTGCCATCAGGCATCTGATATTCGTTATAAAAACCAGCTTCGATGGTTACCCAGGCGCGAAACGCCTCGAATGATTTAACAGCGCTGATATTCCCGGCGCGCTTTTCGGCCTCTTCACGGAGATATTGATCCGCCAGTTCCTGCAATGTGTCGCCATGCCCGGCATAGTGGGCCACCAGCTGCACGTAACCACGAACCAGTTTTTTATCGGCTGGCGATATTGCACCGCCGGAAGGTTGCCAGTAATCAAATCCCAGATTCAGGAGGGCAAAAAATTTGCGGTGAAATGTCGGGTTTCTTGCCTGCTTAAAATCAGAGTAAAGAACTGCCCCCAGGCGAATTTTCTTCACAAACTCGCGGGCGTCTGGAGATGCAGGGATTAATACATCGCCTGCTGATTTGATAAATGAATACTGCGCCATTGGATTCCCCTTTAGCGCAGCAATTGTTCAGAATTACATTTGTGTTGGGTGTTCAGGCCAACAGGGTAATTATAGCATAGTACCGTCTGGTTTGATAATGGTGTAACCAGTCAATTTAGCTAACTCAAACAACGCGTTAAGTGTCGCCACATGCTCATCAGAGTGGACTATTCTGGTCTTCTTGATCTTCCCATTTTCACACGTTATCAGTACATCGCCATCGTCGGGGAGAAGGTCTCCTGCGTCTTTCTTATCAACCACTACCTCTCCCTCAACAAAATACTGTATAAATTTACAGTATTTATACTACCAACTGACGGCTAGCGCAAATCCTTAAGAGCACAAATCGTTAAACACTAACAATAAAACACAAAATTATCTGATTGAATTCAAAACAAAACCGTCAGCACTTAAGGTTCTGTTTTATTTGGTATGGTTGAATGCTAGGCTGACAGTTTGATTTCGTGCCAACCTCGCATTACCTACATTGCGAATCACCAGCACATTGGCAGGAGGTTTTCAGCAGCGGCTCGCCGCATTTCCCGCAGAGACGCTTGCTGAACGATTTGATATGGCCATTAAACCGCACATCATCTTGACGGATTAGCATTACTTTGTATTCGACCAACTAGCTCAATTCTTGTCCAGCACGCCACATCTCATCCCTATTATTTTCTGAACCTATGTATAGAGAATCATCCCAACGTAAAATATTACTTTCCACCTACAATACTGATAATTTAATAAGTGACAAATGAAGGGAGTGATATCACCCTTCATTTACTTAATAACCCAGAACAGTCACACTCAAATAATAAATACCCCTCAACCTTTTATTCTTTTTATTTCTTCACTTAAAGATTTAATTTTAACCTCCAATTCAAAATCAGAACCAGTCATTTCAGAAACCATTGCTTTCGCTTCTTCTGAAATATTAGCATTTTCTGCCTGTCTTAACAGATCCGATGCATTGTCCTTGAGATACTTTACTTTGTATTGCTTATTGCACACCATCATAAAATGATGACACAAGAAAATACGAAACTCATCAATCCAGCGTGAAAAATACCCAGTCAATATAACTGTTATTATCAACAATTGATAATATACCTGTTCAGAAAGAAAACCTATTAATTGGGCTTTATATTTAAAAGAGAAAGCAAAAAATACAAACGCACTTAAAATCAACTGGATAATTATACGTGGGGCATCATTTGCTTTCATCACTCAGCCCCTCAATTAATTTAGAAGCCTCTTCTTTGATATCATAAAAACAATTATAATTTTCAAGCATCATCCCCAATATTACAACTCTTAAGTTAGCTAAAAACCGTTCCTTCGAAACTTCATCGTCATACTTTAAGGTGTTTAATTTATCTGAAAAAATATTCCTGCAAACGAAAGCCCCACCTTCCTCACCCAAATGAATATACGTAGTCTTCGATGGGGTCATAGATGTCATATTCACTACCTCAGCAATTTTCTCTCCCGCAACCTTACTTTCAAACAATTCAGGAGACTTAAAGGAGTTCATAACATCTATTTTATTAAATGCAACATTATCACCCTCATATGTATTTGCAATCGTATTAATACCTTGATATTTAAAACGTACTCCTTTATCTGTAACATTCATATCGGAAATATTGTCAAACGAAGATATAGCCTCTTTTAGCTCATCTATTTTTATCATAACAAAACCTAGCATTAATAATATTAACAAACATAAACGGTTAAACTGCAACCACATATAAAGATAGAGTATATTTTTAACATACAGACGGTCCAAAATCTAGAGTGACGGCCTCCAGACTGGCAACTGATGATTCATTCAATCCTGAATGGTATTTTCCATAGCTAAGTAACTTCCCTGATAGATTTCACAATACCCGGCAGCAGCGCTACTGCCGGCGACTCACACTGATTTCCCCACACATCGAAACCATGCGACGACTGGCGGGCGAATAACTCAATACGCGGCACATCGCCCAGCAGCTGCACCAGCTTTTCGCGTATGATATCCGGTTTGCGCGAATGCTCCAGACGCGGGGCCGTGAATGACTGAACGATTCCGGCATCCAGCCGGGCGGGTAATTTCCCCTGCACAGCGAAAAGGCAATCCTCACTATTCGCCCGGGTCATATGGCCCATTCCGAGGGCCAGTTTGTTGGTCTGCCGGCTGTAGCATTTGTTCCACGTAAAGCCTTTCATGGTCATCAGGCGGAATCCCCACGCCTCGACTACTTGCAACGCCTCCAGCGGCTGAGTCGGAACCCACCACATAGCCAGCAGGCAGTTTTCAGCGGCCAGCTCCCAGACCGGGAGACGGCAGATATCGAGCACAGTCATTGTCTGGTATTTATGCCCGGCGCCACGTTCTCCATCTTTGGCTTTGTCGCGGTAGGTCCAGGGCGGATCTGCATAAATCAAAGTGTATTTTTCGTTCATGCCGTCCACCACTCAATCAGTTTGCAGATCCCCCAGGTCACGACGATCACAGCGACCCAACATGCAATGTCGACCACAGCTGCGAACCCGAGCAGGGCATGCTGGCTGTAACTTTCAGGTTCAACGTTCATTGCGCCTCCCCAAGCACCCAAAGGAGTGCGCTCGCATACTCGCCCTCGGCAGATTCCAGGGCTTTTGTGATTTCTTTGCGGGTTTTCAGGCGCGGCTTTGCCTCACCGAGGATCTGACGCTGACGCCGGGCTTTTTCATGGCCGGTTGTGCCAGCGGTCGCCGCTTTGATTTCGGCTACCTTTTCCCGCTGTTCTTCGGGTTTTAGTGATGCAAGTTGACGCGCCTGGGTAACGGTCACTGTGCCGGACTCTACCGCGTCTTTGACTGCCTGAGTGGCATCCAGCAGTGATAGGGTTGCACGTACAGTGGGGACGCTGACGCCGAACATCAGCGCGAGGTCTTCTTCGTCATGCCCGCGCTCCAGCGCATCAGCCATCTTTTTGGCTCGACCCAGCGGCGTATCAGCCTGGCGGATTTCGTTTGCGCTGACCATTGCCTGAGCCATTCGAGCGGCAGAACCGCGTTTAGTTACCGCAGGAACCAGCAATGGAAAATCACCCTGTTTAACCAGGCGCTTATTAGCCTCCAGGGTATGACGCACACGCTGACGACCATCCACCACACAGGCCAGCCCGCTTTCGGGGTCCTTCCAGACGATAATCGGCTCAAGAACGCCCTGGTCCATGATGTTCAGCACCATTGCCTCGCTGATAGGCAGGTGGATACGCTCATCGTAAAGCGGGTGCGTTTTGTCGGTAACCAGATGCAGCTTTTCTGGTTCGAACATCAGAACGTTGGTTTTTCCGCTGGCGCCATACGCGTCGATCGAGTTTTTAGCCATTTTTTTGAACTCCAATCAAACCGCTGTTTAGAAACTGTTTCATGCTCTCTTCTCCCGCCAAAAATTTAATCTCTCTTTGAAAAACTCCCGGTAGCTTTCCGGCGTCGCTGCAATCGACTCAACAATGAACTGACGAGTAACTTTCTTCTCGAACAGCTGACGTATGAGTGCCGCTGCCCGCATGTCGTAGTGCTCTTTGAGCTGGCACTCCTGCGGCCATTTGGCGCGATTGAGCGGTAAGCCGGGCGGCAGATAATCTGATTGCCCGGCCATGCCTCATGCCCTCGTTTTTTCTGAGTTGGCGTAATAGCGGGGATCCACGCTGGTCAGTGTGAAATGCGGCACTGGCATGTCGTCATGCCGAATAATTCCGACGTGATTCGATGCGAGCATCGTCGAGATACGTTTTTGCAGATCACGTAAGGTGATCTCAGCATCAGGATGATGTTTTTTGATGGCTGAAAGAATGTTCTGATACGACAGTGTCTTACCCTTCATCAGCGCAACCAACTGCTGGGCGGAAACTTCATCAATGGTGCTATTCAGGGGTTTAATACTCTCCAGCAGCAGGCGATGCCGGCCAATGCTGCCGACACGCTGGCCAGTTTTTTTATCGAAATGCTCATTAGGTCCAGCAGACCAGACGGTAGCACCCTCGCTGAGCCGTACAGTTTTTTCACCCTTGTAATAAATCACGGTGCCGACATGTGTTTTACGACGGCGGCCGGATACCGCGGCCGTAGTAGTTTCACGTTTTACCGGCTTTTTCGGGGTGATCCCCGGAACTGGTTCTGGTCGCGGAGCTGCGACGAACACAGAACGGCTACGCGCACGGGCGCCGGCGTTCATGCGCCACAGAATAACGGGGATCCAGTTACAGCCATCGTCTAGATTAACTGGTTTTGGGTAATTTAAATTCGTGGTCATAGGTCTTTCCTCGGTTATATTGCGCTGGTCAGGCGCAGTTAAAATGTATCGGTGTTGTACTTATCTGAATATCTACGCGGTTGTTTTCGTGGTTTTGCTGCCTCCAACTGAATGCGTGTTTTCTCTTTGCCGACATGCTGATCAACGTGCAGGAAGTGACCGTTTTTAAACTCCTGATAGATAACGGCACCAGCAGCACTAAATCGACTTTTCCCCAGGATGATTTCGGCGATCCCCGCCGCCGGACTTTCAGGGTTGTAGACTTCATCGCGGTACAGGAACATGATGCTGTCGGCGTCCTGCTCGATAGAACCGGAGTCGCGGAGGTCTGACATAACCGGGCGACGCTGGCCAGCCGGACGGGAATCCACGGCGCGTGAAAGCTGGCTAAGCGCGAACGTCGGCGTATGCAGGCGCATAGCCATAGTTTTAAGGTTTCGGGAAATGTGGGCGATCGCCAGGTCGTTACGTTCTGCCTTCGGTTTTTTAATCAGGCCAAGGTAATCAACAACGATCATCGCCAGATGCGGATAGCGGCGCTTATGCGTCTCTGCAACAGCCCGGATTTGCTCAATCGTCATATCGGTAGCATCGACGATCCAGATATCGCGCCCGTTCATGGTCTCCATGGCCGCTGTAAAGCGCGCCCAGTCCTCATCCTGCATATCGAGGGGATTACGCAGGCGTGAAACCGACATGTTGCCAGAGCCCGCCAGAGAGCGTTCTACGATTTGCGCAGCAGCCATTTCCATGCTGAATATCAACGCGCCACCGCCGGCAGCAGTAACGCCATCGACAATCTTCAGCGCAAATTCCGTTTTACCCATGCCAGGACGGCCAGCGACAACAATCAAATCCTGCAGGTTAATACCGCCAGTGGCATCGTCCAGTTCGTCGATCCCGGTCTTTAAATTTCGGGTGCCCTCTTCGCCGTCCATGCGTTTCTGCATGGTTTCCATGTACACAGGCAATAATTCGCTCATGTGTACCGGCCGCACGTCGCCAGTGTCGCCGGTCATGTCCAGCAGCTGCGCCACGGCAGTTTCAACAACCTGATCGCGCTGTTCCTGGTTGTTTGCCTGCCGGATACCATCAGCGCCCTGCTGCAGTAATTCGGCCATACGGCGGCTGCGCCACGCCTTAACCATTTTTCCGGCGTAACCCTTCAGGTTCGGTACCGTGGCAGGCATGCGCGTAATCTCTGATAAATCAGCCAGGCTACTACCGCCCAGCGCTTCGCTGACAAAAAGCATGTCGATCAGGCCGTTCGCCAGCGCCTGTTTTTTAATTTCGGAGAACGCGCGACGATGAAACCCTATGCTGAAAGATTCTTCAGGCGTAGAGGCGATCACGTCGAATGCATCCGGGCTGGCACCGCCGTTTAACAGGCCAGCTAGCACACAAGCTTCCAGTTCCTGCGGAGTCATAACGAACCTTCCCGGGTCTTACGTAACGTTTCTGGTTTCATCAGGTAGTCAAAGCTGGCTCGCCATCCGCCATCTGTACCGAAATAAAAATCAGGAGCATCAGCGCGGAATTTTTCGAAGTACCCCAGGAATGCACCGGTAGTTTTATTTTTCATGTGGGCAGCCAGGCGGGTGATCATCCGGCGGCGGTCGGCATCCAGTTCAGCAGCAGGCAGAACGTCAGCGAAAATTTCGTTGTAGCCGTTCATGACGGCTTCCGGGTCAATCTTCGCCTCTAAAACAGCCCACGCCTCAGCGTCGGCAAGATAGCCATCAAAGCGGTTTATCCGGCAGATGTTCGCAGGCTTCGGCAGGCTATCGCCGCGACGGCGCCATGTGGCCAGCACCCAGCGGATAACCAACTGCAATTCGTCCAGGGTGTACCCTGCCCGGGTGGTGGTCGGCGTCAGCATCATCACAAACGGTTTCAGGTCTCGGCAGCGGGTACCGGTTTGCTCGTTGTAAAAATCCAGCGCTTTTTGTGCATCGGAAAGAATTAACTCAACGCCTTCCCCCTTCAGGGGGTTAGGGGGATCTATATTCTCTGTAGTATTCTCTGTAAGAAAGTTTGCTGGTTTTCCCCTGACTTGTTTGGTGGTTTTCCGCATTCCAGTATGTGGTTTTTCCGCATCCTTGTTTGCGGCTACAAGAGCTTGAAATAAAACATCATTATCAACCTTGTAGAAAAGCCGAGCAGGTACACCTTTCTTTTTTTCCTGTAGTACACCAATTGAGCGAAGTTTCTTGCGTGCGCCCTCCTGCTCATAGCGGGAAAGGCCTGTTTCTTCTTCCCATTCTTCCTGAGTTTTATATACCCATCCGTCATCGTCGGAACGGTTAGTCCAATAGATCATTTGTGACAGAAACAGCGCAGCCGTCACGCCAATATCCAGGCGAATAAAACTGCGCTGGAAGGCGATCGGTCTGTCGAGTAATGGCAAAATATTCATCGTCAGATCCCCAGCGAGTCAGCCAGCTGACGACAGGCGATTTCGTATTCTTTTTGGGTGAGGCCCGCTTCCTGCAGCTCTGCCTTGCGTAGCTCGTAGCGTTCCCAGATTGTCAGCGCAGCAGCGCGACGTTCCTCGAAAATCGATTCGATATCTTCCATCGGGACTTGCACCCCGTTCCGGCGAAACCCGTTCCGCCAGGTGATGCGGTCTTGTGTTCTCATTGGTCTTTCCTCGGTACAGGTTAAACGCTGGTCAGGCGCTGTGTTTCTCTCATCGCTTGCAATGCCTTCGCAACTTGCTGCGGGCCGTCTCTGGCCTCGAGCAATAACGCGATAATGGCCGCCGCAAATTCGCGTATGGCGACGCAGATCAAATACTGGGTAGACATGTCCAGGCGTGCGTAACGTTCCGCCGGCAGCGCCGCTTCCATCGCCTTGGCCAGGGCCATAGTTTTGGCTCTCGCAGCTTTGGTCTCGCCTCGCAGCCAACGAAAAATCTGTTGCCGGTTGTTGTTGATCGCCCGCCAGTTGGCGTTTCCCGCAGCATCTTCAATCTGGTGCAGCTTCAGCGCGCCGGTATTACCGCCGAGACGAAACCACATACGGCTGATCTCGATGGCGACTAACTCCTGCCCGCTTTCTGCTGCCCAGTTAAAGATCTCTCGTTTCAGTTCATCGAGGTTTTCCACTTCGCGTCTCCTGTCGCTGAAAATTGATTAAGCGTAATCAGATATCAAATTCGCTTGCTGCTAAGCTGCGTTACCTGGCTGCTGCCCTTGATAAAACACAGGATCATATTTGAGAGCGCCCTTTGTCGCTCTGTCCAGGCGAGCAGCGCGGCGTTCGGGGATTACTTCCCCCCAACGAGAAACTGCTGGTAGAGACACACCGGCTGCGTGAGCCAGTTTTGTGGCATTCCCAAAGAATGCCAGGGCATCTTCTTTCAACATTGATGAACTCCCACTTTGTTAACTTTAAGAAACAAAGTTAAGAGTTAAAGAAAATTAAGTCAAGTAAATTTATATTAACCTGATGAACAACGTGACCCCTGGCGATCGGATTAAAAATCGGCGCAAAGAATTGAACCTCACCCAGCGCGAAGTTGCGAAGCTCGCGCAGGTTTCCCACGTGTCCATTTCTAAATGGGAAAGCAGTGATAACGAACCCCGCGGCCAAAACCTCTTCCAGCTCAGTAAAGCGTTGAGGTGCTCACCTACATGGATTCTTTTTGGTGATGAAAACCATCAGCCAACAATTCCTGAATCAAACGAAGAGCCACTTAAGCTTGATGATCTTGAAAGTGAGCTGATCACACTATTCAGGTCACTGCCGGAATCAGAGAAAGAGCGACATATCGCTGACTTACGTGGCAAGGTTGACGATTTCAATCGGCTTTTTTACGAACTTCTTCAGGCAAGAAAATCAAATAAGAAAAAATAAACACTTAATAATCAATGTGTTTGTTTTCTTTTGTCATCACATTTAACTTTTATAAACAAAACTATCTTGACGTTAAATTTAACCTTGATTAAATTAACCTCCATCAACGACGCACTAACCACGCGGCAGTTGTTCAGAAACAGTTCTGACAGTCCGGAAAGACGGGCGCGAATTCTTCGGGTCGCCGACAGTACGATGACATGCGGGAAAGACTGCAACCGGCGTATGGCACATGCGTCGAAGCGGTCCGGGGGCTCCTTGGTACATAGCCCAGCGGGTAGCCGGAATGTGCAAGCTAGGTGTCCAGGCACGACAGGCGATTCACCATCGTGGCGGTACGGTGTGACTCCCGGGAAGAGTCCGGGATACAACATGAGAGCGCACTTCATTTTTATCAGTTATGGCGATGTTGTTAAATCAAAAGGCGGAGTGCGCTCCCAGTTGTAAAGAATCACGTAGCCAGCGTGGTACCAGAGGAAAACTGCTGTGTGTAGTCTTTGCCCGCTTTGCGGCGGGCAATTTTTTTTAACAGCATGATTTTGTGACCCTTCAGTGAAAACTGAAGCCCTCCAAGAGAGGGAAGTGGCGAGGAAAGACCAGTGAGCATGACCAGCTCTGACGCCGGGAAAGACCGGGGGAAAGACCAATGACCAACGGGCCTGACCAGCCTTGACTGCCAGGAAAGACCGGCAACCAGCAGGCGTAAAAAAGCCCACCGAAGTGGGCTAATTTACCCGGGACAGTGACCAAACCGCCCGGAATGCTACAGGGGACCAACCCCGTAGCGAGGAAAGACCAATGCCGACAGAATCAACACTGATCGGCTCTGAGTATACATTAACAAGGAGTCGCTATGGAAGCGCTTACCATCCCAGTAACAATCTACGTTCTGGCAACAACTAATCCTTTTTTACCAACCTCTTACCATGCATCGACTTGTGACATGTCACAGAAGTTTCCCGGTATATACGTTCTCGTTTCGACCAAAACGCTGGAGATTCCCATTCCACCATTAGAACCTATCGACATAATCGGGATGCAGGTTAATGCCCTGCGCGCAAGGAAAGAACAAATCTCAGTTGAAGCCGATATGCAGCTAAATGTTATTGAAGACCAGATCCAACAGCTGCTGTGCATCGACCACTCTCCGATTGAAGAAAACGACGTACCGTTTTAATTAACTGGCGCGTGACCTGCGCCTGCAACCAAGAGGAAAGACCATGGATATTAAAAAATTGCTGGAAAGAATTCGCGAAATTAAAGACCGCTTAGATCGCGCAAACAGAATTATCAATATTTGCAGTAACGAATGCCATTCCTCCGGAATTTTAGCGGATGGAAGAAACGGCGAGTGCTATCTCAAGGTTGATTCATCAGAAATTAAGGAACTGGCAGAAAGCCAAAAGGTTCATCTTGAAAGCGAACTAAAACTTCTGGAAGAAGCTAAAGAAACTGCAGAACGCGTGATCGCTGGACTGCTCCCTGAAATTAAACAAGACGCCTAACCAGCGGATTAGTAATGAAAGAGGAAAGACCAATGACCATATACAACGGCTTATTTGAGCCCAAAAAATCCGCAATCAAAGACTGCGGTGCCGTGCAGCTGGTGATCGCCGTCGAAGCACCTAACAAGAAAGTCGCTGAAAGTATTATGACCGGAAAACTCTGGGAGTCTTACCCGGCGAACGGAGACAACTATTTCAAACCTAAGCTGTGGGAACACATTGAAGGCCAGCCACTGCCGGCAGTCGGCCAGTTCGATGAACATTTCGCCCAGGAAAATACCTTTGACGGTGAAAAATGGGTGGCTAACAGCCAGGATGACGGCGCCACCGAGTTGCCGGCAGGCGATGAAGTTATCGATCTGATGACGGTATCCCCCAGGGAGCGTTTTGCTGCTGTATTACTCTTCAGCAAATTAGAGATAAACGGCCAGCTCTATTCGCAGGTTGTAGATTATCTTGATGATCTGGATAACCACGACGAATCCATAGAAGAGGATGACCGTTTTAATTTCAATGTGCTTTGCGCCCTGCACAATAACGAACCAGTGAAACATATGCACGTGGAAGGTCTGAACAATCTGATCCATGGCATCTTCTCCCATTTTGAAAACCAGATGCCGGGTAAAGCGGCTATTTCTCAATTTGTAAAACGCTGGCTTGAAAATCCAGGTAAACGCGAAGAAATGGTACCAGGCCAAAATTATACCCCCAGCACTGATAACAACGTTAAAATCGCGCCAAAGCGTGGTTATAAACATACCTATGCAACACTGGATCAGGAGATCGCTGTTGCGCTGCTCCCTATCTCTGCCGACGCGCCAGTATTATCAGGCAACCTTCGCGACGCGGAGAAAATCATTGCAGACGATCGTGAGGATTTTAAACGTTGGTCTGCATCACTGCATGTCACACCGAACATACTCAAATATGACCGTGCCAGCATTTTCGGCGTAGTGCAGAACGTTCCGGCGAAAGATACTTACCATTTTCCGGAAAGTCTGCGCCGCCATATTACTTCATGGCTTGAAGCTAACGGCCGCTTTGAAGAAGACGAAGGCTCATCACAAAAACAACCGACAGCGGAGCAAAATACCGCCTCAAACGTGGTCAAAAAAGAGGAAGTGCCGCCTCCGGTTGTAACCGATACCCAGGCCAAACAGGCGCGTGAGACGCTCAACGATATGGGCTATGGCGTATATGCCTCTGGTGAAGGAGCAGAGCCAGAAGAGAAGTTGAGTGAAAAAGTAAAAACTATCGTTCAGGACGTTGATCAGCTTGTTGAACGAATTAACCGAGAAGAGAACCTGCCGAAAGCTTCCGAAGTCGTCCAGAGCATTAACGAAATGCAGGAAACAGAACGTGACAATCTGGAACTATGGAAACGAGTTTTCAAAACTGATGAACGGTTTACTAAAGCCTTTACGCAGAACGGCGGCGGCACCTCGATCAATGGCACGTACCTAACGATGGTAGCAACACGTGAGTTTGGCTTGAAAGGGAGCGGCTGGGGCGTCGATATTCTGGAAGAACGCTTTGATGATGGCGCACCAATTACACGTACAGTAAAAGGAGCTGACGGTAATAATACATGGGAACTGATCCCTGATGGTAATGGTGGCTTCCTAACTGAAAAACACCATGTGATAAAAATTAGGCTGTGGTACTTGGTAAACGGTGTTCGTGGTGAAGAATACGCCTACGGATGTACCCCTTACATTTACGGCAGTAAATACGGCCCTATCTGCGACGGCGAAGCTACTAAAAAATCACTAACTGACGCCACCAAAAAGGCATTATCCGGCCTCGGATTCAGCGGCGATATATTTATGGGGCTTTACGACAATCTGGAGTACCGCCAAAAGAACAAGGCCGAATTTGATCTTAAGAACGCCAGCGAAACCGCCGAAGATGCAGCGCGGTTGCGTCAGGAGTTCGATGACAAACTAACCCGCGTCGCCAATACACTAGCACATGGCGTAACAGTGAACGAAATTAACGGTGTGTTCTCCCCTATCGCACGTGAAATCGATGTTCACATTAAGGCCGCACAGGCCAACGGCGACAAGCAACATGAACGCTATCTTTCTGGCCGCCTGCGCCGCCTGATTGCCATTAAAGATGGTCGTCTCAAAGAACTGAATAAAGCCGAGGAGAAAGCATAATGACTTCCACAACTGCAATCGCTATTGCTGCTGATATGTCTAAACTCCAGGCGCTTCTGGAAAATGAAGACGGTTCTGGTCTGTCAGCTGAAATGATCGCCGATACAATGGAGGGGCTCGAGCTGCAGCTCGGCGACAAACTCGACGCGGTATTCGTCCATGTTCGCAACCTTGAAGGTCTGGCGAAAACCTGCGACGAAGAAGCCAAACGCCTGGCCGCCCGTAAAAAGTCATTCGAAGGTAAGATCATCAACCTGAAGAATTATGTGCTTCAGTGCCTGCTGGCCGCGGGGCAGGATACCGTTAAAACTGCAAAGAACACCTTCACCGCCCGCAAAGGTGCAATCAACGTGGTGATCGATAATGTCGATTTACTTCCGGATGATTTGGTAACCGTTGAGACAGTGGTTACGCCGGACAAAAAGGCAATCAAAGAGGCTATCGAATCCTCGCAGGCGGCGGCTGCACAGATTACTGCTGATGGCGGAGAGATACCGGGAGAACTGTTAAATCCAGTGCCGGGCGCTCACCTTGAGATTGGCGAACGTTCACTGCAGGTGCGCTGATATGCTGAGACTATCTCTGAAAAAAGGTGATGCGGTTCATATCGTGTTACCAGATGGGACTAACGCAATTATCGAAGCGCTGGCCCGGTGTGAACTCGGTATGCACTTCCCCCGCAATATCAAGATAACGCGTGAGGATGGTGCATTCCAACCGAAACAAAACCTGATTAAGCATAATCAGAAATAGCCCATCACTACCGCTAGCATTGTGGTCTACCAATAAACCGGAGATCACAATGCTACGTTGGCAACCAGGTGTAGTTTTACTTTCTGAATTCGATATCAAAATTGGCAGGCTATCAGCCAGCGTTAGAAAAAGGGCTCTGACCCAGTCCGATATCCATATCGCTTGTGATACAGCTGACAACGCAATAGCCCGGCTTATGAGGAAAGACCATGACCAGAGAAAACGATCTCCTGACCGACGATGAACTGATAGAATTGACCGGATACCGATTTCCTTCTAAGCAGTGCTCGGCTTTATCTAAATCCGGTATTTCGTTTGTTAAACGTCGGGACGGCCGGCCTCGCGTGACATGGACACATGTGAATGCAGCACTATTCGGAGACAGAAAAATAGTTGCTGACGAAGAAGAAAAACCAAACTTTGATGCTATTTAAATTATGGGAAGAAAAAGAAAAAACCAGGAGGATAACAAACTTCCTCCCCGCGTTTATTCAAATAAGTACAGTTACTATTACAAACCGACCTCAAAAGAATGCATCACAATTGGCCCCGTATCAATGCCCTTGTCTCAGTTATGGGCAAGATATGAGGCATTAATTGACGAACAGGCCAACGTAATGACATTCAGTAAATTATGGGGGTTATTTCTTAAGAGTGCCTATTATCTTGAATTGAAACCAAGGACGCAGAAAGATTATCTGCAACACCAGAAAAAGCTACTTGCTGTATTTGGGAAGATTACGGCAGATAAAATTAAAACTGAAGATATCAGGATGTTTATGGATAGGCGAGGCTTGCAAAGTAAAACACAGGCAAATCATGAAATGAGTAGCATGTCTCGTGTTTTCAGATGGGGTTTTGAGCGGGGTATGGTTAAAGGGAATCCTTGCCAGGGCGTCAGTAAATTTAAAGCTGTCGCCCGCGGGAGGTACATTACCGACGCGGAATATGAGGCCATCTATAAGGAGGCGGATGATGTCGTTCGTACAGCAATGGAAATTGCCTATCTTTGCGCTGCCCGCCTGGCTGATGTACTCGGCATGCAGTGGCGGCAGGTAACGCCGGAAGGAATCTTCATTCAGCAGGGTAAAAACAATGTTAGCCAGATCAAGCAGTGGACAGACCGGCTTAAACAGGCTTTCGAACTCGCAAAAACATTCTCTAATTCCGGCAATCCAGGAGCATTCGTCCTGATGAGCTCACATGGTAGCGGGTTCAGTAAAAGAGGATTCAGCCACCGATGGGAGGAGGCAAGGCATAAAGCTTCTGTAAAACTGGGGTACGTTCTCGACTGTACGTTCCACGATCTGAAGGCGAAAGGTATCTCTGATTACGAAGGAAGCAGCCGGGATAAACAACTGTTCAGCGGACATAAAACAGAAAGCCAGGTTCTGATTTATGATCGTAAAACGAAGGTGTCACCCACTCTCGACAAGCCGCCAATTGAGACTAAAAATTCTAAGTGAATATTCTAAGTCTATTCTAAGACACCAAAGCAAAAAGGGGTTACCTTTCGGTAACCCCTTCTTTTATATGGCGGAAGCGCAGAGATTCGAACTCTGGAACCCTTTCGGGTCGCCGGTTTTCAAGACCGGTGCCTTCAACCGCTCGGCCACACTTCCGGTGTGAGGCGCACTATAAACACCTCGGCGGATGCTGTAAAGCACCATTTTGTTCAACTGCCTTAAAAACAAACAATTTTGTGTTATTCGTCTGAAATTCAGGCAGTTCGCGCAGAAAATCAGCGCCCGTCGCCGCTAGCGGATGGGTGTTTTTTAATGTACATGTCTTTGGTGTAGTAATACCCCAGCTTATCCGGCGTGAAGCCTCCCACCCAGGGTTTCACTAAATGGGTACGCACATAGTGATAGACCGGAATGGCGGGAACATCCTGCGCCAGCAGATCTTCCGCCTGTTGATAGTATTTGCCCCGGCTCGCCACGTCGGAGGCTTTCGCCGCATTGCGCAGCGCCTCATCGTAAGTCGGGTTGCTGTACTGACTGGTGTTCTCGCTATCCCCGGTACGGAAAGTGTTGAGGAAGGTGGCGGCATCGTCGTAGTCGGCGGTCCAGGCATAGCGGACAGCGTCAAAGTTATGCGTATGCATGGTATCCAGCATCGTCTTCCACTCCTGGTTCTGCAGCTTCACCTCGACGCCGAGGTTTTTCTTCCACATAGAGCTGGCGGCGATGGCGATACGCTGGTGCGACTCATAGGTGTTATACAGCAGGGTAAAGACCAATGGGTGACTGCCATCATACCCCGCCTGCGCCAGCAGTTTTTTCGCCTCGGCAATCCGCTTCTCGCGCGGCCAGCTGGCGTAATCCGGGTTGTGCAGCGTCACACCGCCGATATCCGGCTGGCTGATCACCCAGGCCGGGCGCTGCCCCTGGCCAAGTACTTTTCCGGCAATGATATCTTTATCAAGCGCCATATTCAGCGCGCGACGCACTCGGGCGTCGTTAAACGGCGGCCGGGTAGTATTGAATTCGTAGTAATAGGTCGCCAGCTGCGGCGAAACGTCCAGCTGGTCGCCCATGGTTTTCTGCAACTGCGCAAACTGATTGATCGGCACCGTATAAACAATATCGATCTCCCCCGCTTTGTAGCGGTTGACATCGGCAGCCTCGGAAGAGATGGGCAGGTAAGTCACTTTATTAATAACGGTGTGCGCATTATCCCAGTACTTCGCATTACGTTCAGCCACCAACCGCTCATTCACCACCCATTGGGTCAGCTTATACGGGCCGCTGGTAACGATATGCTCTGGGCGGGTCCATTTATCGGCAAAACGCTCCACCAGCACTTTGTCGATCGGTACCAGCGAAGGGTGCGCCAGCATCGCCAGGAAGGCGGCATTCGGCTGGTTCAGAGTGACCTGCAGCGTGGTGTCGTCCAGCGCTTTCACCCCCAGCGTCTCCGGTCCCTTTTGCCCCAGGGCAATTTCACGGGCGTTGGCGATATGCATATTGCCGGGATAGCTCGCATAGGGGGAGGCGGTGGTTGGCGAGACCAGCCGTTGCCAGCTCCAGACGATATCCTGCGCCGTGATGGCCGTGCCGTCGGACCAGGTCAGACCAGGGCGTAAATGGAAGGTCCATAACAGGTTGTCCTTGTTTTCCCAGCGTTCCGCCAGTCGGGGCTGGATCGCCCCCGCAGGCGTCACGCTGACCAGCCCTTCAAAGAGATCGCTAATGATGTTGAATTCAATGTCGCTCTCGACTTTATGCGGATCGAGTGAGGCAGGTTCACTGCCGTTATTTCTGACCAGTTCCTGCTTTTCTGCCAGCTGAGTCCCCGGCGGCACCTGCGCCGCCTGCGCCCCGCCGAACATTGCTATCATACTTACGGCCAGGAGCGTTCGCGTGATGTGATTGTTTTTATGTAATGTCATTTCCCTTTGCCTTTAACGTACGGAGTTATTCCCCCTTCCACACTTAGTCGCAGAATTTCAATAAAGCAATATTTTTCAGCAACCTATAAGATTTCGATCGGCTCACCGAAGCGAAACGCGAAAACATATCGCTTTTTCCAATCCACGTAGAATTTTATGCTAGTCAAACGCGGCAAAAACTAAGTAAAGATGGGTAAAAGCATTAGGGCTTCACGCTTGTTTTTCTTATTCTTTATCCCTAATTACATCTGTCATAAGAGAGTGACTCATGGATCGCATAATTACATCATCGCGTGACCGTTCCTCGCTGCTCAGCACGCACAAGGTTCTGCGTAACACTTACTTCCTGCTCAGCCTGACGCTGGCGTTTTCCGCCATCACCGCTACCGCCAGCACGGTGCTGATGTTGCCTTCCCCGGGGCTGATTTTGACCCTCGTGGGGATGTACGGTCTGATGTTCCTGACCTATAAAACGGCGAATAAGCCCACCGGGATTATTTCCGCCTTCGCCTTCACCGGCTTTCTCGGCTATATCCTTGGGCCGATGCTGAACGCGTACCTTTCTGCCGGCATGGGCGATTTAATCGGCCTGGCGCTGGGCGGTACGGCGCTGGTCTTCTTCTGCTGCTCGGCCTACGTGCTGACGACGCGCAAAGACATGTCTTTCCTCGGCGGGATGCTGATGGCCGGCGTCGTGGTGGTGCTGATTGGTATGGTCGCTAACCTGTTCCTGCAGCTGCCGGCGCTGCACCTGGCGATTAGCGCGGTGTTCATCCTGATCTCTTCGGGCGCCATCCTGTTCGAGACCAGCAACATCATCCGCGGTGGTGAAACCAACTACATTCGCGCCACGGTCAGCCTGTATGTCTCGCTGTACAACATCTTTGTCAGCCTGCTGAGCATCCTGGGCTTCGCCAGCCGGGACTAACCGCTCCCCTGCTACCAGAGGCCTCGCTTATGCGGGGCCTTTTTTTTTGCTACACTGCGGCCAGTTTCAGGCGGTATGTGAAAAATTATGTTTATTTTTGAAGGCAACGAAATTGAGACGGATAGCGAAGGCTATCTGAAGGATACTACCCAGTGGAGCGAGGCGATGGCCGACGTTATCGCCGCACAGGAAGGGATAACGCTCGCCGTTGAGCACTGGGAAGTGGTGCGCTTTGTGCGCGAGTTTTACCTTGAATTCAACACCTCACCGGCGATCCGCATGCTGGTCAAGGCGATGGCCAACAAGTTTGGTGAAGAGAAAGGCAACAGCCGCTATCTCTATCGCCTGTTCCCGAAAGGCCCCGCCAAACAGGCGACCAAAATCGCCGGGCTGCCGAAGCCGGTGAAGTGCATCTAATAGAGGATCGCGAATTTGTCCCAGCTGCGGGTGGGTTGATGGGGTTCAGTCAACACCCGGTCAACCCGCGCGCTGCGCGGCCCGCCGGCTTTCAGCCAGGCGATGAGTTTCTCCACCTGCTCCGCCTCGCCGCAGGCAAGGACTTCTACGCCGCCGTCGTCCAGATTACGGGCATAGCCGGTCAACCCCAGCTGCAGCGCTTCCCGCTGCGTGGAATAGCGAAACCCTACGCCCTGAACGGAACCGTATACCCATGCCATGGTGCAGATACTGGCCATTAACCTCTCCTTTTGACTTACCCTTTACGCTGAGGATAGCAAATTCGCTCAGCGTACGTGCTTTGGTAGTAAACCATAGTGCTGGCGAAAGCGCGCGGTAAAGCGCGATCCCGACTGATATCCGCTGTTCTGCGCGATTTCGCCTATTGGCCGCGAGGTGGTCTGCAGCTGTCCCAGGGCGTGGGCCATCCGCACCTCCTCGACGATCTGGCGAAAGCTCTGCGATTCCTGCTGCAGCCGACGGCGCAGCGTGGACTCCCCGAGAAAGAGCATTTTCGCCACCCGCGACACGCTCCATGCCTGCGCCGGCGATAGCATGACCAGCTGCCGAACCTGCGCCGACAGATCCTGCTGCCGCTCGACGAGCAGCGGGCCGGCATACCCCGCCTCGTGGAGCGCCAGCAGCAGGCCCATGGTCTGGTGCTGCTGCAAAGCGGTGGATAATCCTTCCCGCACCGCCTGCAGAACGCTTTGCCACATAAACGCCAGCTCACTGGTCACCGGGGCGCAGAGCGAAGTCAGACGCCCCGGTGGTTTTTCGCTGAGATAGCGGGTCTTAAACGCCGTCAGCAGCTCAGGCGTCAGCGACAGCAGATCGGAGCAAAAGAGGCCGTTGTCCGGCTGGTTAATCACTTCCAGCTCAACGTCAGCCGGCAACACAATCAGCTGTTGCGGTGTCGCCAGCACCCGGCTCTCCCCTTGCACAATCACTTTGCTGCCGCGTTTCACCCGACAGAGCGCCGGGGAAAACAGACGCACGCGGTGCAGCCTGCACAGCCGTCGGGTGGTAATCTCCGCGGCGGTCAGGGCGTTATGCTGAAAATGGATACTCTCCATCAGACCGACCTTTTGTTTTAGCGCCCGGCCGTCGCCGTCAATTGCGCTCTGGCGAGAGCATGGCTGTGTAACAGATACCCGACCAGCGCCCCGCTGGCCTCGGCATTCACCGGCAGCGTGGGGACATCCAGCGCCCACACCGTAAAACGGTAGCGGTGCGGTTTATCTCCCGCCGGCGGGCAGGCGCCGCCGAAGCCGGCATAGCCAAAATCATTGCGCCCCTGCACCGCTCCGTCCGGCAGTGTAGCGCTGTTTTTATCTCCCGCACCAGCGGGTAACGAAAAGACGCTGCTGGCGATATTGACCACCGTCCAGTGCCACCAGCCGCTGCCGGTAGGCGCATCAGGATCCCGGACGGTGACCGCGAAGCTGCGCGTCCCCGCTGGGGCATTTTTCCATGCCAGCTGCGGAGAGACATTGCCTCCGGTACAGCCGAAACCGGCAAACCAGTGCTGCTGGGCCAGCGCTTGCCCGTCATGCATATCATCGCTGCTTACGCTAAACGGCGCTGCCATCGCGCCACTGCTCACTGCCGCGACCATCGCCACGGTCATCCGCATTCCTGTTTTCATCGTCTTCTCCTCCTGGGGGTGAGAAGACAGGGTATGACAGCCCATGCACGGTGAATGTGCCGATGCGCCTGCGTTTTGTGCCGAAACGCTCACCTGCGCCTGCCGGAGGAAAGATGCTTGCGTGCGCCAGGTGTGCTAATCTACGCGCCATTTTTCGGTGCCGACATTCCCGTTGCTTAAAGGTAGCTCCATGACAGATTCCCTATTCCCCCGCTTAGTGTTAGCCAAAGGACGCGAGAAATCCCTGCTGCGTCGCCATCCGTGGATTTTCTCCGGCGGCGTCGCCCGTATGGAAGGTAAAGCCCGCAGCGGTGAAACCATCGATATCGTTGACCATCAGGGAAAATGGCTGGCCCGCGGCGCTTACTCGCCCTCGTCACAGATCCGTGCCCGCGTGTGGACATTCGACCGCAACGAAGCCATCGATAACGCCTTCTTTGAACGCCGCCTGCAGCAAGCGCAAACCTGGCGTGCCTGGCTGGCCGAGCGCGATGGCCTCGACAGCTACCGTCTGATCGCCGGCGAGTCTGATGGGCTGCCGGGCGTGACGATCGACCGCTTTGGCAACTTTTTCGTGCTGCAGCTCCTCAGCGCAGGCGCCGAATACCAGCGCGCCGCCATTATCAGCGCCCTGCAGACCCTGTTCCCGGACTGCGCCATTTACGACCGCAGCGATGTCGCGGTGCGTAAAAAAGAGGGTCTGGAGCTGGCCCAGGGGCCGGTGGTGGGAGAACTGCCGCCAGCGCTGCTGCCGATTACCGAGCACGGTATGAAGCTGTTGGTTGATATTCAGGGCGGGCACAAAACCGGCTACTACCTCGACCAGCGCGACAGTCGCCTGGCGACCCGTCGCTACGTGGCGGACAAACGGGTGTTGAACTGCTTCTCCTACACCGGCGGCTTTGCGGTGTCGGCGCTGATGGGCGGCTGCCGCAAGGTCACCAGCGTGGATACCTCGCAGGAGGCGCTCGACGTTGCGCGCCAGAACGTGGAGCTCAACGGACTGGATCTGTCCAAAGCGGAGTTTGTGCGCGACGACGTGTTCAAACTGCTGCGTAAGTACCGGGATCAGGGAGAGAAATTCGACGTCATCGTGATGGATCCGCCGAAGTTCGTGGAAAACAAAAGCCAGCTGATGGGCGCATGCCGCGGCTATAAAGACATCAATATGCTGGCGATCCAGCTGCTGAACCCCGGCGGCGTGCTGCTGACCTTCTCCTGTTCCGGCCTGATGACCACCGATTTATTTCAGAAAATCATCGCAGATGCCGCAATTGATGCCGGGCGTGATGTACAATTTATAGAACAGTTCCGTCAGGCTGCAGACCACCCGGTGATCGCAACCTACCCGGAAGGGCTGTATCTGAAGGGGTTTGCCTGTCGCGTCATGTAACTTGAAAAACGAAACATGAGCCTCATATAGGGAGTATTCATGTTTCCCAGGAGGTGCCTATGATAGCCAGCAAATTCGGTATCGGCCAACAGGTCCGCCATACGCTCTTGGGCTACCTGGGCGTCATCGTCGATGTCGATCCCGAGTACTCGCTCGCGGAGCCGGAAGAGGATGAAATTGCCGCTAATGACGAACTGCGTGCGGCGCCCTGGTACCATGTAGTGATGGAAGATGATGACGGTCAGCCGATCCACACCTATCTGGCTGAAGCGCAGCTGAGCAGCGAACTCCGCGACGAACACCCGGAGCAGCCGTCCCTCGACGAGCTGGCCAAAACGATTCGCCAGCAACTGCAGGCTCCGCGCCTTCGCAACTAAACAAAACCCCGCCTGGCGGGGTTTTTTGTTATTTTGCTAATCCCAGTCTCGGCAGCTCTATGGCCGGGCAGCGATCCATCACCACGTTTAACCCGGCTTCTCTGGCCAGCACTGCGGCCTGCTCATTGATCACTCCCAGCTGCAGCCACAGCGTTTTCGCGCCGATAGCAATCGCCTCCTGCGCCACGCCCCATGCCGCTTCTGAATTACGGAAGACATCAACCATGTCGACCTTTTCCGGAACATCGGCAAGCGTTCCATATCCCTGCTGCCCCAGCAGCGTCTTGCCCGCCACCTTCGGCGAAACCGGGATAACGTGATACCCCTGATCCAGCAGATACTTCATGACCCGGTAGCTCGGACGGTCAGGTTTGTCGCTGGCTCCGACCAGCGCAATCGTCCGTGTCGAGGTCAGGATGTCAGCAATATCATTCTCTTTCATGGTTTCCTCCTGCTATTTCACCTAAGTGTATGCTAATCCGCAGCAGGGGGCCATCCAGGCTAACCCACAGATCCAGCAAAATTTTCATCCGCGATGCTTGCAGCGACAGCCACATTCAGTAATCTGTCAACAGGTCAAAATGTGGAATGAAAATATGGAACTGACAACACGTACCCTGCCCGCGCAAAAACATATCGCGCTGGTGGCTCACGATCACTGCAAAGATATGCTGATGAAATGGGTTGCTCGCCATCAGGCGCTGCTGGCGCAACATGTTTTGTACGCCACCGGCACTACCGGCAACCTGGTCTCCCGGGCTACCGGGCTGGAGGTCAATGCCATGCTGAGCGGCCCGATGGGCGGCGACCAGCAGGTGGGCGCCCTCATTTCAGAAGGCAAAATCGACGTACTGATCTTCTTCTGGGATCCGCTGAACGCGGTTCCTCACGACCCGGATGTCAAAGCCTTGCTGCGCCTGGCTACGGTCTGGAACATTCCGGTCGCCACTAACGTCTCCACCGCTGACTTTATTATCCAGTCGCCGCACTTCGCTCAACCGCTCGATATTCTGATCCCGGATTATCCACGCTATCTTGCCGAGCGCCTGAAATAATCGAGCCGCGATTACGGCTTCCTGGCCACAGGCACATCCAGCGCCTGCAGGATCTCAACAAACGGCGACGGTTGCGCCTTGTTAAATAACAGCCACACCCGGTGACGGGCGCGGGTTATGGCCACGTACAGCAGTCGACGCTCCTCCGCATCCGGAAAATCTTCCGGCTGCGGCAGGAGCGCCTCCTCGATGATCGACTCGCGCGCCGGGGCCGGAAACGCATCCACGCCCTCCTGCAGTCCCAGCACAATGACATAGTCGGCCTGCTGACCTTTGCTGGCATGAATGGTCATAAAATCAAGCTGCAGGTGCGGCCAACGCGTCGCCGCCTTATCGAGCGCCTCGGGCTTAAGATAGTGATAGCGGGCAAGCAGCAGGATCCGCTGCTCGGGCTTAACGTAACCGCTCAGCTTATCCAGAAGATCGTCCAGCTTATCGTCGGCTAACAGCGTGACGGCCTTTTTATCTCCCGCCGTCAGGCTGTTCAGCGGTTTGCTTAACTGATGCGGATTCTGCTGGATAAAACCATTGGCTATTTCGCCGATACGCCCGTTAAAACGATAGGTGGTATCCAGCGCACAGCAGTCCCCTTCGCCAAAGTAATGGTTGAACGCGGTGGTCAGGGAGAGCTGCGCCCCGCTGAACCGATAAATCGCCTGCCAGTCATCGCCAACGGCAAAGAGCGTAGTTTGGCTATTTTGCCGGCGTAGCGCGGCCAGCAGCAAGGCTCGCTGCGGCGAAATATCCTGAAATTCATCCACCAGAATGTGTTTCCACGGGCTGACAAAGCGGCCTTTATCGAGAATATTGACCGCCTGATGGATCAGGCCGGAAAAATCGACCGCATTCTCCGCCTTCAGCGCCGCTTTCCACTCTTTCAGTAGCGGCGACATCAGCTTCACCCGTTTACTGAACAGATCGCGTACCGTTTCCGGCGCGCCGGCGATCATCTCCGCCTGGGAGCCGCCGTGCATGCGCATCAGGCTGATCCAGCGGTCAAGCCGGCTGGCCATACGCCGCTGCACTTTTTTATCCTGCCAGAAGTCCCCCTCCGGCAGTTGCCAGCCCATCTCCTCTTCCAGCCACAGACGCCAGCCTTTCGCCTGCGCTTTTTTCTCATGGCACTGCTTTTGCCAGCTTTTCAGCAGCAATGCGTGACGGGCCGCAGTATCACTTTCCAGCTTACTGATGGTGGGCACTTTTTTGCTGCCCTGCTGGATAATATGCAGCGCCAGCGAGTGGAAGGTGCGGGCGGTAATATCGTCTGAAGCCAGACGCTCGCGGATCCGCTCATCCATCTCCTGCGCCGCCTGGCGGCCGAACGCCAGCAGCAGAATTTGCTCTGCCGCCGCTTCTCCCCGCGCCAACAGCCAGCCCGCTCGCGCCACCAGCACCGAAGTTTTACCACTGCCCGCTCCCGCCAGCACCAGCAGGGAGCGCTCGCCGTTCACCACCGCCCGCGCCTGCGACGGGTTGAGCGGGGAGGATTCCACGCCGTCAAAAAAGCCGCGATACTGCTCCAGCATCGCCTCGGTAAAGGCCTGGTTATGGGCCTGACGCGCCGCTTCAATATCCCCTAACCAGCGCTGACACTCCCGCCACAGTTCCCGGCAGTTATCAAAGGCGTCAAGCCGGCTGGTGGGCATCGGCAGCCCGGTTAACGCATGGCGAATATTATCCTGAACGTCCGCTACCTGCTGACGCGTCAGCCACTTACCTTCTGCGCGGGTGCGTTCGATGGCTGCCAGCTGCTGCTTCAGCACCCCGGCGGCGATATCGCTCATTTCCGTGCTCCACTGCTGCCAGAGCGTATGTAAATGGTGATAAAAGCGCTGCGTTTCGCTCCATTCGGTACCGTGCAAACGCACGACTTTATCGTCCGGCAGCACAAACTCCAGTTCGCCCCAGACCAGACCGCGCTTACAATGCACTGACAATAACTGATTGAAAGGGATAAGATACTCATGACGATCGCCGGAAACCTTTACCCCGGCGTTCAGTAACTGCACCCTGTCATAAGGATGCTGAGCCATGCGTTTGCCCAATGTTGTCGCTTTAAGTTCCATATAATGTCGATTTTCAATCAGGGTGGATTGTTTTTCAGTTTAACCGCCCCGGACCAGGTGCTCCAGCGCAAAAAAACGTTACAATTGTCAGGTCTTCTTATTCACAGGGCAAAACCGAGGGTTTATGCGTACCATTCTGAATATTCTGAACTTTATCCTTGGCGGTTTCGCCACCACTTTAGGCTGGCTGCTCGCCACCCTGGTCAGTATTATGCTGATCGTCACGCTGCCGCTGACTCGTTCCTGCTGGGAAATCACTCGCCTTTCGTTATTCCCCTACGGTAACGAGGCGATTCATGTTGATGAGCTCGAGCCTGGTCGACAAAACAGTCTGCTGAACGCCGGCGGCACCATCCTGAACATTTTGTGGTTTATTTTTTTCGGCTGGTGGTTGTGCCTGATGCATATTTTCAGCGGCATCGCCCAGTGCCTGACTATCATAGGCATCCCGGTGGGGATCGCTAATTTTAAAATCGCCGCCATCGCCCTCTGGCCAGTGGGGCGCCGGGTCGTCTCTGTTGAAACCGCGCGCGCCGCGCGTGAAGCCAATGCGCGTCGTCGCTTTCAGTAACCGAACGGAACACGGACATGATTAGCCCCCTGCTACGCCGCTACACCTGGAACAGCGCCTGGCTTTATAACGTACGCATTTTTATCGCGCTCTGCGGCACGACGCTGTTTCCCTGGTGGATCGGCGAAGTCAAACTCACCATCCCCCTCACCCTCGGCGTCGTGGCCGCGGCGCTGACCGACCTTGACGACCGTCTGGCGGGCCGTCTGCGCAACCTCGCCATTACTCTGGTTTGCTTTTTCATCGCCTCCGCCTCTGTGGAGCTGCTGTTTCCGTGGCCGCCGCTGTTTGCCCTTGGTCTGACCGTGTCTACCATCGGCTTTATTTTGCTCGGCGGCCTCGGCCAGCGCTATGCGACCATTGCCTTCGGCGCCCTGCTTATCGCCATCTACACCATGCTTGGCGTTACGCTGTACGATCACTGGTATCTGCAGCCGTTGTTCCTGCTGGCGGGTGCCGTGTGGTACAACCTGCTGACGCTGTCCGGCCACCTGATCTTTCCGATTCGTCCACTTCAGGACAACCTGGCGCGTAGCTATGAGCAACTGGCCCGCTATCTGGAGCTCAAATCACGGCTGTTTGATCCAGACCTTGAGGATGAGAGCCAGGCGCCGCTGTACGATCTGGCCCTCGCCAACGGCCAGCTGGTGGCGACCCTTAACCAAACTAAGGTTTCACTGTTGACCCGTCTACGAGGCGACCGTGGGCAGCGCGGTACTCGTCGCACGCTGCAGTATTACTTTGTGGCCCAGGATATTCATGAACGCGCCAGCTCATCGCATATCCAATATCAGACCCTGCGCGATCAATTCCGCTACAGCGATGTGATGTTCCGTTTCCAGCGCATGCTGTCGATGCAGGCGCAGGCCTGTCAGAAACTCTCGCGGGCGATTCTGCTGCGCGAACCCTATCAGCATGATGCCCATTTCGAACGGGCGTTTATGCATCTCGATGCAGCACTCGAGCGCGTGCGCGCCGGCGGCGCATCTGACGAGCAGCTTAACGCCCTCGGCTATTTACTCAATAACCTGCGCGCCATTGATGCGCAGCTGGCCACGATTGAATCGGTGCAAACCACCGCGCCCGCCGGGAGTAATACCGAGACGCTGCTGGCCGACGACAGGCTCGGCGGGCTGAACGATATCTGGCTGCGCCTGCAGCGCAATATGTCGCCAGAGTCAGCCCTCTTTCGCCACGCGATGCGTATGTCGCTGGTGCTTTGCGCCGGCTACGCTTTTATCCAGTTTACCGGGCTTCAGCATGGCTACTGGATCCTGCTGACCAGCTTGTTCGTCTGTCAGCCGAACTATAACGCCACCCGCCATCGCCTGGCGTTGCGGATCATCGGCACCCTGGTCGGGGTGGCGATCGGCCTGCCGGTCCTCCTGCTGGTACCGTCGGTTGAAGGACAGCTGCTGCTGATCGTTCTCACCGGCGTGCTGTTCTTTGCCTTCCGTAACGTGCAGTACGCCCATGCCACGATGTTTATTACGCTGCTGGTGCTGCTGTGCTTTAACCTGCTTGGCGAAGGTTTTGAAGTCGCCCTGCCGCGCATCATTGATACGCTGATCGGCTGCGCCATCGCCTGGGCGGCAGTGAGCTTCATCTGGCCGGACTGGAAATTCCGCAACCTGCCACGAGTGTTGGATCGCGCGATGAACGCGAACTGCCGTTATCTGGATGCCATCCTGGAGCAGTACCACCAGGGCCGCGACAACCGGCTGGCCTACCGTGTCGCACGCCGTGACGCCTACAACCGCGATGCTGAGCTGGCTTCCGTCGTCTCGAACTTGTCGACGGAACCACGGGCGGATGCCGCACAGCGCGAGACCGCCTTTCGCCTGCTGTGTCTCAATCATACCTTCACCAGCTACATCTCCGCCCTCGGCGCGCATCGGGAAAAACTGTCCACGCCGGACATCCTCGCCCTGCTGGATGATGCGGTCTGCTATGTGGATGACGCCTTACATCATACCCCAGCGGATGAACAGCGAGTGCAGAAGGCGTTGGCCAGCCTGCAAGACCGGATCCACCATCTGGAGCCGCGCGCGGACAGTAAAGAGCCCCTTGTGTTACAACAGATTGGCCTGCTGCTGGCGCTGTTGCCTGAAATCTGCCGCCTGCAGCAGCGGGTACACGCTCAAACGGAATAACCGTTGTCCACTAGCGGGCAGCCGCCCATTCCAGAAGCTCCTGACGCCGTGGCGTCGGGAGCGCGGCGGCATGGACGCCAACGATAGCCCCCTCCAGCGCCAGCAAGACGTTGTGTGATAGGGAAGCATTGTTCTCACGCAGCTTTAGCCAGGCCCGGCGGGCGCCCACCTCCCGTAGTGCTAACACATCTGGTATGCCCGAGTGAATCAGCTGCAATTCCATATGAAAGCTGATATTAGGTAAATCTTTCAGGCGTCCCGACGACCGGCGGCGACATTTTTCACGCTGGGCGCTCTGCCACGACATCAGCGATAAGCGGAAAAGCTGTTTCTCATCGCGCCACAAGGCATCGTCAATTTGATAATACTTTAGCGGCACGATGCGCCCATGTCGGCGCAGCATCAATAAAGGATTATGGTGTTCTACCCGATAGGCAGCGCTCTGCTCGCAGGCTTTCAGATAAATATTTCCCTCTGCCACCATCGCAAACACGGTATCTTCGATAGCCAGGCTGTAGCCGCCAAACAGGGGGCGAGAGTGAAGTTGACCCAGCGGTGAGACGCAGGCCTGAAATTGCGGGAGCCGCGGACATACAAGTTTTTTCATGATCATTCCTTTGTGAATCATGTAATTAAACTTAAGTTGTTAACGGATCCGCTAAGAGAAAACATAAGGGACTTCCCTGACAGCAGCAAGATGATTTTTGCCTGCTTTTCCACCAGAGTGCGGTTTTGCGAGACGCTTTCAGAAAATTGCAGCTGTTGCTGCAACTGGAAGACAGGAGAGAAAGGATTAGCTGGCGTTAAGGATGGTGTTGAGGTCAGCCGCAAAGCCGGACAGTCAGGGTGGCTGAAAGCGATTAAATTTCCATCAGCAAAATGACAAATTGCGGTTGATCTTTTCCCCTGGTGGATATACTGTATATGCATACAGTAACTACAGGCGGGATAGACTATGTTTACTTCAGCTCACGCAAACCGTTCAGCACAGGCTTCTGCTCCGGCAGGCCACTACGCTCATCGTTCTGGCGAACAGGCCGCCAATGGGCTGATCAGTGAAATTGTCTATCGTGAAGATCAACCCATGATGACACAGTTGTTGTTGCTACCTTTATTACAGCAGCTGGGTCAACAGTCTCGCTGGCAGCTGTGGCTTACGCCGCAACAAAAGCTTAGCCGCGAGTGGGTTCAGTCTGCCGGTCTGCCGCTGTCTAAAGTCATGCAAATTAGCCAGCTCTCTCCTTGCCATACCGTAGACTCTATGATCCGCGCCCTGCGCACCGGTAATTATAGTGTGGTTATCTGCTGGCTGGCGGAGGAGTTAACCGCTGACGAACATGAGCGTCTGGTCAATGCCGCCCAGGAAGGCTGCGCGATGGGGTTCATCATGCGCCCGGTCCGAAATCAGGGCACGCTCGGCAGACAACTCAGCGGGCTAAAAATTCACTCAAATTTGTATCATTGAGTGAAATTAGGATTATTCCTGGAATTTTTTTTACCGGTGGTAAAGGCGTTGTGTTTTTTAGGGTCTTTTTCGCGGAATGCCTGCCACACGGGGATTTGTGCCTTTTTTTCGTGTACGAAAATCAACCATATTTGTTAAATATTGTGTACACAACCCTTTTTTTTCATATGCCTGACAGAGTTCACACTTGTAAGTTTTGAACTAAGTTGTAGACTTTACATCGCCAGGGGTGATCGGCTTACGCTGCATGTATCAGCATAGTTAACAACAAGTCACGCCCCCGGTGAAGGATTTAACCGTGAGGTCTTTTGTAACTTCATGGCGAATTTTGGATGATAATGAGGCGCAAAAAATGAAAAAGACAGCTATCGCGATTGCAGTGGCACTGGCTGGCTTCGCTACCGTAGCGCAGGCCGCTCCGAAAGATAACACCTGGTATGCAGGTGGTAAACTGGGTTGGTCCCAGTATCACGATACCGGTTTCTACGGTAACGGTTTCCAGAACAACAATGGTCCGACCCGTAACGATCAGCTTGGTGCTGGTGCGTTCGGTGGTTACCAGGTTAACCCGTACCTCGGTTTCGAAATGGGTTATGACTGGCTGGGCCGTATGGCATATAAAGGCAGCGTTGATAACGGTGCTTTCAAAGCTCAGGGCGTTCAGCTGACCGCTAAACTGGGTTACCCGATCACTGACGATCTGGATATCTACACCCGTCTGGGCGGCATGGTTTGGCGCGCTGACTCCAAAGGCAACTACGCTTCCACCGGCGTTTCCCGTAGCGAACACGACACTGGCGTTTCCCCAGTATTTGCTGGCGGCGTAGAGTGGGCTGTTACTCGTGACATCGCTACCCGTCTGGAATACCAGTGGGTTAACAACATCGGCGACGCTGGCACTGTTGGTACCCGTCCTGATAACGGCATGCTGAGCCTGGGTGTTTCCTACCGTTTCGGTCAGGAAGATGCTGCACCGGTTGTAGCTCCGGCTCCGGCTCCGGCTCCGGAAGTGGCTACCAAGCACTTCACCCTGAAGTCTGACGTACTGTTCAACTTCAACAAAGCGACCCTGAAACCGGAAGGTCAGCAGGCTCTGGATCAGCTGTACACCCAGCTGAGCAACATGGATCCGAAAGACGGTTCCGCAGTTGTTATGGGCTTCACCGACCGTATCGGTTCCGAAGCTTACAACCAGCAGCTGTCTGAGAAACGTGCTCAGTCCGTTGTTGACTACCTGGTTGCTAAAGGCATCCCGGCTGGCAAAATCTCCGCTCGCGGCATGGGTAAATCCAATCCGGTTACTGGCAACACCTGTGACAACGTGAAAGCTCGCGCTGCCCTGATCGACTGCCTGGCTCCGGATCGTCGTGTAGAGATCGAAGTTAAAGGCTACAAAGAAGTTGTAACTCAGCCTGCGGCTTAAGTTATCACTGATGAAAAAACCCGCTTCGGCGGGTTTTTTTATGCCTTCTCGCTCGCTTTAGCGGCTGAGGGCTGAAGGCTGAAGGCTGATAGCTGATAGCTGATAGCTGATAGCTGAAAGACTGTGAGCGATGGATTGTGCATTGTCGACCGTGCGCTGCGACCTGCGCCTTAGCAACCGCTAATCGGGCATGCCGGTTACTCTTTACCCAGCAGTACCTGCAGATCGTGCTTCAGGCTCGACATTTTACTGGCATATTTCTCTTTATGCTCAGCATCCTCAATCAGCTGAACAATGGTTTCGGACAAGGTTTTCCCCCGCCGCTGCGCCAGACCGGCAAGGCGCTGCCAGACGACAAACTCAAGGTCGATTGACTTCTTACGCGTATGCTGATGCTCGGCGTTAAAATGGCGTTTCCGTCGCGCGCGGATAGTCTGCTTCATGCGGTTCATCAGCGCCGGATTCATATGCTGCTCAATCCAGGCATGCACCAGCACAGGTTCATTCTCGAGCGTCAGCAAGTCATCTACCGCAGCTTGCGCAGCGCTGGCCTCAATGTAGCGGGTAATCAGCTCACCTTCCCGGTGCTTCTTTACCAGATATTTCCATTTCCAGCCGCTTTCAAGATTTTCCAGTTGTTGATATTTCATTGCGATCTCAATGTGACCGTGTAACTCATTTCAGGATATCAGTTTTTTCCTGATGTGCTGAATATAAATCATTATTCGTGATGTGGATGGCCGGGTAATCATCGGGGTACTCATAATCCTCCGTGTGCTCTGACGCGGCATCAGGTATAATTGCGCGCTTTACATCTAACTAAAAAACAGCGACTTTGACCATTACGAAACTGACCCGAACCGACCTTGCGCCTGATCTGGAACCTTACCAGGCGCTGTTTGCTCAAGCGGAACTCTCTCATCCGGCCCCCTCCCTCTCGGGCGATCTGCAGCCGCGTTTGTTCTATGCGCTTGAGCAGCTGCTGTGCACCCCGGCAGTCTCCTCCTTCATGCTGGTGAAAGCCCCTGAGGAGCCGGAATATCTGCAATGGCTGGCGGCTGAAACTCGTACGCTGCACGAACCTGCCGCACCGCTTCACGGAGTCCGCTATGAGGTTAACGGCCCTCACGTGACGCTCGCGCCGGCGCAACGCGCTGAAGATAATTTTGCCAGTACCGCTCCGGTCGTGGCGGCCGATTGGCTGGAGGCGGAACAGCTGTTTGGCTGCGTACGCCAGTTTAACGGTGAAATCACACTTCAGCCCGGCCTGGTCCATCAGGCCAACGGCGGCGTGCTGGTGCTTTCACTACGCACACTACTGGCACAACCGCTACTGTGGGTGCGCCTGAAAAATATGGTGACCCGTCAACGCTTTGACTGGCTCTCCATCGATGAATCACGGCCGCTGCCGGTCAGCATCCCTTCCATGCCGCTGAGCCTGAAAGTCATGCTGGTGGGCGAACGCGAATCTCTGGCCGATTTCCAGGAAATGGAGCCAGAGCTCTCTGCCCAGGCCATCTATAGTGAGTATGAAGACACCCTGCAGTTTGCAGACGCCGATACGCTGAAGGCCTGGTGCCAGTGGGTATGGCAGAATGCACAGCAGCTGGAATTACCGGGCCCGGCGAGCGATGCCTGGCCACTGCTGATCGATGAAGGAACGCGCTACACCGGCGACCAGGAGACCCTGCCGCTCAGCCCGCTATGGATAGCCCGCCAGCTGCGTGAGTCTGCCGCCTTCTGCGAAGGCGAAGAGATTACCGGCGAAGCGATGCAGACGATGCTGGCGCGTCGTGAGTGGCGTGAGGGCTACCTGGCGGAGCGTATGCAGGAGGAAATCCTGCAGGAACAGATCCTGATTGAAACCGAAGGCGAATGCGTCGGGCAGATTAACGCCCTCTCGGTCATTGAATTCCCCGGTCATCCACGCGCCTTCGGCGAACCTTCGCGCATCAGCTGCGTCGTGCACATTGGCGACGGCGAGTTTATCGACGTCGAGCGTAAAGCCGAGCTGGGCGGCAACATTCATGCGAAAGGCATGATGATCATGCAGGCTTTTCTGATGTCCGAGCTGGAGCTGGAGCAACAACTCCCCTTCTCCGCTTCGCTGACCTTTGAGCAGTCCTACAGTGAAGTGGATGGCGACAGCGCCTCCATGGCTGAACTCTGCGCCTTAATCAGCGCTCTGGCCAACGTGCCGATTAATCAAAGCATAGCGATCACCGGCTCTGTCGACCAGTTTGGTCGTGTGCAGCCGGTCGGCGGTCTGAACGAGAAAATTGAAGGCTTCTTCACTATCTGCCAGCAGCGCGGTTTAACCGGCAAACAGGGAGTGATTATCCCTGCCGCCAACGTTCGCCATCTTAGCCTCAGCCACGAGCTACGTCAGGCCGTTGCCGACAACCAGTTTGCTATCTGGGCAATAGACGATATTACCGAAGCGCTGCCGATGTTGACCCAGCTGATGTGGGACGGTGAAGGACAGACGCTGCGACAAACCATTCAGGAGCGGATAGCGCAGGCAACCCAGCAGGAGACTCGCCATCGTTTTCCGTGGCCGCTACGCTGGTTTGGTGGGACAAGTTCTAACTGATCGGACTTGTTCAGCTTACACGTGTTAGCTATCCTGCGTCCCGAACTTAAAATAAGGCTTACTGAAAACATGGTAGATAAACGCGAATCCTATACAAAAGAAGATCTTCTTGCCTCTGGTCGTGGTGAACTGTTCGGCGCGAAAGGCCCGCAGTTGCCGGCGCCAAACATGCTGATGATGGACCGCGTCATCAAAATGACCGAAACCGGTGGTAACTACGACAAAGGTTATGTTGAGGCCGAACTCGACATCAACCCGGACCTGTGGTTCTTCGGTTGCCACTTTATCGGCGATCCGGTGATGCCGGGCTGCCTGGGCCTGGATGCCATGTGGCAGCTGGTGGGTTTCTATCTCGGCTGGCTCGGTGGCGAAGGCAAAGGCCGCGCGCTGGGCGTTGGCGAAGTGAAATTCACGGGTCAGGTTCTGCCGACCGCGAAAAAAGTGACCTACCGCATCCACTTCAAGCGCATCGTTAACCGTCGTCTGATTATGGGCCTTGCGGATGGTGAAGTGCTGGTTGACGATCGCCTGATCTACACCGCAAGCGATCTGAAAGTGGGTCTGTTCCAGGATACTTCCGCTTTCTGATAACGTTCAGCAGCGATTAAAAGGCGAAGCCCCCGCTATGCGGAGGCTTCTTTTTTAAAGAGACAGTGTCAGGCCGTTAGTACCCTGTCCTCCATGGCTTCTCGCCAGCCTCCCAGCCACCATGAGCGTTGATTCAGGCTCTGGTATGGACACATTTCTTTCGATCTTCCTGCGATACCCGCCTGATATCCGCGTTGATGTGCCCGTTCCAGGCGATCTCGTTTTTGTCTCTTCATGCCTCGTTTCCCTCATTCTTTGATCTGGTGGAAAAGAAAACAGTGGTCGCAAATTATGCAGCCACGGGTTACGAATACCGCGAAATGAAGGCAACGTCAATGCGCAAAATTCACGCCATTGTCATATTTGTGACCTATATAAGAGTTCATTTTTTGTTCACCTGACACACCGGCCGGTAACGAACTGACCTGACAAAAAAAAGCCGTGCGGCTCAGATGAACCGCACGGCAGATCAGCGTGATGAATTTTACTTATGGCAGACGGTTAAGCTCGCTGGCAATGGCCGCCGCCTCCTGGCTCCACGCCTGCGCCAGGGTCTTGACCATCGCGTCATAACCATCCTGATCCTGCTTAAGCACGATGTTGAACGGGCGCTTGATCAGCTGTCCCTGATGCTTCAGCAGCCACTCACCGCTGACGATAACCCGCCCGTCGTAGCGTCCGTGAAAGCTATTGACCGCGACGTTGAGCGTATCCTGCTCGCTACCCAGCGGCTGGGATGACACCACCCAGCCCGGCAGCTGTTGGCTCAGGTTCGCCACCAGCGTGGTGCGCAGCTGCTGGTCCAGTGGGCTGGCCCACAGATTATTATTGGCGATCACATACTGCACGTCGGTGGTCTGATAGACCACCCCGTTACCCGCCAGGTAATCCGGGATGCTGACCTGCTCAACCCACAGCAGACGCGCCCCCTGGCTGGCGGCGCTCTGTGCGCCGCCCTGCGCCACCGGCAGCTGGTAATACGTTTTGCTTTCGCCGCCGCTACTGCACGCCGTCAGCACGCATATGGCTGCCGCCAGTAACCATTTTTTCATTATTTCGCTCCCTTCGGCTGTGGGTCTTTTTTATCCTTCGCCTCAAATACCAGCGCATTGCTCTTATCATTGAGCGTTTTCAGGACCGGCTGCAATTCACGCAGCACCTGATCCAGACGCTGCATATCGGCCACCATCTTATTGTAGGCCGCGGAGCCCGGCTGGAAGCCCTGCATGCTGCGGTTCAGCTCGCGCAGCGTCGTCTGCATATCCGCAGGTAACTGCTGCATCGACTGGCTGGAGGTGATCTTATTCAGACTATCCAGCGTGGTCTGCACGTGCTGCATGGTCTTCTCGCTCTGCGCCAGGGTGCTGGTCGCCTGCTCCAGTAACGGATTGAGCGGCAGGTTATTAATCTTATCCAGCGCATCCATCAGACGCTGCTGGATCTGCGCCAGACCACCGCTGATGGTCGGGATAATCGGATAGCCGTTAAACTCCTGAATTTTCCCGCGCGGCGGCGCCTTCGGATAGAAGTCGAGATCGATATACAGCGCGCCGGTCACCAGGTTACCGGTTTTCAGCGAGCCGCGCAGTCCGCGGTTGATCAGATCGTCAATATGGGCACGAATATTCGGATCGCCGCCCAGCTGGTTAATCAGACGTTGCGGTTCCACCCGCACTTCCACCGGAATGCGATAATCGTCGTTCAAACGCTGCTTCAGACCGGGAATGAAGAACGGCACTTTGCCGACGGTTCCCAGACGGATGCCGCGGAACTCTACCGGCGCGCCCGGCTGCAGGCCGCGAACCGAGTCTTTGAAGAACATGACATAATCGATATGCTCGGTAAAGACCGAATCCTGGATGCTCTTCTGATCGTCAAATAAATGGTATTCCGTTTTATTTGCCACCGGCTCGCCGAGATCCAATCCTTCAGGAATATCGAAGCTCACGCCGCCGCCAAACAGCGTCGACAGCGACCCCATCTCGACGCGCATCCCCGCCGAAGTCAAATCTACAGCGATGCCGCTGTCCTTCCAGAAGCGGACATTGGTGGTCACCAGGCGGTCATTGGGCGCATTGATAAACAACTGATAAGTGATACGACGTTTCTGGGTGTCGAAGGTGCTGGTTTCCACCGACCCCACGCGATAGCCGCGGAACAGCACCGGATCGCCCGGCGACAGCTGCCCCGCCTTGCTGCTTTCCAGCAGAATACGGATCCCCTTGGCATCCGGCGAGGCCAGCGGCGGAGAATCCAGTAGCGGATACTGCGCTGGCACCGAACCTTTCGTCCCAGGCTGCAGTTCAATATAGGCCCCGGACAACAATGTCCCAAGACCGCTGATCCCCTCGCGCCCTACCTGCGGTTTCACCACCCAGAAGACGGAATCGTTGTGCAGTAATTTCTGCATCCCTGAGTTGAGGCGGGCTTTGATTTCCACGTGGGTTAAATCGTCGGTCAGCGTCGCGCTCTCCACTACCCCAACGTCCACGCTGCGGCTCTTGATGCGGGTTTTTCCCCCTTCAATCCCTTCCGCGTTGGTGGTGATCAGCGTGACCTCAGGGCCCTGATGGCTGTAATGATAGAACAGGATCCACGCCCCGATCAGCGCAGTGACGATAGGAAAGATCCACACCGGTGACCAGTTCTTCACCTTCTGCACTTTCGCTTCTCCGCTCTTATTTTCCATGTTGTTGTATTTCCTCATGGCTTGAATCTGGCTCACGATCCCACAGTAAACGGGGATCAAACGTCATGGCTGAAAACATGGTCATCACCACCACCAGCGCAAACATCACCGCGCCGATAGCGGGATAGATATTCATCAACCCTCCCATGCGCACCAGCGCAGAGAGTACGGCGATGACAAAAACATCAATCATTGACCAGCGGCCAACAAATTCCACCACTTCATAGATCAGATGCATACGTTCCGAATCGCGCTCACCGTTGCCATTGGCGTTCCAGCACAGCCAGGCAATAGCGATCATTTTCAGCGTCGGCACCATAATACTGGCGATAAAGATCACCAGCGCCACCGGATAAGAACCTTCGCTCCACAGTAAAACTACCCCAGCCATAATGGTCGACGGCATTTTATCGCCCAACAGATCGGTGATCATGATCGGCATAATATTGGCAGGAAGATAAAGGATAAATGAGGTCACCAGCAGCGCCAGCGTCCACTGCAGGCTGTTTTTACGCCGCGCCGTTCCTTTACTGTGACAGCGCGGGCAGATCGTCAGATCGGCCGGCAACACCGCCGTGCAGCACGCGCAGGAGCGCAGCCCCTGGCGGATACCGGCCACACCGACCTTCAGCGGTTGGGTAATGGCCGGCATGGGGGCGATATCATCCCACAGCCAGCGGCGGTCGACGCACTGAAAAGTACGTAACTGCAGCAGGCAAAACATACACCACGGCACAAAACTCAGACCGATGCCGATATCGCCGTAGGCCATCAGCTTGACGAAGCTCACCAGCACGCCGGCAAGAAAGATCTCCGCCATGCCCCAGGTTTTCAGGTGGAACAGAATACGCGCAAGGAACGCCTTGAGACCGGCGGGCATTCTGACCCGATTGACCAGCAGCAGAATGGTGACCAGGCAAAACGCCGGTACCAGCTGCACAAAGAGTAAAAAGAAAGTGCCGAGGCTGGCGTAATCCTCGGTAAATAACACATTGGGAATTTCCAGTAGCTCTATTTCGCTGCTGATCCCGCCCACTTTCATATAGATGAACGGAAACAGGTTGGCCAACAGCAGCATAAACAGCGCAACCAGCGCATACGCCGTGGGACGCTGGCGAGGCGCGTCCCACGTGGTGGTTAATGTTGTACCGCAGCGCGGACAAGCGGCTTTCTGGCGATGCTCAAGCTGCGGCAAAGCCACCAGCAAATCACATTGGGGACATAAAATATGTCGCGCAGCATGATGATGATCGCACATGACAACTCCTCGGCTCAGGCGCCGTTCTTTAATCCTTCGAGATATTCCCAGCGTTCAAAGGCCGCTTCCAGCGCCTGTTCCGCTTCGGCCAGCTTTGCCAGCACCTGCTGCGTGCGATCGTGCGGTTGTCCAAAGAATTCGGGATCGGCCACCTGCTCCTGCAGCGTCTGCAGTTCGGCCTCGAGGGCTTCCAGCTTCTGCGGCAGCTGTTCCAGCTCGCGCTGCAGGTTATAGCTTAGTTTGTTCCCGCCGCGTTTGACAGTTTCTGCTTTTGGCTGAGCGACTTCCAACGTTTTTTTCGCTGCCGGCTGCTTCTGCGCCAACGACTGGGCCTGCTGTCCGCGGGCGTCGTGATAGCCGCCGATATACTGGCCGATGCGACCGCCGCCTTCGAAGATCCAGCATTCGGTTACGGTGTTATCCACGAACTGACGATCGTGGCTCACCAGCATCACGGTGCCCTGATAGCCATCGATCAGCTCTTCCAGCAGCTCCAGCGTTTCGACATCCAGGTCGTTTGTCGGTTCATCGAGAATCAACAAGTTGCTGGGTTTCAAAAACAGCCGCGCCAGCAGCAGGCGGTTACGTTCCCCGCCAGAGAGCGCCCGCACCGGAGTCATCGCCCGTTTCGGATGGAACAGGAAGTCCTGCAGATAGCCCAGCACATGGCGCGGCTTACCGTTAACCATCACCTCCTGCTTACCTTCCGCAAGGTTATCCATCACCGTCCGGTCCGGATCCAGCTCTGCGCGGTGCTGGTCGAAGTAGGCAACTTCCAGTTTGGTACCAACGTGGATCCGCCCGCTGTCGGCCTGCAGCTGGCCAAGCATCAGCTTCAGCAGCGTGGTTTTCCCACAGCCGTTGGGGCCAATCAGGGCAATCTTGTCGCCGCGCTGGATCTGCGCGGAGAAATCTTTCACCAGCACTTTGCCATCAACCTGATAGTTGACGTTCTCCATTTCGAAAACGATTTTGCCGGAGCGCGAAGCCTCTTCAACCTGCATCCTGGCGCTGCCCATCACTTCCCGGCGCTCGCCGCGCTCACGACGCATCGCCTTCAGGGCGCGAACGCGGCCTTCGTTACGCGTGCGGCGCGCTTTGATCCCCTGACGGATCCACACCTCTTCCTGAGCGAGCTTGCGGTCGAATTCCGCATTTTGCAGTTCTTCAACCCGCAGGGCTTCTTCTTTATCCAGCAGATACTGATCGTAATCGCCCGGGTAGGTCACCAGCTTGCCGCGATCGAGGTCGACGATGCGCGTCGCCATATTGCGGATAAAGGAGCGGTCGTGCGAAATAAAGATAATGGTGCCTTTAAAAGTTTTCAGGAACCCTTCCAGCCAGTCGATGGTTTCGATATCCAGGTGGTTGGTAGGTTCATCGAGCAGCAGCACGCGCGGCCCGCTGACCAGCGCGCGGCCCAGCGCCGCTTTACGCAGCCAGCCGCCGGACAGGGAGGCCAGCTGCGCATTGGCGTCAAGGCCAAGCTGCTCAATCACTTCGTTAATACGGCTGTCCAGCTGCCACAGCCCCAGGTTATCGAGCTGCTCCTGCAGGCGCGCCAGTTCATTTAAATTTTTGTCGCTCGGATCGGTCATGACCTGATGTGATACGTCATGGTAGGCCTTCAGGTAGGCCGCCTGCTCGGCGATGCCTTCCGCGACAAAATCGTACACCGTACCGGCGACATTACGCGGCGGATCCTGCTGCAGACGCGCCACAATCAGATCCTGTTCATAAATAATGCGCCCGTCATCCAGCCCCTGCTCGCGATTGAGGATCTTCATCAGGGTCGATTTACCGGCGCCGTTGCGTCCGACGAGGCAGACGCGCTCGTTATCTTCGATATGCAGCTCGGCATTATCCAGCAGCGGCGCATCGCTGAAGGAAAGCCAGGCGCCATGCATACTAATCAGTGACATTCTTTATTCCTTTCAGGCTGCGGTAATCAGCCAGCAGTTGTGGATCTGACGGTTGCGGGCAAAATCCTGCGACAGCGTTTTTTGCGAAATCTCTTGTGCCTTCAGGCCAAGCGCCGCCAGCCCGTCATGATCCATACGGAAACCGCGTTTGTTATTCGAGAACATAATGGTGCCGCCTTTACGCAGCAGACGTTTCAGATCGGTCATCAGGCGAATGTGATCGCGCTGGACGTCGAAAGCATCTTCCATTCGTTTGGAGTTGGAGAAGGTCGGCGGATCGATAAAGATCAAATCGAACTGCTCGGTGCTCTCCCGCAGCCAGCTCAGGACGTCCGCCTGCATCAGGCGATGCGCGCGGCCGGTCAGGCCATTGAGACGCAGGTTGCGTTCCGCCCACTCCAGATAGGTGCGCGACATATCCACCGTGGTGGTGGAGCGAGCGCCGCCGAGGCCGGCGTGGACGCTGGCGCTGCCGGTATAGGAGAACAGGTTGAGGAAATCCTTGCCTTTGCTCATCTGGCCAAGCATACGGCGGGCGATCCGGTGGTCGAGGAACAGACCGGTATCCAGGTAGTCGGTGAGGTTGACCCACAGACGCGCGTTGTACTCCTGCACCTCGATAAAGTCGCCTTTCTCCGCCATCTTCTGATACTGATTTTTCCCCTTTTGCCGCTCGCGGGTCTTCAGCACCAGCTTGTTCGGCGCGATTCCTAACACCGCGATAGTCGCGGCGATAATATCGAACAGGCGCTGGCGCGCTTTATGCGCGTCGACAGTTTTCGGCGGGGCATACTCCTGGACCACCACCCAGTCGGCGTAGCGATCGATGGCCACGTTGTATTCCGGCAGGTCAGCATCGTACAGGCGATAGCATTCAATGCCTTCCTGACGGGCCCATTTTTCAAACTTCTTCAGGTTCTTACGCAGACGGTTAGCAAAATCTTCTGCCAGCATCGCCGGCTTGCCGCCTTCGCTCTCCGCCAGGTGATAATTCTTCTGCACGCAGTCCAGCGGGCCGTTCTTGGCTTTAAACTGTTTGTCGGCGCGCAGCTGCAGGCAGCTTAACAGCTCCGGCGAGGCGCTGAACACCGACAGGTTCCAGCCGCCAAACTGACTTTTCATGATCCGACCCAGCAAGCTGTGCAGGGCGATCAGCGCCGGCTCGCTTTCCAGACGCTCGCCGTACGGCGGGTTGCTGATCACGGTACCGTACGGGCCTTTCGGCAGCGGATTATTCAGTTGGGCGACGTCTTTGACTTCAAAATCGATCAGCTCGCCGATGCCGGCCCGACGGGCGTTGCGGCGGGCGCGGTCAATGACGCGTGCGTCGACATCGGATCCATAGAAGCGTGACCCATATGCCGCCAGCCCCTGACGGGCGCGGGTTTGCGCTTCCGCTTTGACCTCTTTCCAGATGGCGTCGTCGTGCTGCGCCCAGCCGCCAAAGCCCCAGTGGCCGCGGTGCAGGCCCGGCGCGCGGTCGGTCGCCAGCATCGCCGCCTCAATCAGCAGGGTACCGGAGCCGCACATCGGATCGAGCAGCGGGGTGCCCGGCACCCAGCCGGAGCGCATCACGATCGCCGCCGCGAGGTTTTCTTTGATCGGCGCCATACCGGTGCCATCGCGGTAGCCGCGCAGGTGCAGGCCTTCGCCGCTCAGATCCAGCGAGATGTGCGCCGTCTCTTTGTTCAGCCAGACGTTGATCCGCAGATCGGGCGACTCACGATCGACGTTCGGGCGCGGCAGATTCTTACGGGTGAAGCTGTCGACAATAGCGTCTTTGACCTTCAGCGCGCCGTACTGGCTGTTGCGGATCTCCTCATTGAGACCGCTAAAATGCACCGCGAAGGTGGCGCCAGGGTTGAACATCTCCGTCCACGGAATGGCCTGTACGCCGAGGTACAGATCCAGATCGCTGTATACGCGACACTCGCCCAGCGGCAGCATGATGCGCGAAGCCAGCCGGCTCCACATCAGGCTTTGATACAGCAGGCGCGTATCCCCCTGAAAATGGACCCCGCCCTGGACTACCTGGCAGTCCGTCGCGCCAAGCCCTTCCAGTTCAGTTTTTAACAGCTCTTCCAGCCCACGAGCCGTACTGGCAAACAGAGAATTCATATCGTCACTTTTACTTAAAGAAAATTGGTGCGCATTATAGCCAATATGTGCCCTATGTCATAAAGTTATAGGCTTATTTTTGGAACCCGGAGGCAGCGTATGGTAACGCTCTCGCGTCTTTTTATTCATCCCGTTAAATCCATGCGCGGCATGGGCCTGACCCACGCCTTTGCCGATATCAGCGGCCTGGCCTTCGATCGCCTGTTTATGGTCACCGAAACCGACGGCACCTTTATTACCGCCCGTCAGTTTCCGCAAATGGTGAAATTTATTCCGGCGCCGCTGCATGATGGCCTTCACCTGACCGCACCGGACGGCAGCAGCGCCGTGGTGCGTTTTAACGATTTCGCCCCTCAGGCCGAACCGACAGAAGTCTGGGGCAACCATTTTACCGCCCTTATCGCGCCCGCAGCGGTTAATCAGTGGCTCAGCGGCTTTTTCAATCGCGATGTCCAGCTGCGCTGGCTGGGGCCACAGTTAACCCGCCGGGTGAAGCGCCACGATGTGGTACCGCTCTCCTTCGCCGACGGCTACCCTTACCTGCTGGCGAACGAAGCCTCCCTGCGCGATCTGCAGCAGCGCTGCCCGGCCAGCGTATGCATAGAACAGTTTCGCCCTAATCTCGTGGTCACCGGCGCGGCGGCCTGGGATGAAGACAGCTGGAAAGTGATCCGCGTCGGCGAGGTGGTATTTGACGTCGCCAAACCGTGCAGCCGCTGCATTTTTACCACCGTCAGTCCGGAGCGCGGGCAGAAGCATCCCAGCGGAGAGCCGCTGGAAACCTTAAAGCGCTTCCGCACCGCGCAGGATAATGGCGATGTCGACTTTGGTCAGAACCTGATTGCCCGTAACAGCGGCGTGATCCGGGTGGGGGATGAAGTGGAAATCCTCGCCCGCGGCCCGGCGAAAGCCTACGGCGCCGGCGAAAGCGACGATACCCCGGCTCCCGAGGCGCAGCAGCAGGCCACGGTTGCCATTGAATGGCAGGGTCAACAATTTACCGGCAATAACCAGCAGGTGCTGCTGGAACAACTGGAGCAACAGGGCATTCGCGTACCCTACTCGTGTCGGGCGGGGATCTGCGGCAGCTGCCGCATCCGTCTTGAAGAGGGGGAAGTGAGTCCGTTAAAGAAAAACGCGGTCGCCGGAGATGGCACCATTCTCGCCTGCAGCTGCGTGCCGAAAACGGCGCTGCGCCTGGCGCCTTAAACCGCCTGCCCCAGGCTGTAGCTGACCGCGCTCTGCGCCGGCTGCAGCCTGTCGTTCATGATTTTAATGACATCGCCCAGCTGCATAACCCGGCCGGCAAGCGTAAGACCCGGCTGAGCCAACAGACAGAGCGCGGCATTATCGCCCGGCTCCACCACCAGTAAATTCACCTGCTCGCCGGTATCGCTCAGCCAGACGCAGGCCGCGTCGCCGCCGCTCGGCTGCCAGTGATGGGTATGGGCGATAAAGTGCCAGCTTTTCGGCATCTGCGGTTTGAGAAAACGGATGGCGGTGAGCGCGTTAAGGACTAATTCCGCACGCTGCTCTTTCGATAGCTCGAGATCGCGACATTTTTCTTCAAAAGAGAAATAGAGCGCGGCGTCATCAACGCAGAATCCCGATGGGGCAAAGGCGTCCGGCGTCAGCATGCGCCGGGCGAAGCGCGAGCGAAATAACATGCCATTGGCCAGATCGAGCATCATGCGGTCGTGCTCTTCATCGTAATACCAACGCCAGTTATCGTCAGGTTTAATCCGCATTTTTCCCCCTGTCCCCTTTCATACGCCTCTGCAAAGCTGTTGCGACTTACCGCAGAATATTTTCTAAAATTAAGAAAAGTCTAAAATGTTTAAATAAGCAACAGTGAGGGAATATAAAACAACCAGGGCCGGAAATAAAGCCCTGGGGGGATTCAAAGGGGTAAAAGATTAGATGTGGGTAACAATTTCTTTAATCAGCGGCGGACCTTTAAAAATAAATCCGGAATAAATCTGCACCAGCGATGCCCCAGCGGCCATCTTTTCCCGCGCGGCAATCACGGAATCAATACCGCCCACGCCAATGATAGGCAAACGGCCATTCAACTCTGCGGAGAGCATGCGAATAATTTCGGTACTCTTTAATTGTAATGGACGACCGCTAAGCCCGCCGGTCTCATCGCAATGTTTCATTCCCTGGACCAGAGAACGATCGAGAGTAGTATTGGTGGCAATCACCCCATCAATATTATGACGCACGAGGCTATCGGCAACCTGGATCAATTCCTCAGGCAAAAGATCCGGCGCGATCTTCACGGCGACCGGCACATATTTTTGATGCTTCTGCTGCAGCTCAAGCTGTTTATTTTTAATACCGGAGAGTAAATCGTCGAGCGCTTCGCCGTATTGCAGCGTGCGCAGCCCCGGGGTGTTCGGCGAGGAGATATTAATGGCGATATAGCCGGCGTAGGGATAGACTTTTTCCATACAAATCAGGTAATCATCTTTCCCGTGCTCAACCGGCGTATCTTTATTTTTACCGATATTGATGCCCAGCACGCCGTCAAAATGCGCCTTTTTCACGTTCTCGACCAGGTTATCGACGCCATGGTTATTAAAGCCCATGCGGTTGATCAACCCCTCAGCATCCACCAGACGGAAGATCCTTGGCTTATCGTTGCCCGGCTGCGGACGCGGCGTCACGGTGCCGATCTCAATGGAGCCAAAACCCATCGCGCCCAGCGCGTCAATGCATTCCCCGTTTTTATCCAGCCCGGCCGCCAGACCCAGCGGGTTTTTAAAGGTCAGCCCCATGCAGGTGACAGGCCTGGCCGGCACCTTCTGGCGAACCAGGATTTCCAGCGGCGTCCCGGTGACACGGCGTAATTGTTGAAAAGTAACTTCATGAGCGCGCTCAGGATCGAGCTGAAAAAGGGCTTTACGAACGAAGGGGTAGTACATGAACTCTCCTGGATTCCCGGTGTGCAAACCGGGGGCGTATTATGTGCGATCTGTTGCGGAAAGGGAATTGACCTGCGACAAAAAATCCCCCATCAGCGCAAACGATTACCTCCCCGCGCGCCGTTATGCGCTTTTCGGCTATCTAACGGTGGATAAATCATTTAGGGAAATAATGGCCCTCTGTCACACTCACTATAAATGTTATCAATTATAGATAAATGCAAACATTTAGTTATAAGGAGAGAGAGATGCGCGTCATTACGCTTGCGGGCAGCCCGCGTTACCCTTCCCGTTCCAGCGCCCTGCTGGAATATGCCAGAGAGACGCTCACCGCCGCCGATATCGAAGTCTGCCACTGGCATCTGCAGAACTTTGCCCCGGAAGACCTTCTCTACGCTCGCTTTGACAACCCGGCGCTGCAGACGCTCAATGAGCAGCTTGCCGGGGCTGACGGCTTGATCATCGCCACGCCGGTGTATAAAGCCTCGTTTTCCGGCGCCCTGAAAACGCTGCTCGACCTGCTTCCTGAGCGGGCGCTGGAGGGCAAAATCGTACTGCCGCTGGCCACCGGCGGCACCATCGCCCACATGCTGGCGGTGGACTACGCCCTGAAGCCGGTGCTGAATGCCCTCAAGGCTCAGGAGATCCTCCACGGCGTCTTCGCCGACGACAGCCAGGTGACCGATTACCAGCACAAGCCGCAGTTTACCCCGAACCTGCAGCGGCGCCTCGATGAAGCCCTCGAGACCTTCTGGCAGGCGCTGCACCGCCCCAGCAGCCGCGCGCCGTCATTAACGTCTCTGCGTGGGGTGGAACATGCTTAATCCTCTCCGCGCTCTGACCCTCGGCGGACTGCTGCTCTTTGCCACCCTGGGCCACGCCGCCCCGGCGGCGCCTGACGCCCTGCGCATCGGTTATCAGAAAGGCAGCGTCAGCATGGTGCTGGCGAAAAGCCATCAGCTGCTGGAGCAGCGCTACCCAAAGACCCATATCTCGTGGATAGAATTCCCGGCCGGTCCGCAGATGCTGGAGGCGCTGAACGTTGGCAGCATCGATATCGGCAGCACTGGCGACATTCCGCCTATCTTTGCGCAGGCGGCGGGCGCCGATCTGGTGTATATCGGTTCGGAACCGCCCAAGCCCAAAGCGGAAGTGATTCTGGTGGCGCAGGGCAGCCCGATTCATAACGTTGCTGAGCTGAAAGGAAAAAAGGTCGCTTTTCAGAAAGGCTCCAGCTCCCACAATCTGCTACTGCGCGCCCTGCAGCTGGCAGGTTTGAAGTTTAGCGACATTCAGCCGGTCTATCTCGCCCCCGCCGATGCGCGCGCCGCCTTCCAGCAGGGCAATGTCGACGCCTGGGCGATCTGGGATCCGTATTACTCCGCCGCGCTGCTGCAGGGCGGCGCCCGGGTGCTAACCGACGGAACCGACCTGAAACAGACAGGATCCTTCTATCTCGCTTCCCGCCCTTACGCTGAACGCAATGGCGCCTTTATTGAGGGTGTACTCGATACCTTTACGCAGGCCGATGCCCTGACCCATAGCCAGCGCGCGCAAAGCATTACGCTGCTGGCGAAAACGATGGGGTTACCGGAGGCGGTGATCGCCAGCTACCTGGACCATCGTCCCCCCACCTCGGTTACCCCGGTGAGCGCCGAAACCGCCGCTCGCCAGCAGCAGACGGCCGACCTGTTCTATGAGAACAAGCTGGTGCCGAAAAAAGTTGATATCCGGGCCCGCATCTGGCAGCCCGCCGCCGCACAAGGAGCGAAATCATGAGTCTGAATATGTTCTGGTTTTTACCGACCCATGGTGATGGTCGTTATCTGGGTACCGAAGAGGGAGCCCGTCCGGTCGATTATGGCTATCTGCAGCAAATCGCGCAGACGGCGGATCGGCTGGGGTTCACCGGCGTGCTGATCCCGACCGGGCGCTCATGTGAAGATGCCTGGCTGGTTGCGGCCTCGATGATCCCGGTAACGCAGCGGCTGAAATTTCTTGTCGCCCTCAGGCCAAGCGTGGTGTCGCCGACGGTGGCCGCGCGCCAGGCGGCGACCCTGGACCGACTGTCAAACGGCCGGGCGCTGTTCAATCTGGTCACCGGCAGCGATCCCGCCGAGCTGGCTGGCGACGGTGTCTTCCTCGACCACACCGAGCGCTATGAGGCCTCGGCTGAATTTACCCACATCTGGCGCAAGCTGATGGAAGGGGAAACTGTCACCTTTAACGGTAAGCATCAGCGCGTTCGCGACGCTAAACTGCTGTTTCCGCCGCTCCAGCAGCCGCGTCCGCCGCTCTATTTCGGCGGCTCGTCTGAGGTGGCGCAGGATCTGGCCGCTGAGCAGGTCGATCTCTATCTTACCTGGGGGGAACCACCGGCCCAGGTGGCAGAGAAAATTGCTCAGGTGCGGGAGAAAGCCGCCCAGCACGGTCGCCGGGTGCGTTTCGGCATCCGCCTGCATGTGATCGTGCGGGAAACCAATGAGGAAGCCTGGCAGGCAGCGGACAGCCTTATCTCTCATCTTGATGATGAGACTATCGCCCGCGCCCAGGCAGCCTTCGCCAGAACCGACTCCGTCGGCCAGCAGCGGATGGCGGCCCTGCACAATGGCCGACGCGATAAGCTGGAAATCAGCCCCAACCTGTGGGCTGGCGTCGGTTTAGCGCGCGGCGGCGCCGGGACCGCGCTGGTGGGCGATGCCGCCACCGTGGCCGAACGGATCAATGAGTACGCCGCGCTGGGTATCGATAGCTTTATCTTCTCCGGTTATCCGCATCTGGAAGAGGCGTATCGGGTCGGCGAACTGCTGTTCCCGCTGCTCGACGTCGCGGTGCCGTCTGTCCCGCAGCCGCAAAGCCTGCGCCTGCAGGGAGAAGCCGTCGCTAACGAGTTTATCCCGCGTAAAGTGGCGCAGAGCTGAGGAGGTCGTGATGGCAAAATCAACCCATCCCCTGTTATTACGCCTCGCCCCCTGGCTGCTGCCGGTGGGAACGGTCATTGTCTGGCAGCTGGCCTCGTCCGTCGGCTGGCTGTCGACGCGGGTGCTGCCCTCGCCGGAGGGCGTATTGAAAGCGTTCTGGACCCTCTCGGCCAGCGGTGAGCTGTGGCAGCATCTGGCCATTAGCTCGTGGCGGGCGCTGGTCGGCTTCGCCATCGGCGGCTCCATTGGGCTGGTGCTCGGCTTGATCAGCGGTCTGTCACGCTGGGGCGAGCGCCTGCTGGACACGTCGATCCAGATGCTGCGCAATGTGCCGCATCTGGCGCTGATCCCGCTGGTGATCTTGTGGTTCGGCATCGATGAGACCGCCAAGATCTTCCTCGTATCGCTGGGCACCCTGTTCCCGATCTATATCAACACCTGGCACGGGATCCGCAATATCGACCGCGGACTGGTGGAGATGGCGCGCAGCTATGGTTTATCCGGCTTTGCTCTTTTCCGTCACGTGATTTTACCCGGCGCCCTACCCTCGATTATGGTCGGCGTGCGTTTCGCCCTCGGTCTGATGTGGCTGACGCTTATTGTCGCCGAAACCATCTCGGCGAACGCCGGTATCGGCTACCTGGCGATGAATGCGCGTGAATTTCTGCAAACCGACGTGGTGGTGGTTGCCATCATTCTTTACGCCATTCTTGGCAAACTGGCCGACGTCAGCGCCCAGCTGCTGGAGCGGCTCTGGCTGCGCTGGAACCCGGCGTATCATCTTCAGGAGGCGAACGCATGAACACTGCCCGTCTAAACCCAGGTATCCCGCTGCTGCTGAACGGGGTGACTAAACGCTATGGCGACAACACCATTCTTAACGAGCTGGATCTGCATATCCCCAGCGGCCAGTTTGTGGCGGTGGTGGGCCGCAGCGGCGGCGGCAAAAGTACCCTGCTGCGCCTGCTGGCGGGCCTGGAAACCCCGAACGCTGGCGAGCTGCTGGCGGGCGCAACGCCGCTGGCGGCGATCCAGGACGACACCCGGATGATGTTTCAGGATGCGCGCCTGCTGCCGTGGAAAACGGTGATTGATAACGTGGGGCTGGGGTTAAAAGGCGCCTGGCGCGAAGCCGCCCTGCAGGCACTGGCCAGCGTCGGACTCGAGAGCCGCGCCCAGGAGTGGCCGGCGGCGCTGTCGGGCGGGCAAAAGCAGCGCGTTGCGCTGGCCCGCGCCCTGATCCATCGCCCGCGCCTGCTATTGCTGGACGAGCCGCTGGGGGCGCTGGACGCCCTCACCCGTCTGGAGATGCAGGAGCTGATCGTCTCCCTGTGGCAGGAGCATGGCTTTACGGTCCTGCTGGTGACCCACGACGTCAGCGAAGCGGTGGCGATGGCCGACCGGGTGCTGTTAATTGAAGAGAAGAAGATCGGTCTCGATTTGAACGTGGATATTCCGCGACCGCGGCGCACCGGTTCGGCGAAGCTGGCCGAGCTGGAGGCGGAGGTGCTGGATCGGGTGATGAAGCGCGGCAAGAGCGAGAGCGTGCCGCGTTTATTTAGTCATGGCTGACCGGAGTAACGGTCTGCTGTCAGAACGGGGGCATATCGTCATCCGACATGTCCCCGGCTCGCGCTTTGCTTAGTTGGGCGACCAACGACAAGTCAGCCGCGTATTTCAGACCGGGTAAGCATCGCCCCACCTGACAAAATAGAGGTATAGAAAGTAGGCCGGATAAGGCGAAGCCGCCACCCGGCACAAAGGCGGATACGCCCCCAAACCTCTCCTGCCCGGCGGCGCTCCGCTTGCGCGGGCCGACAATCGGCGCTGTTTTGCAGGTTTTATAAGGCGGGTAAGCATCGCGCCACCCGACAACATCACCGCGGCACCAGGTAACCCGGACAGGGCGCAATGTGCGCCGCAATCCGGGTTTACGCCACGGTTACGCCAGCGCCTTACTGATTTTCTCGTACAGATCGCCTGAGAGATCCTTCAGACCCTTCAGCTGCTCCAGCGCGGCGCGCATCAGCGCCTGGCGTTTCTCATCGTAACGCTTCAGGCGAATCAATGGCTCAATCAGTCGCGATGCGACCTGCGGGTTGCGCTGGTTAAGCTCGGTCAGCATCTCCACCAGGAACTGGTAGCCGCTGCCGTCTTCCGCATGGAACGCCGCCGGGTTGCTGCTGGCGAAAGCGCCGATGAGCGACCGCACGCGGTTCGGGTTGCTCATGCTGAACGAACGATGGTTCAGCAGACCGCGTACCGTTTCGACCACATTGGCCGCCGGGCTGGTGGACTGCAGGATAAACCACTTGTCCATCACCAGGCCGTCCTGATGCCATTTGTCGTCATACTCCTGCATCAGCGCATCGCGGCACGGCAGCTCAGCGGCAACCGCCGCCGACAGCGCGGCCAGCGCGTCGGTCATGTTATCCGCCTGGTGATACTGCGCCGCCACCAGCTTATCGCCCAGCGTCGGTTCTGCGAATGCCAGATAGCGCAGGCAGGTATTGCGCAGGGCGCGCTTACCGATATCGGCATGCTCCACCCGGTAGCTGTCGAGCTTATTGGCGTTATATACCGCGAGGAATTCGTCCGCCAGCTCGTTCGCCAGGGTGCGGGTGAGCGCCTCGCGCACAGTGGCGATGGCGATAGGATCGATAATGGCGAACATCTCGGCGATTTCGTTGGCCGACGGCAGGGTTAAGATCTCGGCGGCCAGCGCCGGGTCAATCTTCTCGTCGAGCAGAATCGCGCGGAAGGCGTCCGCCACGTGCACCGGCAGCGACAGCGGCTGTCCCTGCTGATGACGGTTAACGTTCAGCTTGATGTAGGTCGCCAGCAGACTCTGCGCCGCATCCCAGCGCGAGAAATCATTCCGCGCATGGCGCATCAGGAAGGTGAGCTGCTGATCGCTCCACTTGTATTCCAGTTTCACCGGTGCTGAAAACTCGCACAGCAGGGCCGGTACCGGCTGGAAATAGACATTATCAAAGACGAAGGTCTGCTCAGCCTGAGTCAGATTAAGCACCGGGTGCAGCGGATGGCCGCCCTTCTGCAGGGGGATCACCTTACCTTCGTTATCGTACAGCTCGATGGCAAACGGGATATGCAGCGGCTGCTTCTCGGCCTGCTCGGCGGTCGGCGGCGTACGCTGGCTGATGGTCAACGTATACTGCTCGATCTCCGGATTATAGTCGTCATGGACGGTGACAATCGGCGTACCGGACTGGCTGTACCAGCGGCGGAAGTGCGACAGATCGACGTTCGAGGCATCTTCCATCGCCTGGACGAAATCGTCGCAGGTGGCGGCGCTGCCGTCATGACGTTCAAAATAGAGCTGCATCCCTTTCTGGAAGTTTTCTTCACCCAGCAGGGTGTGCAGCATGCGGATCACTTCGGCCCCCTTTTCATAGACCGTCAGGGTATAGAAGTTGTTCATCTCGATAACCATATCCGGACGGATCGGGTGCGCCATCGGGCTGGCGTCTTCGGCAAACTGCAGCCCGCGCATAGTGCGCACGTTGTTGATGCGGTTCACCGCCCGCGAGCCGAGGTCGGAGCTGAACTCCTGATCGCGGAACACGGTCAGCCCCTCTTTCAGGCTGAGCTGGAACCAGTCGCGGCAGGTGACGCGGTTGCCGGTCCAGTTATGGAAATATTCATGACCAATCACGCGCTCAATATCGAGGTAGTCTTTATCGGTGGCGGTATCGGTCCGCGCCAGGACATATTTGGAGTTAAAGACGTTCAGCCCTTTGTTCTCCATGGCACCCATATTAAAGAAGTCGACGGCGACAATCATATAGATGTCGAGGTCATACTCGAGGCCAAAGCGCTCCTCATCCCATTTCATGGAGTTTTTCAGCGAGGTCATCGCCCACGGCGCACGGTCGAGATTGCCGCGATCGACGTACAGCTCCAGCGCCACTTCACGCCCGGAGCGGGTGGTAAAAGTGTCGCGCAGGACGTCGAAATCACCGGCCACCAGCGCAAACAGGTAGCACGGTTTCGGGAAGGGATCCTGCCACTGTACCCAGTGACGACCGTTCTCCAGTTCCCCTTCCGCCATACGGTTGCCGTTGGAGAGCAGGAACGGATATTTGGCTTTATCGGCGATAATTTTGGTGGTAAAGCGCGCCAGCACGTCCGGACGGTCCAGATACCAGGTGATGTGGCGGAAACCTTCCGCTTCACACTGGGTGCACAGCGCTTCGCCTGACTGATACAGGCCTTCCAGCGCGGTGTTCGCCGCCGGGCTGATCTCATTGACGATGGTCAGGGTGAAATGCTCCGGCAGGCCGCCGATCACCAGCTGATTGTTTTCTTCTTTATAGTCGCTCCACGGCTGTCCGTTCACCTGCAGCGAAATCAGAGTCAGATCTTCGCCGTCCAGGCGCAATGGCACATCAGACGCTGCCGCGTGGCGGGAGACCTTGCTCTCGGCCGTAACAACGGTTTTTGCGGCATCCAGGTCAAAGGTCAAATCGATATCGCTAATCAGATACTCCGGCGCACGATAGTCGTGGCGGTATTTGGCTTGGGGCTGTTGTGTCATAAAAAACCTTTCGCATCTTCGGTAAAGTGTCGTCCCAGTCTATTCCCGTTGTGTCAATCGCGCTATGCAGAATCTTCATCTTTTCAACGTGAAACACGGAAATCGCTACATTTTGTTAACACTCGCGGCACGAAATGCCCTCGACCCGACGCAAAGCTTGTGGTGTGATCCATGTTCAATATATTAAACTAGGCCTCGCAAATGACCGTCAGCGTCGCCATTGCTCGCCATCGCGGGACAGAGCCGGGTAATAAAGGTATACTCCGCCTCCTTTTTCCGCGTTGGTTTCGATGGAACGCTCCAGTGAGAGGATGCTACTGCGCACCATGACACAATTCACTTCTCCTGTACTGCACTCGCTGCTTGATACGGATGCCTACAAGCTGCACATGCAGCAGGCTGTCTTCCACCGCTACGGCGATGTACATGTGGCGGCGGAGTTTCGCTGCCGCGGAGACGACCTGCTCGGCATCTATGCCGACGCGATCCGCGAGCAGGTGGAGTCCATGCGCGACCTGAGGCTGCGGGATGATGAATATCGCTGGCTGTCCACCCTTCCTTTTTTTCGCCAGGATTACCTCGACTGGCTGCGCGATTTTCGCTATGACCCACGCCAGGTCACGGTCACCAATGACAACGGCAAGCTGAACATTCGCCTCACCGGCCCATGGCGGGAAGCCATCATGTGGGAAGTCCCGCTGCTGGCGGTGATAAGCGAGCTGGTACATCGCTACCGTTCACCCGAGACGGGCGTGGAACAAGCGCTAAACGCGCTGGAACATAAGCTAGGCGACTTCGCCACCATGACCGCTGGCCTCGACATGAGCGCCTTCCGTCTGATGGATTTCGGCACCCGCCGTCGTTTTTCACGCGAGGTGCAGGAAGCTATTGTGCAACGCCTGCAGCAGGAGCCATGGTTTGTTGGCACCAGCAACTACGATCTGGCGCGCCGTCTCAACTTAACCCCGATGGGCACCCAAGCCCATGAGTGGTTCCAGGCTCATCAGCAGATCAGCCCGAACCTGGCCAGCAGCCAGCGGGCGGCCCTCGCCGCCTGGCTGGAAGAGTATCCTGACCAACTGGGCATCGCACTGACCGACTGCATCACCATGGATGCGTTCCTGCGCGATTTCGGTCCGGAGTTCGCCACCCGCTATCAGGGTTTGCGCCACGACTCCGGCGACCCGGTGGAATGGGGTGAAAAAGCCATCGCCCATTATCAGAAGCTGGGCATCGATCCGCTGAGCAAAGTGCTGGTCTTCTCCGATAATCTCGATCTGGCGAAAGCCGTCGACCTGTATCGCCACTTCGCCTCGCGGGTGAAGCTGAGCTTTGGGATCGGCACCCGTTTAACCTGCGATCTGCCGCAGGTTAAACCGCTCAATATCGTGATTAAGCTGGTGGAATGTAACGGCAAGCCGGTGGCGAAACTCTCCGACAGCCCGGGGAAAACCATCTGCCACGATAAGGCCTTCGTCCGCGCCCTGCGCGAGGCGTTCGACCTGCCGCCGATTAAAAAAGCGAGCTAATTTTCTTAAGGAGCCTTTCAGGCTCCTTTTTCTTTATTATTTATTGCCGAATTATCCGCTTATGATGCGAAATCTACTTGTCTGATGGAAGATGACAGGTAACATAGATATCCCCCCGCTGTAGGGGGAAGAGACTTTTTTATTGGACTATATAGAGAGATTATTATGAGCGTTGTGCCTGTAGCCGACGTACTCCAGGGCCGCGTTGCCGTTGACAGCGAAGTCACGGTCCGCGGATGGGTGCGTACCCGCCGAGATTCAAAAGCTGGCTTTTCATTCCTCGCCGTCTATGACGGTTCCTGCTTTGATCCTGTACAGGCCGTTATTAATAATTCTCTGCCCAATTACAATCAGGAAGTGCTGCGTCTGACCACCGGTTGCTCGGTGATTGTCACCGGTAAAGTCGTGGCTTCCCAGGGCCAGGGTCAGAGCTTTGAGATCCAGGCGACCAACGTGGAAGTGACCGGCTGGGTGGAAGACCCGGACACTTACCCGATGGCGGCCAAGCGCCACAGCATCGAGTATCTGCGTGAAGTGGCCCACCTGCGTCCGCGCACCAACCTGATCGGCGCGGTTGCCCGCGTGCGTCACACCCTGGCGCAGGCGCTGCATCGCTTCTTTGATGAGCAGGGCTTCTTCTGGGTCTCCACCCCGCTGATCACCGCCTCCGATACCGAAGGCGCTGGCGAAATGTTCCGCGTGTCGACGCTGGATCTGGAAAACCTGCCGCGTAACGATCAGGGCAAAGTCGATTTCGACAAAGACTTCTTCGGTAAAGAGTCGTTCCTGACCGTTTCCGGCCAGCTGAATGGCGAGACCTATGCCTGCGCGCTGTCGAAGATTTACACCTTCGGCCCGACCTTCCGCGCGGAAAACTCCAACACCAGCCGCCACCTGGCGGAGTTCTGGATGCTGGAGCCGGAAGTGGCCTTCGCCAATCTGAACGATGTTGCCGGCCTGGCGGAAGCGATGCTCAAGTACGTCTTTAAAGCGGTACTGGAAGAGCGCGCGGACGACATGCAGTTCTTCGCCGAGCGCGTTGATAAAGACGCTATCGACCGTCTGCAGCGCTTTATCACCGCTGATTTTGCGCAGGTGGATTATACCGACGCCGTCACCATTCTGGAAAACTGCGGCAAGCAATTCGAGAACCCGGTGTACTGGGGCGTGGATCTCTCCTCCGAGCACGAACGTTACCTGGCTGAAGAACACTTCAAAGCGCCGGTGGTGGTGAAAAACTACCCGAAAGATATTAAGGCGTTCTACATGCGCCTTAACGAAGACGGTAAAACCGTCGCGGCAATGGACGTCCTGGCGCCGGGTATTGGCGAGATCATCGGTGGTTCCCAACGTGAAGAGCGCCTCGACGTGCTTGACGCGCGTATGGCCGAGATGGGCCTGAATAAAGAAGACTACTGGTGGTATCGCGATCTGCGCCGCTATGGCACCGTTCCACACTCCGGCTTTGGCCTGGGCTTCGAGCGTCTGATCGCCTACGTGACCGGCGTGCAGAACGTCCGCGATGTCATTCCGTTCCCGCGGACCCCGCGCAACGCGACATTCTAAATTTTTCTGACATAAACCTGAAAGGCCAGCGCAAGCTGGCCTTTTTTTATGTCAATTACTGTTATCAAAATTCAACAAACTTAAACATCAAGGCCTCGAATTCACATTTATGTTACGCACTGTTTCGGTGCATCCTGGTGATACAGATCGCACTTTTTGTTCATAACAGAGCAAAACCCCTGATTAATTTGCTCATTTTTTAACCATACGCCGCACATCTTGCCAAGACAAAGGCTGAATAAAAAGAAGGCGAATTCAACACATAAAATGAGCAAATTTACCTTTATCCAAATTAATCATAAATATTTCATATAGATAGATATGGAAGGGCGATTTACCTCACCATGTGGAAAGGAATTTTGATTAAGTTCACAAAGTTCCCAAAAATACATATTTAGTTACATGTTTTTTCGTTTTGTTACTCATATGAGATATTAGTAGCATTTTCCGGCTAGCGAAACGTTGTCGCGGATGGAAAGATGCCTTCAGACACCAAACTCTCATCAATGGTTCTGTAAGTTTTTATTGACAGAACTTATTGACGGCAGTGGCACGTGTTCATATAAAAAATATTAATGAGGGTAATAAATAATGATGAAGCGCAATATTCTGGCAGTGGTGATCCCTGCCCTGCTGGTAGCCGGTGCAGCTAACGCTGCAGAAATCTATAACAAAAACGGCAACAAACTGGACTTCTATGGAAAAATGGTCGGCGAGCACGTCTGGACCACCAATGGCGACACCAGCAGCGACGATACCACCTACGCCCGTATCGGCCTGAAAGGCGAAACTCAGATCAACGATCAGCTGACCGGCTACGGTCAGTGGGAATACAACATGGACGCCTCCAACGTTGAAGGTTCCCAGCCGACCAAAACCCGTCTGGCGTTCGCAGGTCTGAAAGCGGGCGAGTATGGTTCATTCGACTACGGCCGTAACTACGGCGCAATCTACGACGTCGAAGCAGCAACCGATATGCTGGTTGAATGGGGCGGCGACGGCTGGAACTACACCGACAACTACATGACCGGCCGTACCAACGGCGTGGCAACCTACCGTAACTCTGACTTCTTCGGTCTGGTTGACGGCCTGAGCTTCGCGCTGCAGTACCAGGGTAAAAACGACCACGACCGTTCGATTCACAAGCAGAATGGCGACGGCTTCAGCACCGCGGCGACCTACGCGTTCGACAACGGTATTGCGCTGTCTGCTGGCTACTCCGGTTCCAACCGTAGCGTAGATCAGAAAGCTGACGGCAATGGCGACAAAGCCGAAGCCTGGGCAACCTCTGCAAAATATGACGCCAACAACGTTTACGCGGCCGTCATGTACTCCCAGACTTACAACATGACCCCGGAAAACCAGGGTAACTACTTCGCGGGCAAAACCCAGAACTTCGAAGCCGTTGTACAGTATCAGTTCGACTTCGGCCTGCGTCCGTCCATCGGCTACGTACAGACCAAAGGCAAAGACCTGCAGGCGCGCGGCGGCTTCTCCGGCGGCGATGCGGATCTGGTTAAATACGTCGAAGTGGGTACCTGGTACTACTTCAACAAGAACATGAACGTCTATGCGGCGTACAAGTTCAACCAACTGGACGACAACGCTTATACGCGTGAAGCTGGCGTAGCGACCGACGACCAGGCGGCCGTGGGTATCGTTTACCAGTTCTAATTTGCAGTACACCCCTTCGTGATATGCCTTCAGAGCAGGACTTCGGTCCTGCTTTTCTCTATTCGTGAGGCAAAGATCGTATCTTTCGAAAACCTTCGCGCTTTTTGTCGCAAACGGTTGGCAATTCGTTGTTCTCCCGTTAACCTGATAGCGGATTTCCCTTCAGTAATCACAATGGAACCTCGTCATGTTTGAGAACATTACCGCCGCCCCAGCCGACCCGATTTTAGGTCTGGCCGATCTGTTTCGTGCCGATGACCGCCCTGAAAAAATTAACCTCGGAATTGGTGTTTACAAGGATGAAACTGGTAAAACACCCGTTCTGACCAGCGTCAAAAAAGCAGAGCAGTACCTGCTGGAAAATGAAACGACTAAAAACTATCTGGGCATCGATGGTATTCCTGAATTTGGTCGCTGCACCCAGGAGCTGCTGTTCGGTAAAGGCAATGCGATTATCGCCGATAAACGCGCCCGCACCGCGCAGACCCCGGGCGGTACCGGTGCACTGCGCGTCGCCGCAGACTTCCTCGCCAAAAACACCGACGTGAAACGCGTGTGGGTAAGCAACCCGAGCTGGCCAAACCATAAGAGTGTGTTTACCTCCGCCGGGCTGGAAGTGCGTGAATATGCCTACTACGACGCGGCTAACCACGCGCTGGACTTTGATGGTCTGCTTGCCAGCCTGAACGAAGCCCAGGCGGGCGACGTGGTACTGTTCCACGGCTGCTGCCACAACCCGACCGGTATCGATCCCACGCTCGATCAGTGGCAGACGCTGGCGCAGCTGTCGGTCGAGAAAGGCTGGCTGCCGCTGTTCGATTTCGCCTATCAGGGCTTCGCCCGCGGCCTGGAAGAAGATGCTGAAGGGTTGCGCGCCTTTGCTGCTCTGCATAAAGAGCTGCTGGTCGCCAGCTCCTACTCGAAAAACTTTGGCCTGTACAACGAGCGCGTCGGCGCCTGCACTCTGGTCGCCGCCGATCAGGAGACTGTAGACCGCGCATTCAGCCAGATGAAGTCGGTGATCCGCGCTAACTACTCCAACCCGCCTGCGCACGGCGCGTCCGTGGTGGCGACCATTCTGAGCAACGATGCGCTGAGGGCGATCTGGGAGCAGGAGCTGACCGATATGCGCCAGCGCATTCAGCGCATGCGACTGCTGTTCGTCAACACCCTGCAGGAGAAAGGCGCGAGCCGCGACTTCAGCTTTATCAGCAAACAGAACGGTATGTTCTCGTTCAGCGGCCTGACGAAAGAGCAGGTGCTGCGTCTGCGTGAAGAGTTCGCCATTTATGCGGTCGCGTCCGGCCGTATCAACGTGGCCGGCATGACGCCTGACAACATGGCGCCGCTGTGCGAAGCCATCGTCGCCGTGCTGTAAGCAATATTATTCGATATCAAGAAAAAGGCCGCGAATGCGGCCTTTTTATGTTCGCGTCAGGTGGGTTACCAGACCGGCATCTCATCCTGCAGGAACGGGTTGTTGCGGCGTTCCTCACCCAGCGTCGACAGCGGACCATGGCCGGGAATAAAGGTCACGTCATCGCCCAACGGCAACAGCTTATCCTTAATGGCCGCGATCAGCTGCCCATGGTCGCCGCGTGGAAAATCACTGCGCCCCACCCCGCCTTTGAAAATCACATCCCCGGAAATGAGCAGTCGGGAAGCGTCATCAAAGAAGACCACATGACCCGGCGTATGGCCTGGGCAGTGCAGCACCCGCAGCGCCACATTCCCCACATTAACCACGTCGCCTTCATTAAGCCAGCGATCCGGACGCAGCGGCTGGCAATCCTCCAGGCCGAACATCCGGCTTTGCGCCGGTAAGCCTTCCAGCCAGAACTCATCTTCTTTTTCCGGACCAATAACCGGCACGCCATAATGCTCCGCCAGTTCCGCAGCGGCGCCGACGTGATCGAGGTGGCCATGCGTCAGCAGAATCTGCATCAGCGTGACGCCAGCCTCCGTCACCACCGCTTTGATACGTTCAGCATCGCCGCCAGGATCGACCAGCGCGGCCAGCCGGGTTTGTTCGCACCAGATAAGAGAACAGTTCTGCGCGAACGCGGTAACCGGAATAATACGATAGTTCATGACGCTCCTTTCGTTACCAGTGCCTTACGGGACCGGTATCAATATGCACAAAGTTACTACGTGGGTAATATCCTACACCACCTGCGCGCATAGATAACGCCGCTTTGCGAATATTGCTTAACGAAATACCTTCAATATGGAAATCCATTGCCTGCCCCTTGGTGTGATAGCTGTGTTTTGCTACACCACGGCTTCGTGCGCGAAGCTCATCATTGGTATCGAGGGAACGATAGCCAGAGATAAGCTGGACAGGTTTGTTGGTGCCAAGTAGTCCCTGCAACCGATAAAGATGATCGAACAGATTTGGATCGATGGACTTAATTTTATTCGCGCGGTAATCACGGAAAAAATGGTTAAGTCTTGCTAATTCATCCTGAATATAGCCTCTGCCATCGAAAAACTCCGCCTTGAGTGATTCACCAGTATGCAGGTTATTCAGCGTCAAAATACGCGGACGGGGGGTCGAGAGGGTGGCAAATGCCGGCGCAGGGAGAATGGCGGCAGCACCCAGCGCAGCACCACCCAACGCCAGCAATCTGCGGCGATTAGCGTCAAATTTGTCCATGATAATCAGGTCTACAGTCAATGAATCGTTATATACTTTTTCCGCCTTGCGCGATGCAGAACCTCAGCACGCCATCGCTCGCCACAGCCGTGATGCAGCCCGGCAAAAGAGAGCGTTCGCGCTGACCGCGCCACGCATTGAGCGGAATGATATGTATATGCACTTCTGGCGCACGAAAGGCACCTTACCGGGCATTATTGCCAACGTCAAGGCAGCCTCACCCCAGGAAAATCGGGCGCTGCAGAGGAGCAGCGCCCTTTTTTACCCAGTGCTAGGACAACAAAATCCATTGAACTACTTCATTTACCTGATTAATTGTTCAGCTTTCGTCAGAATTTGTGCGCTGGATCGCGCGGTGATATCGTAATTGTAAATATCTGTTCGATATTGTGTACGTCCATCAGCGTCCACAAACGCCGTTAAGTAATATAAATTCACCGGTATATTTTGCCGAATATTGACATAGCGCGTGTCCCCTTGCTTCAGGGCATCAGAAATACGCGAGTCATTCCAGCCCGCATCCTGCAGCAGCATATTGGCCAGCTCCGAAGCCTTATTCACCCTCACACAGCCGGAACTGAGCGCACGAACATCCTTCTGGAACAGATTATGGTTCGGCGTATCGTGCAGGTAGATGGCATCGGAGCTCGGCATATTGAACTTGTAGCGTCCGAGCGAGTTACGCGCCCCGGGCGCCTGCTGGAAGCGGAATGGTAAGTTGTTCTCGGTGATGGTCGACCAGTCAACCCGATAAGGATCGATGGTCTCTTTACTGTTCCAGCCGCGCATCACGGTGTAGCCATGCTGCTCCAGATAGCCTGGATTGTTACGCACCTTCGGCAGGATATCTTTGCGCGCCAGGGTTGGCGGCACGTTCCACGGCGGATTGACCACCACGTTATTCAGCGCGCTGCTCATCATTGGCGTTTTGCGGTCCGGACGCCCCACAATCACCCGCGAGGCCAGCACCTGGCTGCCGTCCTGGTAATAGACCAGCGAGAACGCCGGAATATTGACCATAATGCCGGTGGATAGTTTGCCGGGCAGTAAGCGTAAACGCTGAATATTCAGGGCCAGCACCCCTGCGCGCTGCGCGGAAGAGACGTTGAGCCAGTCGCGAGTCGACTGGCCGATGACGCCATCCGCCCCCAGCCCCTGCATCGCCTGGAAGCGCTTAACCCCCTCCACCAGCTGGCGATCGTACACGCCGCGCGCCGCGGGTTTGCTCTTTTTCTTCGCCGACGGGCTCACCACATCGCCAGGCAGAACGATATTGGCGGTATTGTCCAGCATCCCGGTACGCTGGAGGATCTCGCGCAGGGCACCGATATCATTGCTCCATTCGCCGGGGCGCAGCGAGCCGCTGCCGGTCATCTGCGGCCACGGGCGAGAATCAGCCACCAGCGCAAGCAGCGACTGATGCATGGCTTCATACTGCGGATGATGCGGCGCCAGGCCGGCGATAAACGCCGGCAGGGAGCCATTGTCCAGCGCCAGCTGCCACTGGTTAATCACCGACAGCGGCGGGGTCGCCATCTTGTACGGCGTTGAACTGTACAACCAGCGGGTCCCCTGGGTGGGGATGCCGCTGATAAAGTGCAGATAGCCCATCATGGCGTCCGACAGCACCACATCGCGCGCCATGCCGCTGACGGCGGGATCGGTCAGCAGACTGACCCAGGTGGTAAACTGCGGCTGAAAACCGGCGATGGCGATCTCCGCCAGCTGCTGCTGGAACGCCTGCACCGCCTCGCGGTTTTCCCACATCGGTTTCATATCCCTGGCGGCGTACAGCGACACCAGCGGATTCATAAAGACGGGTTTATACCCTGCCGGCAACAGCGCCTCGATCTGGGCGCGACTGTTTGCCGCCGTCGCCATCGACAGCGGCTGCTCACCGGCCAGCTTCGCGACCGCCGGCGATTGCCCATCGCTTTGCGCCAGCGCGACAGAGACCTCAGCGGGCGTCGCGGAACTGTCGCCGGGTACGACTTCAGGCTCTTCGGCCTGGACATTGAACAGCGGAGCAAATGCCAGTGCCAGGCTCAGGCTGAGCGCTGACAATGGACGACCATACCGTTTCTTTAGCAACATCCCTTGCCCCCTGTTGTCACACATTGCAGCCCACAAAATTGGGGCTCTTTTTCAGTATATAAAGACGAAAAGGCTTTTGCCTTACCTAATGTAAAGAAGTTTAAAGATTATACCACCCTGACATGCCGGGCTGGATAGAAAAAAAGGGCAACTTAACGTTGCCCTCTTCACCGCTTAACCGCCAGAATGTAGCCGCAGCCTCAGGAGGCGTCGGCCGTTCCCGGCAGCGCTTCCGGCAGCGGCGCGGCAAACCCGCGCAGCCCCACCACGTGGACGTGTTCGTGATTATTGAACACTTTACGCACCAGTTTATAGGTGGTGCCTTTCTCCGGACTGATGTTCTCCGGCGCCGCGATAATCAGCTGCATCTCCAGACGTTCGCACAGCTCGAACAGCGTGGCGATGGAGCGGGCATCGAGACGCGCCGCTTCATCGAGGAACAGCAGACGGCAAGGCGAGATATCCTTGCCGCGCAGCCGGCGGGATTCATCTTCCCAGCTCTGGACGACCATCACCAGAATCGACATCCCGGTACCGATCGCTTCCCCGGTGGACAGCGCGCCGGACTCCGCGCGCAGCCAGCCGTCGGAGCCGCGGTTAACTTCCACTTCCATCTCCAGATAGTTGCGGTAGTCGAGCAGCTCTTCACCGATGGTTTGCGGCGTGCGCTGCCCCATGTCGATCTGCGGATTCAGGCGCTGATAGAGCTTAGCCAGCGCTTCCGAGAAGGTCAGGCGGTTGCTGTTGAAGAGATCCTGATGCTGTTCATGCTGCTCGGAGAGCACATCGAGCAGCATCGAATGGGTCTCACGCACATTGACGTTCAGACGCACGCTGTTGACCTGGCCGAAGGAGACGCTCTGCAATCCCTGATTGAGCATCCGGATACGATTCTGCTCACGCTGAATGGTTTTGCGAATAATGTTGGCCACGCTGCGGGAGCTGATGGCCAGCTTCTGTTCGCGGTTTGTTAGCTCTTCGGTCAGGCGGCTGAGCTCAATCTCCATCTGCTCGATCGCTTCCACCGGATCATCGGTGCGGATAATATCCTGGCGGATACGCTCGCGCAGATGCTGGTAGACGGCAACGAAGAACTGAATTTTGCGCTCCGGACGCTTCGGATCTTCCGAGATACGCAGCACGTCGCGCAGATGTTCGTTATCAGCGACCGCCAGACGCAGCGCACCGAGCGCCTTATCCGACATGGAGCGCAGCTCGTCGGCGGAAAGATAGGCCAGCTCGCGACGGTGCAGACGACGCTCGACGCCGTTGTCTTTCACCAGGCGCATCACCGCGCACCAGCCCGCCTTGGCGGTCACCACCTGCTCGCGCATTTCGCAATAATCGCGCTCTAACTTGCGCAGTTTGCGGGTCAGGTTGTCCATTTCCGCTTCGCAGAAGGTCAACGCTTTCTCCAGCTGATTGCGACGGGAGCGGTTATTGCTCAGTTGCATGTGCAGCTCATCGCGACGCGCACGGGCCCGCTCTTCCGCGCCGGCATCGGCGCGTACGCCAATGTCCTGCAGCTCTTTATACAGATCGTTAAGCAGCTCTTTCTTGGTGTCATACGAGCTCTTCAGCGAGGCCAGCACCTGATTGTACTGGCTAAGCTGCGCCGCATGGGCACGCATCGCGTCGCGCGCGCGGCTGCGTTCGGTTTCCGCCTGCTCCAGACGCTGGCGCAGCTTCTCGTTGAGATCGCTGTTGCCGCTGAGCATTTCCGCCGAATCGGAGTAGCTGAAGTGGGCCCGGCGCTGGACGACTTCCGCCAGGGCAAAAGCCTGCTGGCGCGCATCGCGCTGGGTCTGCTGCGCATAGGCGTAATCTTCTTTCAGCTGCTCAAACTGCTCCGGATCGCTCTGCAGCACCGAAACAATAGGCTCCAGCTTCGCCAACTGATTGCCGTGCTGCTGAATAAAGCGCGCGGCCTCCTGCGCTTCATCCAGACGTTCCTGGATCTCGTCCACGCGGTCGGCCAGCGTATCATCCGCCAGCAGATTCAGGCGCGGCAGCAGGCGGTTAAGCGCCGACACGCCCTCTTTCGCCTGCTCATACTGCACGCGGTTCTGTTGGTTATCGCTTTCATGGGCGCTCAGCGCGCGCTCCAGCTCGCCGCGGCGGCTGTTGAGTTTGCGGATCTCTTCTTCCGGATCGTCCTCGAAGGCCACCGCCAGATGGCTGCCGATGAAGCGGCTAAAAGCCTGATGCAAACGCTGTGTTTTCTGCACGTCAAACGACAGGGTCGCAAAACGCTCGGACAGCGATTCACGCTCGGCATGCAGGGTTTCAATGCGGTTTTCACGCGCGGCGCGGCCAAACAGCGGCAGCGACGGAAAGCGCGAATAACGCCACTGGCGGTCGGCAATCTTCACCACCACCGCTTTTTCCAGCTCGTCCACGCTGAATACGCTATCGTCAAAGGACTGCGGATCGCCTTCGATCAGATAGAGATCTTCCGGACAATCCTCCAGCCCTTCAAGCTGCTCGGCAACCTGCGACAGATCCGGCACCACGATGGCATGGCGCGACGGACCGTACAGCGCGGAGAAGTACGGCGCATCGTCAAGGCTGACATCATCGTAGATCTCGGACAGCAGAACGCCGCCGAACCGTTCCGCCAGCGCGTTGAGGCGCGGATCTTCCGAACCGCCCGGCTGGCTGAGACGCTCGATTTCTTCGTCGATGGCGCGCTTGCGGGCGCCGACCTCGTCACGTTCAACGATAGCTTCGCGCTCGCGCTCCAGCAGCTGCTGCAGGTATTCGGTAACCTCCTGGCCGGACGCAAACTGCTCGCCGCTCTGCTCGCACAGCTGGTTAAGGCTATTCTGCGCCGCCAGCCAGACCGGCGCCCGGCGCATCAGCGTCTGAGTGCGCGACTGCAGCTGCTCCAGCTCCTGGCGCAGGGTCATGCGCTGTTCCTGAGCGTTAGAAACGCTGTCGGCCAGCGAAGCGATGCGCGCTTCCAGCTCCTGATGCAGCGTTTCCAGATCGTCGATATCGTAGCGTTTGCCCTGGCGTTTGCAGAACTCAGCCAGCTGGCGCTCGGCGTCCTGCTGCTCGCGCAGGCGCTGCTCCAGCTCGTTGAGGCGGCTGCGCAGCCCCTGCGCCTGCTCGGCCTGGTGGCGCTGGTTCACGCCGTCGCGCAGCAATTCGCGCGCCACGTCCCAGGCTTCATTGCGCGCCAGCGGGCCGTTAATCGCCGCCACCAGCTGGTAGGCCTGTTCAAACTGGCTGTGCGCGGTTTGCGCCACGCTCATTTTCTGTTCCAGCGACAGCATTTTCTCCGTCGCTTCCTGCTCTTTCGCCTGGAAGGTTTCCAGCCACTCGTCGGCGCTCTCCGGCGTCAGGTCCGGCAGATGGCACAGCGCCTTCGCGCGCTCCAGCGCCTGCAGCGCCTGGTGATACTGAATGGCTCGGGTCTGCTGCACGTCAAGCGCCTGCTGATAGTCGGCGAGCTGGTTTTTCAGCTCATCCACTTCCAGCTCGGCGGCCTCGGCGCGGGCTTCGTTCTCTTCCTGGCGATCGATGGCTTCCGCCACCACTTCGTTCTGCTCTTCCAGACGGATCTGCAGCTCGTCAAGATCCGCTTCGTAGCGCTCGATTTTTTCCTGCTGACGCAGCGCGGTCTGCACCAGGTTCAGGTGATCGCTGGCGGCCTGGTAATCCGCTTCCAGATCGCCTTCTGCGCCGTTATGCTCCTGCAGCTCGCGCGCCATGTCGACGTGCTTATACTGCTCCGCCGCCAGTTGCGAACGCGAGGTAAAGAGATCGCGACGATACTCCAGCGCCTTATCAAGATGAATACGCCGCTCGTTGGCGTGACGCATATAGTCCGCCGCCACGTAGTTGGTGGCTTCGCTAATCAGATGTTTGAACAGATCGCGATCGGACTGGGTGACGCGGATCGCCTCGAGAGTCATGCGGTTTTCCCGCAGCGCCGCTTCCATATCCTGGAATGCCTTACGCACGCCGCTGTTTTCCGGCAACAGGTAGTCGCGCAGCGAGCGGGTAATGGTGCTGGAGATCCCGCCGTATAGCGAGGCCTCGATCAGGCGATAATATTTACTTCGATCGGAGGCGGAACGCAGACGGCGCGCCACCACGCCCAGATCGAACATCAGCGAATGATACTCGGTGATCGAGTTGAACTGCTTAAACTGGACCCCTTCCATCGCCTCGAGCTTTTCTTTCAGCTCATTGAGACTGACTACGCGCGCCTGGCGATCGTTCAGCGTTTCGGTTAACAGCTGGGTCGGCAGGATAGAGGTGGGCAGCCCCTGAATGGCGAAAGGCTTGATATCGACTTTGCGATCGCGCCCGGCAACCTGCTGCAGGCGCACGCCGACCACCACGCGCTGATGGCGGGAGTTGATAACGTCGAGCACTGAGTAACAGACGCCGGCGCGCAGCTTACCGTGCAGGCCTTTATCGCGTGAGCCGCTGGTGGCCCCCGCTTCGGTGGTGTTACGGAAGTGCAGCAGGGTTAAATCGGGGATCAGCGCCGTGACGAAGGCCGCCATGGTCGTCGACTTACCGGCGCCGTTCCCCCCGGAGAGGGTGGTGACCAGTTCATCAAGATCAAAGGTCCGGGCAAAGAAGCCGTTCCAGTTAACCAGCGTCAGCGAGCGAAACTTACCGCGTTCAATCATTACTCTTCCTCCCCGCTATCCGGCTGGTTCTCTTCATTCTCATCATTGAGCTGCAGGTGATTTTCCAGGGCCATCGCTTCCCCGTCGCGGATCAGGCGGCGCTGCGCCTCGCGCGGGTCGTCGCCGGCGCGTACATCGGCGCCAAAGCGGAATACCGATTCGGTAATGCGGAACTTACTGCTGTCGTGGCCCATAAACCACACCATCCCCAGACGGCGCAGGCGGTTTAGCGACGCGCGCATTTTTTCCTGCAGCTTCTGACGGTCCAGATCCGAACCGGTGGAACGGTTGTTGACCAGCTTCAGCAGCCTGGATTCATCCGCCAGGGTCAGCAGCTCGTCATACAGCTCCTGCTGGGTGAAAATTCCTTCGTTTGCCAGGCGCTCCGGGCTGAGATAGAGATAGCAAAGAATTTTGCCCACCATCATATCCAGTTCGGACAGCACCGAGCGTGAAATCAGGGTTGTGGAACGCGGGCGCAGGTAGAAAAACCCCTCCGGCGCGCGGATCAGCTCGACGTTATAGCGAGCGTAAAACTCTTCCAGATAATCCTGGAAGTCCATCAAAAATGCGTGATTATCCAGCTCGTCGAGGCCGATATGTCGGCCCGCGCGCAAGGCGCTGTCCAGCGCCGGAAATAACGGATTGGCTAACGCCTGCGCCAACTTAACCGGCATCACTTGTTCAATATTTGTCAATGACATGCGCCTGTACCTTGGCTCCGTAATCATTAATCGGCTGCCATTTGGCTGGCAGTCCGGTGAAATCTGCCTGGGCGACGCCCAGCTGTACCGCCTGATCCACGACGATCCGCGCCACGTCGAAGTGACGCCCGCGCGGATACTGCGCCAGGAACTCCCGCGCCACCAGGCCGAGATCCAGCGGTATTCCTTTCTCTTTATAGACCGCCAGCTGCGCTTCGATCAGCGCCGCCAGCTGCTCGCGAATTTCGTTAAACTCTTCAAATTCGAGGTCCGCCGGTAGCTCGCCGGTGACCTCTTCATCGCGCAGGGCCATCTCCTCGTCGCGCATATCCAGCAGACGGTCGGCGTTGGCGTAAGTCAGCGCCCACGGCTCATCAAAATAGGTCTGTACCGACTGGCGCAGACGCTGGGCGAAGACGCGGTTCTTATCCATATCGATAGCGGTACGGATAAACTTGTGCACGTGGCGGTCATAGCCGATCCACAGGTCAATCGCCTGTTGGCCCCAGCTGACGATGCGGTCGAGCTTGCTTTGCAGGTCGAACACCAGCCGGTCGACAAAATGGAGATCGTCGCGCGCCATGGTCGAATCCTGAATGCGCAACAGATTCGCCTGCAGCTTATCCCCCGCCGCATCCAGCGTATCCTGCAGTTCACGCAGGGTGCCGGAGGTTTCCGACAGCAACAGTTCACAGCTGGAAATCGCCGCGCGCCAGTCTTTGTTCAACAGCTGCGCGATATCGTCTTTCACCAGCTGCTGCTGCTCATCCATGATGCGCTGCGTCAGGTCGATGCTGTCGAAAATTTCCGCTACCGAATACTTCAGCGGGGCAAAAACGTTGCGATGCCAGTGAAACTCATCGCCGCCCTCTTCCGCGGCATCCGCTGCGCGCTTCAGCTCGCCGGCGACGATCGACAACTGCATCGAGAGACGCAGCGTCGAAAATTCGCGCTGCCGGATATAATAATCGGTGATCCCGATCCCCAACGGCGTCAGACGATAGATTGCATTGCCTTCGGTAATTTCGCTGGTAAAGCGGTTCAGCAGACGCTGGCGCACCAAATCGTTGATGGCGTTATTGGCGCGCTGGCTGATGGTTTCGCTGGTCTGCTCAAACGCATCACTCACGTGGCGGAACGCATCCACCAGTTCTCCCTCGCTCATTTCCCCTTCCAGCCGTTCGCCATTCAGGGTGGCGATCGCCAGCAGGAAAGAGAGTCTGTCGACCGGCAGCGAGATAGAAAAATCATTTTTCCTGGCCCAGGCAACCAGTTCGGGGACTGTCTGGGAAAATTCACTCATACTTTATCCTTGCATCTGCGGCTATGAGCCTGGCTCTTAAGCGCGGTGACATGAATATAACGGCCCAGGCTGAGGTACGGCTCCTGACGACAGTAGCGCGTCTCCAGCTCCAGCAGCGCCGCATAGCTGTCATGCTGTTGGCGTTTTTCACGCAGATAATCATGAAACACTCGCACGCCGGTTTTGCTGACAATCTGCCAGCCAATCTCTTCCAGCCAGTGATAAACCTGCTGCGGCTCACGCGGATAGTCCGGCGACAGCGTGCGTTTTTTCTTTTTTGGCATGCCCAGTTGTACGTAATCGTAATTACCGGCAACCATATTGTGCATCAGCAGGCCGTTAGCATTGTAGAACATCAACGACAAGCCGCCGCCAGGACGCAGCGTCGACCACAGGGTACGCAGCACCGCCTGGGGCTCCGCCACCCACTCCAGCACCGCATGAAACAGTACCAGATCGACCGGGCTTTCCAAGTGCTGCGCAATATCCTGAGCCGCGCATTGTACAAAATGCATGTTGTCGATCACACCTTTATCGACAGCAGCCTGGCGGGCGCGGGCCACCATTTCAGCGGAGAGATCGCACAGCGTCACGTGATGACCCAGTTGCGCCACTTTAATGGCCGTTTGCCCTTCGCCGCCGCCGGCATCCAGTACTCTCAGCGGCCCCGGCCCCAGCTGCGCCAGCAGCGGCTCCAGATCCTGCCAGAGGATCGCCTGGCGCAGCTGGCCTTTTGTGGTGCCGTAAATATTGCGCGAAAACTTTTCAGCAATGTCATCGAAATTGCGATCCTGCACGGGCGACTCCACAAGCCAACACAAAACCGCTATTTTGTCATACCCACGCCGAGAATGAAGCGATCTGTTATAAGATCCGAACATAACTTTGGTTATATGGTTAAAAAAGGAACCATCTGGCATGCTTTTCACGCTAAAAAAGATCGTCGGCGGTCTGCTGCTACCGCTTCCTGCCCTGCTGTTGCTGATCGGTATCGGGATCGCCCTGTTATGGTTCAGCCGCTTTCAACGTACCGGGAAGTTTTGCGTGAGCCTCGGCTGGCTGTTGCTGACGCTGCTGAGCCTGCAGCCCGTGGCAGACAGCCTGCTTAAACCGATAGAAGATCGCTATCCCACCTGGCGCGGCGAGCAGCCGGTGAGCTACGTGGTGGTGCTGGGCGGCGGCTATACCTGGAACCCGGAGTGGGCGCCTAGCTCTAACCTTATCAGCAACAGCCTGCCGCGCCTGACGGAGGGCATTCGCCTGTGGCAGGAGAATCCGGGATCGAAAATGATCTTTACCGGCGCGGCGGCAAAAACCAACCCCATCAGCACGGCGGAGGCCGGGGCGAGAGTGGCGGAAAGCCTCGGCGTACCGCGCAGCGATATCATCGTGCTCGATAAGCCGAAAGATACGGAAGAGGAAGCGCTGGCGGTGAAGGGCGCCATCGGCGACGCCCCCTTCCTGCTGGTCACCTCGGCGTCGCATCTTCCGCGGGCGATGATCTTCTTTCGCCATGCCGGTCTGGATCCGCTGCCCGCGCCGGCTAATCAGATGGCGGTCACGTCACCGCTCAATCCTTGGGAGCGGGTCATTCCTTCACCGGTGTGGCTGATGCACAGCGACCGGGTCGGCTATGAAACGCTTGGTCGCGTCTGGCAATGGCTGAAAGGCAGCTCAGGCGAGCCAGGGCAGGAGTGATTTTGCGGCGAGGTCGAAACGGGCGCGGTCAAAGCGCCCGGTATTGACCAGACTATCCACCTCATCCCACAGCAGATAAAGCCAGCGCCGCCAGACAAAGGCCTCGGAGACCGGCGCCTGCTGCAGGTAACGCCATAGCAGCTGCTCGGCCTGGCCCCCCTCCGCGAGACGGAACAGTTCGTACTCCCGCGGCGCCCACAGCATCATCCCCGGACCAACCATCGCCAGCAGCTGATCGCTGCGCGGATCTTTCAGCATGCTGCGCAGGGTGAAATTGCCGTGCACCAGTACGGCATTATCATTGAAATCGCGGAACAGCTCCGGCAGACACTCGCGCGAGCGGAACAAAACCCGCTTATCCTGCATGGTCAGACCGGTGTCCTGATACAGGTTCAGGGTGCTCCACAACATCGCCACCCGCTGCCGGTACCAGTTCGGCCACAGATTGTCCTGGGTATTATCGACCATCCCCACGCAGCCGCCGCTGTCCTGACGATGCCAGGCCAGCAGCGCCTCGACGATCTGCTCCTGCAGCTGTTCCCAGCGCGCCGGGGTGCGGGTGGGCGCCTCCACCGGGACGCCGCGCAGACGCTCAAGCAGCAGCACGTCCGGCCCGGGATGCTCTTCATGCGTCATCACGCCATAGACCACCGGCATGCGCACCGTACCGCTGCGCGCCAGAGTGGAGATCTTCCAGGCCAACTGCCGCGCCACGCCGGGGGTGGTGAAACTTCGCGCCAGCAGCGGCATCGGATTTCCCTGCGCGTCATACAGGGACCACAGCGCCGTAGCGGCTTTTTCACTGACACACTCCACCCGGCTCAGCTTTTCGCCAAGCAGGTGACTCAGTTCGGTTCGCAACTGTTCCATTGTCGATTACCCCTATGAACACTACTGATTTCATAATGAGCGCCCGCACCTGGGTTGTCATCGGATAAGATCAAAAATGGGCAAAAAAAGCGTAAAACCGGTGGGGATATCCCCTCCTGCAAGGAGGGGACAGAGGACTAACGCAGTTCAGCGCGGACGCGCGCCAGATCTTCAGGGGTATCGACGCCGGTGCCGGGCACTTCGGCCGCCACGGCGACATGGATCTTCTCGCCATACCACAGCACCCGCAGCTGCTCGAGCATTTCTATCTGCTCCAGCGGGCTTGGCGCCCAGCTGACATAGCGGCGAATAAAGCCGGCGCGATAGCCATAGATGCCGATGTGGCGCAGCAGAGAATCACCAATGGCGTCGCGGGAGTGGGCAAAGCGATCGCGATCCCAGGGAATGGTGGCGCGGGAGAAATAGAGCGCATAGCCCTGCGCATCCATCACCACTTTGACCGCATTTGGATTAAACGCCTCTTCCGCATCGTGGATCGGTACCGCCAGCGTCGCCATTCCGCTGGTGCTGGCAGCCAGATTCTCCGCCACCTGGCGGACGATAGCCGGGGGGATCATCGGCTCATCGCCCTGGATATTGACGATGATGGTGTCATCGCTGAACGCGCACTTCTCCACCACCTCCGCCAGCCGTTCGGTGCCGGATTGATGGTCGGCGCGGGTCATGCAGACCTCGCCGCCGGCGGCTTCAACCGCCCGGGCGACCTCTTCGTGATCGGTGGCGACAATAATGCGATCCGCGCCGGATTCGCGGGCGCGCTCCAGCACATGGACAATCATCGGCTTGCCGTTAATGTCCTGCAGTGGTTTTCCCGGCAGGCGCGTGGAGGCGAAACGCGCAGGAATAATGACCACGAAACTCATGAGTGACTCTCTTCTACCGCCAGCGGACGCGCTTCTGTCTCCAGCAGCACAGGGATACCGTCGCGCAGCGGAAACGCCAGACTATCAAGTTTGCAAATAAGTTCTTGCTTATCCTGACTGTAATACAGCTTACCGTTACAGACCGGGCAGGCGATGATTTCAAGTAAACGGTGATCCATGTTTCCTCCTGATGGACCGGATAGATTTCTCAGCAGCATAACACAGGAAGGTCGGCGCCGGGATCAATCGGCATCGATTTCCCACCCTTGCTCCTGGCCGACAAACAGCCCTTCCGGCAGGCGTCGACACAGGATCCGGTCTGCCGATTGCCAGCGTGCGAAGTCGTTGATCGCCCGGCGCAGCCCCTGCTCCAGACCACGGGTGATCTTCACCTCATCCTCCAGCCACAGGGCGAAGATCTCCAGCTCCCGGCTTTTGCGATGTATTTTACTGTCCATCCGCCCGACCAGTTTCCCCTGGTGCAGCAGAGGCAGTACGAAGTAGCCATACTGACGCTTCGGCGCCGGGGTATAGCACTCCAGGCGATAGCTGAAGTTGAACAGTTGCTCAGCGCGCTTCCGATCCCAGACCACCGGGTCGAAAGGCGAGAGCACGGCGCTATGGCTGGCGGTAAGTTTACCGCCGGGCGCGGACTCCAGCTGCGCCAGCGCGTCGCGATGCAGCCACATCTCGCCAAGCGCCTCCACGTCGACTGGCACAACCAGGCCCTCTTCCTGCCAGGCCGCCAGCAAACCCGGTAGCGCCGGCTGACGTAAACGATAGTAATCCGCCAGCCACTGGGGGCGAAAGATGCCGAGGCTGCGGGCGCTGTTGCGCAGCATGATGGCCTCCGCAGCGTCGCGGGGCAGCGCATCGCGCTCGTCGTCCCAGTGCGGCATCACCCGCCGGGTTAAATCATACACGCGGTGAAAGTTGCGCCGCTCCACCACCATCACTTCACCGGCGGTAAACAGCCCTTCCAGGTGGCGCTTATGCGGTTTCCACTCCCACCAGCCGCTGGCGCCTTTGCGTGGGTGGGCAAAATCCGCCGAGCGAACCGGTCCGTTTTGTCCGATATGCGCCACCAGCTCTGCAATACTTCCGGCATGCTCCTCCATCCACGCGCGATGATATTTCCAGCCCATCTTGTCGGGGTTCAACATTCGGTGGCGCACAAGGGCGAAATCGCTGCGCGGCAGAAAACAGGCTTCATGCGCCCAGTATTCCATCAGCTCGCCGCTGCGCAATGACTCATCCAGCCAGTGCTGCGGATAGCTGCCGAGGCGGCTGAACAACACCAGGTAGGGGCTGCGGGCCACCACGTTGATGGTATCGATTTGCAGCAGCGACATTTGCTGGATGGTGGAAAGGATGTCATTCGGGCGAGCGCGACGCCGGGGCTTTTTTAATAACCCCTGCGCCGCGAGATGGAGGTGGCGCGCCTCATTAAGCGATAGTTGCAATACCGACATGCAGCTTCTCCGTCAGGAATTCCAGCACAGCGGCGAGCAAAGCCGGCGCGTCGGTTAACGTTGCGCCAACGTCGCTAAGTCCGCAAGCAACCGCTGTGCGCGTTCATCGGCCATTATGGCGTCGACCGGTAAATACCACCAGTTCGCAGCGGCGAAATCGCGACATTTCACGGCGTCTTTCTCGGTCATCAGCAGCGTCTGCCCGGCGGTTACCAGAGCGGCGACATCGGCCTGGCTCAGCGCCTGATGGTCCGCCAGCGCCACGGTTTTGACCGGCTGGACGCCACAGCTTTCGAGGGTGGCGAAAAAGCGCGGCGGATGGCCGATGCCGGCCATTGCCACTACGTTAGTGAAGGTAGAGACATCGCGACGTTCGCCGGTGAGCAGGTTGACCGCCATTCCGGGACGCAGCTGCATCGGGATCTCTCCCGGACGCGACACGCCGCCGTTGACGATAATCGCATCAACGCTTTGCAAGCGCGATGCCCGCTCACGCATCGGCCCGGCAGGCAGCCACCAGCCGTTGCCAAAGCGGCGCACGCCGTCGATGACGACAATTTCCCGGTCCCGCGCCAGCTTATAGTGCTGCAACCCATCGTCGGTGACGATAATCTGCAGCTCGTGCGCGCTGAGCAGCGCTTTCACCGCGTCGCTGCGGAGCGGAGAGACCGCCACCGGCGCGCCGGTGCGCTGATGGATGAGCACCGGTTCATCGCCTGCCTGCGCCGTACTGGTCCGATCAGTTAATACCAGCGGGTAGCGTTCGGCTTTACCGCCGTAGCCGCGAGAGACCACCCCAACGCGAATGCCGCGCTGCTGCAGTTGCTCCACCAGCCAGATCACCACCGGCGTTTTACCGTTGCCGCCGGCGGTCAGGTTACCGACCACCACCACCGGCACCGGCGCGCGCCAGGCTTTTTTCCACCCCAGCTGATAGCTGAGGCGAATCAACGCGCTCACCAGGCCATACAGCCAGGAGAGCGGCAGCAGCAGGCGCCACAGCGGCGACTCACCGGACCAGATGCGCGCGATCATTCGCCGAATTGCATCTTATGCAGCTGGGCGTATACGCCTTTATGCTCCAGCAGGTCGTGGTGCGTTCCGCGCTCCACGATCCGCCCGTCTTCAACCACCACAATCTCATCAGCCTGCTCAATGGTTGACAGACGGTGGGCAATAACCAGCGAGGTGCGGTTTTTCTGCAGCTCATCCAGCGCCGCCTGAATCGCACGCTCGGACTCGGTATCCAGCGCCGAGGTGGCTTCATCGAGGATCAGGATCGGGCTGTTACGCAGTAGCGCACGGGCGATAGCAATACGCTGGCGCTGGCCGCCGGACAGCATCACGCCATTTTCGCCGATGATGGTATCCAGGCCATTGTCCATCTTGTTGATGAAGTCCATGGCGTAGGCCATTCGCGCAGCCTCTTCAATCTGCTCGCGGCTGTACTCTTCAGTACGGGCATAGGCGATGTTATTGGCGACGGTATCATTGAACAGGTGCACGTTCTGTGAAACCAGCGCTACCTGGTCGCGCAGCGAGCTCAGCTTGTACTCGCGCAAGTCATGGCCATCCAGCAGGATCTGCCCATCGTCGACATCGTAGAAGCGCGTGATCAGGCTGGCGATGGTCGATTTACCCGAACCGGAGCGTCCCACCAGCGCCACAGTTTTCCCTTCCGGGATATCGAGATTGATATTGCGCAGCGCGGCCACTTCGCGACCCGGATAGGTAAAGGTGACGTTCTCGAACTTGAGATTGCCTTTCGCCCGCTCAATGACGCGGGTACCTTCGTCTTTCTCCTGCTCGGAATCGAGGATCGCAAACAGCGTCTGGCATGCCGCCATCCCGCGCTGGAACTGGGCATTGACGTTGGTCAGAGACTTCAGCGGACGCATCAGCGCAATCATGGAGGAGAAGACCACGGTAATGGTCCCAGCGGTCAGGGTGTCCATCACGCTCGGGAAGCTGGCGGCATACAGGACAAAGGCCAGCGCCAGGGAGGCGATAAGCTGAATGATCGGGTCGGAGATAGACGAGGCGGAAACCATTTTCATCCCCTGCAGGCGCATTTTATTGCTGACCTTATCAAAACGTTTGGTTTCCACTTCCTGGCCGCCAAACATCAGCACCTCTTTGTGCCCTTTCAGCATCTGCTCAGCGCTGGTGGTGACCTGCCCCATCGTGTTCTGCATATTCTTACTGATATTGCGAAAACGCTTGGAGACCACGCGGATTGCTACCGACACGATCGGCGCCAGTACAATTAGGATCAACGACAGCTGCCAGCTGTAATAGAACATCATCACGAACAGGCCGATAATCGATGCCCCTTCGCGGACCACGGTGATCAGCGCGCTGGAAGAGGAGGAAGCGACCTGTTCAGAATCATAGGTGATACGTGACAGCAGCGTCCCGGTAGACTGCTTGTCAAAGAAAGCCACCGGCATGCCCATCATGTGGCCGAACAGGCGACGACGCATGGTCATCACCACTTTGCCGGAAACCCAGGAGATACAATAGCTCGAGATGTAGCTGGTGATCCCACGCAGCACCATCAGCCCGATAACCACCAGCGGCATCCATAGCAGCACTGAGCGATCCGTTTTACCAAAACCATCATCCAATAACGGTTTAAGAAGCGATAACATGAAGGTGTCACTGCCCGCGTTAAGCACTAACGCCACCGCCGCTACGATTAGCCCGGCTTTAAACGGTGCAATAATCGGCCAAAGTCGGCGGAAGGTCTGCCACGTGGAGAGATCTTTATCGTTCTGCATTCAATAAACCAGCTTGTGTTGAAATAGCCGCATATTCTACCCGTTATCGGCGGGCGCGCCAAACCACTGATGATACCAACGAGGTAAAACTTGATCCCGTAAGCTATGGATTTGCCACCCTTCTGCAGAAAAAACCACCGTTATCTGCCCCTGCTGCGGCGTGGCGAACCAGCGATACCCCCGCTGGCGATAGCGCTGAACGACCTTGTGCGAGGGCATCCGCCACGCATTGTAGCGCGAAGCGGAAACCAGCGCGGCCGCGCCATCCACCCACCGGACCAGCAGTTCGCTGGAAGAGGTGTTGCTGCCGTGATGGGGAACCTGAATAAGTGTAGACGCCAGATGCTGCCAGTAGCGGCTGATCATCGCCTGCTCCGCCTGACGTTCTATATCGCCGGTCAGCAGGATGCTGGAGCGACCGTCATCGATTCGCACCACGCAGGAGTGATTGTTTCCCTTTGCCGCGCTGCCCGGCAGCGGCCACAGCGCCTGGAAAGTGAGTCCCTGCCACTGCCAGCGTTCGCCGCGATGGCACGGCAGATGACGCGCCCAGCCTAAAGGGCTGCGCACCCACGCCTGCGGCCATGCCTGCAGCACGGATTCGAGGCCGCCGCGATGGTCAAGATGCTCGTGGCTCAGCATAATCCCCTGCAGCTGCAGATGGTGCCAGCGCAGCCAAGGGATAATCACCTGTCGACCGCTGTCGCCCTGCGGCCATGCCGGCCCGGTATCGTACAATAACGCCTTGCCGTGACGTTCGATCACCATCGCCAGCCCCTGCCCGACATCCAGCATCGTCACCCGCCATTGGTCCGCGGGCGGTTGCCGGCTGAATGGCCGCGCCAGCAAAAACAGCACACTCAGACACAGCGCTGGAGTATACCGCCAGCTCTGAAAACGCCAGCCCATCACCAGCAGCCACGGCAGGCTACTGATCCAGAGCCAACGGGCATCCAGCGTCAGCCAGCCGTCCGGTAAACGTCGTAACCCCCAGAACAACACCGCCAGCACGCGATCGGCTGCCAGCCAGATCAGCGACGCCACCACCTCCGGTCCAGTGAGATGCAGGAGCATTCCGGCGAGAATGAGCGGCACCGCCAGCAGGGTCACTAACGGTACCGCCAGCAAATTAGCGGCCATCGACGTCAGGCTTATGCCATGGAAGAGCAGCAGCTGCAGCGGCATCAGCAGCAGCGTCACGCCAGCCTGCAAATGCACGAGGGCGAACAGCGCTTTCCACGGCCAGCGCCAGCGACTGTCAGGCAGCGGTAACCACTGGAACCAGAAGATCAGCCCCGCCACCGCAAAGGCGGATAGCCACAGGCTTTGCGACAACACCGCCAGCGGATCGGCAACCAGAATCGCCCCCAGACAGCAGAGCCACATCTGCCACGCCGTCCAGCGTTGACCCGACAAACGTAAAGCACAACAGACTGCAAGCCCTACGCAAGTGCGCAGGGCCGGTGGCTGCATACCGGTCAGCCAGGCATAGCCGACTGCGCCCGCCAGCCCAGCCAGCAGCGGTAGCCGCCAGCCGATCCAGCGCCCCGGGAAAAGGGACTGTAAACCGCGCAGCAGGAGCACGATCAGGGAAGCCGCAAGAGCAATATGCAAACCGGAGATAGCCATCAGGTGGGAGGTGCCTGTGTTCTGCATCAGGACTTTGATCTCCGCCGGCAGCGCCAGCCGCTCCCCCATCCCCAGGCCCAGCATCACCGGATGCCAGGGATAAGTCTGCAATCGCCGGGTCAGCGACGCCAGGTAGCGGGCGCGCAGACTGCAGCGGGTATCCAACGCGGAAGCGGCGACGATCCCCCCGCTCAGCGGCCGATGCTGGGCCAGCGCATAGCGCTGGCTGTCGAAGCCTCCGTCATTGAGCTGCCCATGCACCGGCCGCAGGCGCAGCGTCATCATCCAGCGCTGCCCCGCACAGACGGGGGCTGGTGCAAGTTCCCCGTATAACGTCACGCCAACCGGGGGGAACAGGAAGCGGTCCGCCAGGCGCACAATCTGTCCGCGGTGCAGAGTCTGGCCATCCGTCTCGTGGAGGAACACTTCCGCCTGCCGGGCGGCGCCGGTGAGGTGCTGCGTTGGCCACAGCGCCTGATATGCGCTCAATACTCCCCAGACCATCAGCAGAAGCGTCATCGCCACAACGGCGATGACCGTCCCGCGCAGACGGGTCAGCAACAGCGCCAGTACGCCGGCGAACGCCAGAATGCCCGGGCCCGGCAACGCGGGTAGCCAGAGTAGCGGCAGTATCGCGATGATGGCGCATCCGGCAAGCCATGGTAGACGCATAAACACCTCCCTGTGAGCGGGCAGTGTTACGCAAAGCGAAGCTGACGTCCTCGGGCAGAATTCAGGCGCGCTTGCAGCGTTCCAGACAATCGTCACGCTTGCAGTCAGGCGCTTTTTTTTTGCGAAGCGGGACGTAAATGGCGGGCACAAAAAAAGCACCCGAAGGTGCTTTTATCGTCAGGCCGGTTGCACGTCGTGCAACTCACCCTTCATAAATATTGGCGCGGTCACGTAATTCTTTCCCGGGCTTAAAGTGCGGAACGTACTTACCTTCCAGTTCGACTTTATCACCAGTTTTCGGGTTACGTCCGGTGCGAGGTGCACGATAGTGCAGAGAGAAGCTGCCGAAACCGCGGATTTCAATGCGCTCACCTTGAGCAAGCGTTGAGGCCATATGTTCCAGCATTTCTTTAACAGCATCTTCCACCGCTTTCGCCGGAATGTGAGATTGCTGGCTGGCAAGTCTTTCAATCAATTCTGACTTGGTCATTATTCCTCCGGTTTCCTTCAAGGCAAAAATTAGCTAACAGCTTAAACAAGGGCGGCCGTAGCCGCCCTTTGTGCTTGATTACAGGACGAATCCTGCAATCTGTCAAGTAAACTCGTCACTATTCAGGTTGTTATTACCTGAATGACAAAGATTACTCGCCTTTCGCTGCTTTGAACGCTTCAGCCATGGCGTTGTTGGAGAAGTTCGCGTCTTCCTGCTTGTTCACGGTAGCGATAGCGTCTTTTTCTTCCGCTTCGTCTTTCGCACGTACAGACAGGCTCACTACGCGGTTCTTACGATCCACGCCAGTGAATTTCGCTTCAACTTCGTCGCCAACGCTCAGAACCAGAGTTGCGTCTTCAACGCGGTCACGGGATGCTTCAGAAGCACGCAGGTAACCTTCTACGCCGTCAGCCAGTTCTACGGTTGCGCCTTTAGCGTCAACTGCAGTGACTTTACCAACAACGATAGCGCCTTTCTTGTTCAGAGCAACGTAGTTGTTGAACGGATCTTCCGCCAGCTGTTTAACGCCCAGGGAGATACGCTCACGCTCTGCGTCAACCTGCAGAACAACTGCTGCGATTTCGTCGCCTTTTTTGTATTCACGAACTGCTTCTTCGCCTGCAACGTTCCAGGAGATGTCAGACAGGTGAACCAGGCCGTCGATGCCGCCGTCCAGGCCGATGAAGATACCGAAGTCAGTGATAGACTTGATTTTACCTTCAACACGGTCGCCCTTGTTGTGGGTTTCCGCGAACTGCTGCCATGGGTTAGATTTGCACTGCTTCAGACCCAGGGAGATACGACGACGTTCTTCGTCGATATCCAGAACCATCACTTCCACTACGTCGCCAACGTTAACAACTTTGGACGGGTGGATGTTTTTGTTGGTCCAATCCATTTCGGAAACGTGAACCAGGCCTTCAACGCCTTCTTCGATTTCAACGAAGCAGCCGTAGTCGGTCAGGTTGGTCACGCGACCGGTCAGTTTGGTACCTTCCGGATAACGTTTAGCGATAGCTACCCACGGATCTTCGCCCAGCTGTTTCAGGCCCAGGGATACACGGGTACGCTCGCGGTCGAACTTCAGCACTTTAACAGTGATTTCGTCGCCAACGTTTACGATTTCGCTCGGATGCTTAACGCGTTTCCAGGCCATATCGGTGATGTGCAGCAGGCCGTCAACGCCGCCCAGATCAACGAATGCACCGTAGTCAGTGAGGTTCTTAACGATACCTTTGACTTCCATGCCTTCCTGCAGGTTTTCCAGCAGCTGATCGCGCTCTGCGCTGTTTTCGGATTCGATAACGGCACGACGAGAAACAACAACGTTGTTACGCTTCTGGTCCAGCTTGATGACTTTGAACTCAAGCTCTTTGCCTTCCAGGTGCAGCGTGTCGCGCACCGGACGAACGTCTACCAGGGAACCCGGCAGGAACGCACGAATACCGTTCAGCTCAACAGTGAAGCCACCTTTAACTTTGCCGTTGATAACACCGGTAACAGTTTCAGCGTCTTCGTAAGCTTTTTCCAGCGTGATCCAAGCTTCGTGACGTTTAGCTTTCTCACGGGACAGCAGAGTTTCACCGAAGCCGTCTTCTACTGCATCCAGAGCAACGTCAACTTCGTCACCAACCTGGATTTCCAGCTCGCCCTGGGCGTTTTTGAACTGCTCAGCCGGGATGGCGGACTCAGATTTCAGACCGGCGTCAACCAGTACTACGTCTTTGTCGATAGCAACAACAACACCACGAACGATGGAACCCGGGCGGGTTTCGATTTCTTTTAAGGATTCTTCAAACAGTTGAGCAAAAGATTCAGTCATGTTTAATCTTCAGGTTAATATTAACGTCCACCTGGCTCCGTGCCGGATGGGGTTGTTTCACATACCCGCTGACCATCCATTGCCGCGGGGTACTGCTATAATTCGGAGGCTTCGGCGCGTTACCGGTTAAGGCTTACGCAACGGCCAATTTTTCGCGCGCATATTGTAGCGCTTTTTCAATCACTTGCTCAATGTTTAGTTCGGTTGAATCGAGAACTAATGCATCGGCAGCCGGGACAAGCGGCGCCACGGCGCGATTTCTATCGCGATCATCACGCTCTTTTATCTCGGACAAAAGACGTTCAAAGTTAACATCAAAGCCCTTTTCCTGCAACTGCCGCATGCGGCGATGCGCTCGCTCATCGGCCGAGGCATCGAGGAAAATTTTCACCGGCGCGTCCGGGAAAACCACCGTGCCCATATCGCGCCCGTCGGCGATAAGCCCCGGCAGTTCACGGAAGGCGCGCTGGCGGCGCAGCAGCGCTTCGCGAACGCGAGGGAAAGCCGCCACCTTGGAGGCGGCGTTCGCGACCTCCTGGGTGCGAATTTCGCCGCTGACATCTTCCCCTTCCAGCACCACTTCCAGGTTGCCGTCAGTAGAAATAAAGCGCACGTCAAGATGGGCAGCCAGGGGCACCAGCGCCTCTTCGGACTCCACGTCAACATGATGATGCAGCGCCGCCAGCGCCAGAACGCGGTAGATCGCGCCTGAATCTAACAGATGCCAGCCCAGCGCTTCCGCCATTGCCTTGCACAACGTACCTTTACCCGCACCGCCAGGCCCATCAATGGTGATTACCGGAATATTCGCCGTCATCTTTTTCTCCTTCAGCAAGGCGCATGGAATATAAACGCCGCGCATTATACGCATCAATACGCCGGAAAGTGAGCATTGCTTGTAAATTACGGACTACAGGAAATGAAAAGCAGAAGTTTTGCGCAATTATAGCGGGCTGACAGGACATCAGCCCGCGGGATGACAAAGTTTTACTCAGGCGAGGGTACTGATCCGCGCCAGTTGCTCAAAATAGTCGGGGAACGTTTTCGCCGTACATTTGGGATCAAGGATAGTCACCGGCGTATCAGACAGCGCCACCAGCGAGAAGCACATCGCCATCCGGTGGTCGTTATAGGTGCCGATTTCAGCAAACTTCAGCGTCGCCGGCGGGGTGATGCGAATATAATCTTCACCCTCTTCCACCTCGGCGCCTACTTTACGCAGTTCTGTCGCCATGGCGAACAGACGGTCCGTCTCCTTGACCCGCCAGTTGTAGATATTGCGCAGCGTGGTAGTGCCTTGCGCGAACAGCGCGGCGGTGGCGATGGTCATCGCGGCGTCCGGAATATGGTTCATATCCATATCGATAGCCTTGAGCTCGCCACGGGTGCAGGCGATGAAATCGTCGCCCCAGGTGACGGTGGCGCCCATTTTTTCCAGTACGTCGGCGAAACGAATGTCGCCCTGTACGCTGCCGCGGCCGATACCGGTAACCTTCACCGTGCCGCCCTTAATGGCGCCAGCGGCGAGGAAATACGAGGCCGATGAAGCATCTCCTTCCACCAGGTAATCCCCCGGTGACTGATACTGTTGCTTGCCGCGCACCACAAAGCGCTGATAAGACTGGTTGTCCACCTCAACCCCGAAGGTTTTCATCAGGTGCAGGGTGATGTCGATATAGGGTTTCGACACCAGATCGCCCTTAATGGCGATAACGGTATCCTGCGGCGCCAGCGGCGCGGCCATCAGCAGCGCGGTCAGGAACTGGCTGGAGACACTGCCGTCAACGTCGACGTTGCCCCCCTGGAACCCCCCGCGCAGGCGCAGCGGCGGATAATTGTCCTGCTCCAGATAGTCGATCTGAGCGCCGCCCTGACGCAGGGCATCCACCAGATGGCCAATCGGGCGCTCTTTCATTCGCGGCTCGCCGGTCAGCACGATATCGTTGCTGCCAAGGCACAGAGCTGCCGCCAGCGGGCGCATCGCGGTACCGGCGTTGCCGAGGAACAGCTCCAGCGCCGCTGCGGCATGCAGCGGGCCGCCGTTGCCGGTCACTTCACAGCGGGTACGGTCAGCAGACAGGGTATATTGAACCCCCAGCGCACTCAGGGCATTCAGCATATGGCGCACATCGTCGCTGTCCAGCAGGTTGGTCAGCACCGTCGTGCCGCGGGCCAGGGCGGCCAGCAGCAGCGCGCGGTTGGAGACGCTTTTCGAACCTGGCAGGTTCACGGTGCCCTCTACGCGTGCGATGGGTTGTAACGTCAGGGATTCCATCAAACTTCACTCTCAAACAAACAGAATAAAAACCCCGCAGACAGGCCGCGGGGAGGAAGAAAGAAACGGGCGATTAACCGTGGCGGCGTTCGAAGTCCAGCATAAAATCGGTTAACGCCTTCACGCCGTCCAGCGGCATCGCGTTGTAGATGGAGGCACGCATGCCGCCCACCACCCGGTGGCCCTTCAGCGCGTGCAGCCCGGCGGCAAACGACTCTTCAAGGAACAGTTTATCCAGCGCGCTGTCCGCCAGCTGGAACGGCACGTTCATGCGGGAGCGGTTGGCTTGCGCCACATCGTTACGATAGAAGCCGCTGTTATCGATCACGCCATACAGCAGTTCGGCTTTCTGCTGGTTGATCTTGTCCATCGCGGCGACGCCGCCCTGCTGTTTCAGCCACTTAAACACCAGACCGGCCAGATACCAGGCGAACGTCGGCGGCGTGTTAAACATCGAGTCATTCTCGCTTAACACGGTGTAGTCGAGGATTGACGGGCAGGCCACGCTGGCTTTACCCAGCAGATCTTCACGCACGATAACCAGCGTCAACCCTGCCGGGCCGATATTCTTCTGCGCGCCAGCGTAGATCACGCCGTAGCGGTTGACATCAATTTCGCGAGACAAAATAGTGGAGGAGAAATCGGCGGTCACGATGACGTCGTCGCCGAAGTTCGGCGTATCGTCAATCGCGATACCGTCAATGGTTTCGTTCGGGCAGTAGTGCAGATACGCCGCGCCCGGCGTCAGCTGCCACTCGCTCATTGGCTTGACCGCGCGCTTGCCGTCGACGGTGATTTTCGCGTCGATGACGTTAGGCGTGCAGTATTTCTTCGCCTCTTTGACCGCGCTGGCCGCCCAGTAGCCGGCGTCCACATAGTCAGCGACGTTTTTATCGCCGAGGATGTTCAGCGGGATCCCGGCGAACTGGCCGCGGCCGCCGCCATGGCAGAACAACACTTTATAGTTGGAAGGGATGTTCAGCAGAGAACGGAAGTCCTGTTCTGCCTCTTCTGCCACCTGGATGAATTCCTTACCACGGTGACTGATTTCCATGACCGACGTACCCAGACCGTGCCAGTCGCACAGTTCCTGCTGAGCCAGTTTGAGTACTTCCGCCGGCAGCATTGCCGGGCCCGAACTGAAGTTATAGACCTGAGCCATTTCCCCTCACCACGTTGCTATGTTGTTTTGCCCGCGAACCGCCGCGGGCATAAGTTATTCCTGTGGCTATCGGTTTTATCATTCAGTGACACGGTCCGCAATGGCTAAAACTCGCCGACGGCAAAACGCGGCGGCCGTCACACAACAGAATCTATCGGCTTGACGTAATAAAACCGACATATTTGCTGTCAGGTGAGCCGTTTCGCCCGGCTGGCCTTCGACCATTCTGCATTTGCGCAGCGGGGACATATTCGCTTTTCTCCCGCCTGCATCGCCATCACGATGCTGCAGCGTACGCAGGCGTAGATCCCTTCCTGAGGAATAGTGGTATAGCGCGTGGTGCAGTGCGTCGGGAGGATCGACAACCCGGCCCTCACCTCGTCATCGGGATAATAAAACACGCTGATCTGGCCGTTGGTTTCAAGGATCGCCAGCCGCACCTGGCCGAGCTGCTCGACGCTGTTGACCCGCAGCTCCATAAAAAATTCGAATTCGGTCATATTTTCCGCATGCAGTTTCTCCCAGGCCAACTGCCCCTCCTCCACCACCACGATAGGCTTGCCCTCCAGCAGATCCTCCAGCTTTTCGCTATGCCCCATCAGCCACATAATGCCGCGATAAAGCAGCGCCAGCGTGACGAAGACCACCAGCACCGGCAACAGCGGGACATCGTCATAAAACGCCACGTCCCCCGCCGCCGAACCGAGGGTCAAAATAATCAGCACCTCAAACAGCGACATCTGCCGCACGCCGCGCCGTCCGGTAATTTTGAGGAAAATAAAGACCAGAACGAAGGTGTAGAGGCTGCGCAACGCCACCTCGCCGAGAAATTCCACTGGCACTTTATCGAGCGCCATCCGCTGCCAGTCAAAGGCTTTCATTATCATCTCCCTGAGTATTAAAAGATGTCTCTAAGCATAGCCAGATGATGGAGATAGCACCTGTCAGATAAAAGCCGTATCATTGCGCGCTTTCCGTACGACAAAAGTGATCGCCATGACCCAAACGTTTATTCCCGGCAAAGATGCCGCCCTGGAAGATTCCATCGCTCGCTTCCAGCAAAAATTGCTCGACCTCGGATTTGATATCGAAGAGGCCTCGTGGCTGAACCCGGTGCCGCACGTGTGGTCCGTTCACATTCGCGATAAGGAATGCGCGCTGTGCTTTACTAATGGTAAAGGCGCCACCAAAAAGGCAGCCCTCGCCTCCGCGCTGGGCGAATATTTCGAGCGCCTGTCCACCAACTATTTTTTCGCTGACTTCTGGTTAGGCGACACTATCGCTAATGGCCCGTTCGTTCACTACCCGAACGAAAAGTGGTTCCCGCTGACCGAAGACGACGAGGTCCCGGAAGGCCTGCTGGATGCTCGTCTGCGCGCGTTCTACGATCCGGACGATCAGCTGACGGCCAGCATGCTGGTGGATCTGCAATCCGGTAATGATGAGCGCGGCGTGTGCGGCCTGCCCTTTACCCGCCAGTCCGACGGCGAAACGGTCTATATTCCTATGAATATCGTCGGCAACCTGTATGTCTCCAACGGCATGTCCGCCGGCAACACCCGTAATGAAGCTCGTGTGCAGGGCCTGTCCGAAGTCTTTGAGCGCCACATCAAAAATCGCATCATCGCCGAAAGCATCAGCCTGCCGGAGATCCCGGCGGAGGTCATGGCGCGCTATCCGGGCGTCGTGGAGTCGATCGCCAAACTGGAAGCCGAAGGTTTCCCGATCTTTGCCTATGATGGCTCGCTGGGCGGCAAGTATCCGGTTATCTGCGTCGTGCTGTTTAACCCGGCAAACGGCACCTGCTTCGCCTCTTTCGGCGCCCACCCGGACTTCGGCGTGGCGCTGGAGCGTACGGTCACCGAACTGCTGCAGGGCCGTAGCCTGAAAGATCTCGACGTCTTCACGCCGCCGACCTTCGACGATGAAGAAGTCGCCGAGCACGCTAACCTCGAAACCCACTTTATCGACTCCAGCGGCCTGATTTCCTGGGATATGTTCAAGCAGGATGCCGACTATCCGTTCGTGGACTGGAGCTTCTCCGGCACCACAGAAGAAGAGTTCGCCACCCTGATGGCCATCTTCAAGGCCGAAGATAAAGAAGTATATATCGCCGACTACGAGCACCTGGGCGTTTACGCCTGCCGTATCATCGTCCCGGGGATGTCGGATATTTACCCAGCGGAAGATCTGTGGCTGGCGAACAACAGCATGGGCGCTCATCTGCGCGACACCATTCTGTCCCTGCCGGGCAGCGAGTGGGAAAAAGAAGATTACCTGGCGCTGATCGAGCAGATGGACGATGAGGGTCTGGATGATTTCACCCGCGTTCGCGAACTGCTGGGCCTCGCCACCGGCAAAGACAACGGCTGGTATACCCTGCGCGTCGGGGAGCTGAAAGCCATGCTGGCCCTGGCCGGCGGCGATCTGGAGCAGGCGCTGATCTGGACCGAGTGGACCATGGAATTCAACGCTTCGGTCTTCAGCGCCGAACGTGCTAACTACTATCGCTGCCTGCAGACCCTGCTGCTGCTGAGCCAGGAAGAGGAGCGTCAGCCGCTGCAATACCTGAACGCCTTCATCCGTATGTACGGCGCCGAGGCGGTCGAAGCCGCCAGCGCGGCGCTGAGCGGGGAAGCGCCGTTCTATGGCCTCCAGGCTGTCGACAGCGATCTGCAGGCCTTCCCGGCCCATCAGTCGCTACTGAAGGCTTATGAAAAACTGCAGCGGGCGAAGGCGGCGTTCTGGGCAAAATAAGCCCTAAGCGCGCCATCGTGGTTGCCAACAACGGAGCCCAATGTGGCTCCGTTGATTTCACCTGACGAGGTGGCCACTATAGTTTGTAGTTGTAAAGTTAATTAATAGTAAATAACGCGCTTATAACATTTACCATTCGTTAATTTTAAATAAAATACTCCATATTAATTAACTCAAGAAATGGCGTGAAAACGAAAAAATTCAACATAATTTATAAATTTTAAAATTTATTTTCCTCATAATATTCAATCAGTTAATTCAATAAATCACAAAAACCACACACTAAAAAGGCATATAGTTCCGGTGAGATATGATCTATATCAATTTCCCTTCTATAATGCTTTGTTAGTATCTCACCGCCAACTTATATAAAGAGAGAGTTAGTGTGAAAGCTGACAACCCTTTTGATCTTTTGCTCCCTGCCGCGATGGCGAAAGTCGCCGAAGAAGCAGGTGTCTATAAAGCAACGAAGCATCCGATGAAGACCTTTTATCTGGCGATCACCGCTGGCGTTTTCATCTCCATCGCTTTCGTATTCTATATCACCGCGACCACCGGCACTGCCGCGATGCCTTATGGGATTGCCAAGCTTATCGGTGGGGTCTGTTTTTCCCTGGGTCTGATTCTGTGCGTTATCTGCGGCGCTGACCTCTTTACCTCTACGGTATTGATCGTGGTGGCGAAAGCCAGCGGTCGAATTACCTGGGGGCAACTGGCAAAAAACTGGCTCAACGTCTATTTTGGTAACCTGGTGGGCGCACTGCTGTTTGTGCTGCTGATGTGGTTATCAGGCGAATATATGACTGCCAACGGCGGTTGGGGGCTCAATGTCCTGCAGACCGCTGACCACAAAATGCACCATACTTTTGTGGAGGCCGTGAGCCTGGGTATCCTCGCTAACCTGATGGTTTGTCTCGCCGTATGGATGAGCTATTCCGGTCGTAGCCTGATGGATAAAGCGATGATCATGGTCCTGCCGGTAGCGATGTTCGTTGCCAGCGGCTTTGAGCACAGCATCGCCAACATGTTTATGATCCCGATGGGTATCGTAATCCGCAACTTTGCAAGCCCGGAATTCTGGACCGCAATCGGTTCGACTCCGGAAAGTTTCTCTCACTTGACCGTTATGAACTTCATCACTGATAACCTGATTCCGGTAACTATCGGGAACATTATCGGCGGGGGTCTGCTGGTCGGGTTGACATACTGGGTCATTTACCTGCGTGGCAACGACCATCACTAAGGGTTGTTTCAGGCAGTAAATAAAAAATCCACTTAAGAAGGTAGGTGTTACATGTCCGAGCTTAATGAAAAGTTAGCCACAGCCTGGGAAGGTTTTGCGAAAGGTGACTGGCAGAATGAAGTCAACGTCCGTGACTTTATTCAGAAAAACTACACCCCATATGAAGGCGACGAATCCTTCCTGGCTGGCGCGACTGAAGCGACCACCAAGCTGTGGGACACCGTAATGGAAGGTGTAAAACAGGAAAACCGCACTCACGCGCCTGTTGATTTTGACACTGCCCTGGCTTCCACCATCACCTCTCACGACGCAGGCTATATCGAGAAAGGTCTGGAAAAAATCGTTGGTCTGCAGACCGAAGCGCCGCTGAAACGTGCGATCATCCCGTTTGGTGGTATTAAAATGGTTGAAGGTTCCTGCAAAGCGTACAATCGCGAACTGGACCCGATGCTGAAAAAAATCTTCACCGAGTACCGTAAAACTCACAACCAGGGCGTTTTCGACGTCTATACTCCGGACATCCTGCGCTGCCGTAAATCCGGCGTACTGACCGGTCTGCCGGATGCTTACGGCCGTGGTCGTATCATCGGTGACTACCGTCGCGTTGCGCTGTACGGTATCGACTTCCTGATGAAAGACAAATTCGCCCAGTTCAACTCTCTGCAAGCGAAACTGGAAAGCGGCGAAGATCTGGAAGCGACCATCCGTCTGCGTGAAGAAATTGCTGAACAGCACCGTGCGCTGGGCCAGATCAAAGAGATGGCGGCTAAATATGGCTACGACATCTCCGGTCCGGCAACCACCGCTCAGGAAGCTATCCAGTGGACCTACTTCGGTTACCTGGCTGCCGTGAAATCTCAGAACGGCGCGGCAATGTCCTTCGGTCGTACCTCCAGCTTCCTGGATATCTACATCGAACGTGACCTGCAGGCGGGTAAAATCACCGAGCAAGACGCGCAGGAAATGGTTGACCACCTGGTCATGAAACTGCGTATGGTTCGCTTCCTGCGTACCCCGGAATACGATGAACTGTTCTCCGGCGACCCGATTTGGGCAACGGAATCCATCGGCGGTATGGGCGTTGACGGCCGTACTCTGGTGACCAAAAACAGCTTCCGCTTCCTGAACACCCTGTACACCATGGGGCCGTCTCCGGAGCCGAACATCACTATCCTGTGGTCTGAAAAACTGCCGCTGAGCTTCAAGAAATTCGCGGCTAAAGTGTCCATCGATACCTCTTCTCTGCAGTATGAGAACGATGACCTGATGCGTCCGGACTTCAATAACGACGACTACGCTATCGCATGCTGCGTAAGCCCGATGGTTGTTGGTAAGCAAATGCAGTTCTTCGGTGCTCGCGCCAACCTCGCGAAAACCATGCTGTACGCTATCAACGGCGGCGTGGATGAAAAACTGAAAATGCAGGTGGGTCCGAAATCTGAACCGATCAAAGGCGACGTCCTGAACTTCGACGAAGTCATGGAGCGCATGGATCACTTCATGGACTGGCTGGCTAAACAGTACGTCACTGCGCTGAACATCATCCACTACATGCACGACAAGTACAGCTACGAAGCCTCTCTGATGGCGCTGCACGACCGTGACGTTATCCGCACCATGGCGTGTGGTATCGCGGGTCTGTCCGTTGCTGCTGACTCCCTGTCTGCTATCAAATATGCGAAAGTTAAACCGATTCGTGACGAAGACGGTCTGGCTGTTGACTTCGAAATCGAAGGCGAATATCCGCAGTTTGGTAACAACGATGCTCGCGTCGATGACATGGCCGTTGACCTGGTTGAACGTTTCATGAAGAAAATTCAGAAACTGCACACCTACCGCAACGCGATCCCGACTCAGTCTGTTCTGACCATCACCTCTAACGTGGTATATGGTAAGAAAACCGGTAACACCCCAGACGGTCGTCGCGCTGGCGCGCCGTTCGGACCAGGTGCTAACCCGATGCACGGTCGTGACCAGAAAGGCGCTGTTGCCTCTCTGACCTCCGTAGCGAAACTGCCGTTTGCTTACGCGAAAGATGGTATCTCTTACACCTTCTCTATCGTACCGAACGCACTGGGTAAAGATGACGAAGTTCGTAAGACCAACCTGGCGGGTCTGATGGATGGTTACTTCCACCACGAAGCGTCCATCGAAGGTGGTCAGCACCTGAACGTGAACGTGATGAACCGCGAAATGCTGCTCGACGCGATGGAAAACCCGGAAAAATATCCGCAGCTGACCATCCGCGTATCTGGCTACGCTGTACGTTTTAACTCCCTGACTAAAGAACAGCAGCAGGACGTTATTACCCGTACCTTCACTCAGACCATGTAATTCCCTGTCTGACTGAAAAAGCGTACAATAAAGGCCCCACATCAGTGGGGCCTTTTTAACAAGCAATCCCCGCCCTAGCCTGCTTTGCCAGTTATCTATACTTTGGGTATCTGTCAAAACAGACTCGACACAGCCGCTGAGCTGTGCACCAACACGGCCCCGGATGGGCCACATCTGGAGAAAACACCGCAATGTCAGTTATTGGTCGCATTCACTCCTTTGAATCCTGTGGCACCGTTGATGGCCCGGGCATCCGCTTTATTACCTTTTTCCAGGGCTGCCTGATGCGTTGCCTGTACTGCCATAACCGTGATACATGGGATACCCACGGCGGCAAAGAAATCACCGTTGAAGAGCTCATGAAAGAGGTGGTGACCTATCGCCACTTTATGAATGCTTCCGGCGGCGGCGTCACCGCATCGGGCGGTGAGGCGATCCTGCAGGCGGAGTTTGTTCGCGACTGGTTCCGCGCCTGTAAGAAAGAAGGTATTCATACCTGTCTCGATACCAACGGCTTTGTCCGTCGCTACGATCCGGTTATCGACGAACTGCTGGAGGTAACAGACCTGGTGATGCTGGATCTCAAGCAGATGAATGATGAGATTCATCAGAACCTGGTCGGCGTCTCTAACCATCGTACGCTGGAATTCGCCCAGTATCTGGCGAAGAAGAATATCAATGTCTGGATCCGCTACGTGGTGGTTCCGGGCTGGTCAGACGATGATGACTCCGCGCACCGCCTGGGTGAATTTACCCGCGATATGGGCAATGTCGAAAAAATCGAGCTGCTGCCATACCATGAGCTGGGCAAACACAAATGGGTAGCGATGGGCGAAGAATACAAGCTGGACGGCGTCCATCCGCCGAAGAAAGAGACCATGGAGCGGGTAAAAGGCATCCTTGAGCAGTATGGTCATAAAGTGATGTACTAATCCCACCCGGGCCGGTGAAGCACCTATGCCGGCCTGCAACGGCGTGGGAAGCCGTGTCCGTCCAGCCGTTTCTCATGCAAAGCGGCAGGTTGGCTGTGCAGCAGCAAGCTTAGGTAATTGAAGCGGATGACGCGCAGCATGCGCTGCGCGTTACAGGATCAGGCGTGCGCCACCGGCGTTGGATGATGCCCGGCTTTGCGCAGCAGGGTCAGCAGATAGATAAACGACACGCTGGCGATCATGATAAACAGCAGGTTATCCGAGAAGTTCTGCATCAGCATCGCCGTCAGCGTCGGGCCCAGCAGGCTGCCGATGGTATAGCTCATCAGCAGCGCCTGGTTCATCGCCACCAGCTGATGGTGCTCCACTTTCTCACAGGCCCAGGCCATCGCCACCGGATACAGCGTGAAACCGGATGCCCCAAGCACAAACAGCGCCGGCGCCATTGCCGCCTGGCTGAGCATCGCCAGACATCCCAGAATCACCACAAAAACCTGCACCCGCAGCACCAGCAGGCGACCGTAGCGGTCTGCCAGCCGCCCTACCGGCCACTGGCCGAGGATCCCCGCGCTCACCATCACCGCCATCCAGAAGCCAATGCCGGCGTCGCTGACGCCCTGATGGTTCAGCCACAGCGGCATCAGGCCATACAGCGAACCGAGGACAATCCCCGAGATAATACAGCCATTGACCCCGTGGCGCGCCTGGCGCAGCTTAAGCATCGGCCAGATCCGTACCGTTTCATGCGGCTCTTCGGCCTGCCCCATAATGCGGGTAAACAGCAGCGGCAGGATCGCCGCCAGCGCCAGGCCCGTCACCCACGGCAGGACGCTCATTAAATCAGTGGGTAGTTTACTGACCATCAGTTGGCCGAGTACGGTACCAACGTAATAAACCATCATGTACGCCGCCAGCAGACGACCGCGGCTGCGAGAAGTGCCGCTGCAGACCAGCGCGCTTTCCACTACCACCCAAATCATCGCGCAGCCTACGCCGGCGATAAACCGCCAGCTCAGCCACGTCCAGAAGCCCACGGTGATCCCCAGCCCTACGCAGCCGACGGCAAAGATTAACGACGCGAGATAATAGCTGCGGTTAAACTCCAGGCGCTTGATCACCCAGCCGGCAAGCAACGTACCGGCCAGGTTGCCGGTAAAATAAGATGACCCCACCATGCCGACCTGCCAGGTTGGCATATTTTCATGGGCGAGCCACAGCGGGACGAGCGTATTCAGCACCGCTATCGCCAGGGTCAGTAAAAGCAGGCCACAGAGCAGCATTTGCACTGGCCGGGTGTAGATGGTCATGGGTAAAAACCGTGAGGAATGTTCAGATCGCGAGCGCATCATGCCACCGCTAAAAACATTGTCAATCCACCTGAAATCAGGCCTGACGCGGTTTTGCAGGGCACGATAGAAGTTTTTTATCCACAGAAGGGGGAAAGGTGAGGCAACAAATAATACGCTATTGTTTTTCTTAATTTATTAATAAATCCCGGCGTTAATTTCAGTCGAAAAATTTCATCTATCAACAGCACGTTTTCATCATGCCGGCACGCCTGCGCCGGCATGATGAGGCTGATTAACTGGCGATAGCCATCCCGACGGTCATATGCAGACCATAGAATACGCCGCGGCCAATCATCTCTCCCGCCAGCACCAGAACAAACGCCAGGCCGAGCAGCGAGAGCGCCGGCTTGCGGCCGCGAATCTGCGGCACGCACCAGCAGGCCAGGGCCAGCGCCAGCAGCACCACGCGCCAGGCCATAAGCAGCCCATAATCCGGCACCAGGGCGGAGGCCTGCTGAACTGAGCTGCGGATGGTGGCAAGTTCACTTCCCTGCATCACGACCACCACAATACTCGCCAGCAGCGCCAGCAAAGTGACCACCGGCAGCAGGCGCATCGCCCAACCGTCGACGCCTGCGACGCGCAGCAGCAGATAGCCCAGCAGCGGGCCGCCGATAAACAGCGTCAGGAAGAAGCTCAGCGGCGTCCAGACGGTATACCAGGTCGGCACCGTGTCGATGGTGTTATAGACCCGCACCATCATCCAGACGAAGATCACCCCCAGCGCCATGGTCACTACCAGCCACAGGCTACGCAGTCCGGCAGGCAGCTTTTTGCACACGGCCAGCAGCCAGCCAATCCCGCCAATGGCGAAGAAGATCGCCCCGCTGGCTATCTCATTACTCAGCGACGAGGCCCCCACGCGATTGAGCGAGTTAAAGGCCCGCAGCGGCGAACCGAGGTGCATTGTCGAGGCGATAAACCCGATCCCCATCAATACCCACAGGCCGAACATGCTGCCCACCACGCGCTGCTCCTGCTCACGGGGAAGCTTACCCGTCATCAGCGTCAGCGCCAGGACGATGAAGCCGCCCGCGACGCACTGGCCGAAGACCGTAAAGATCATCAGCGGCCATTCATGCCATCCGTTTCCCATCTCACACCTCCTTCGGGTTCGCCAGATAACCAGTGGTATCGCCACACGGCCGGGCATTGGCGTTAGGTTTGATCACGATGCTCGGCCGGGTAAAGTGCGCCGAAGGCAGCGGCGCCACCGCCGCCAGCTGGCCGTGCTTAGCGCGCAGTTCGGCAATCGGCCCGAAATCGAGCGCCCGCAACGGGCAGGACTCGACGCAGATCGGCTTTTTCCCTTCGGCGACGCGCTCGTGGCAGCCGTCGCACTTAGTCATATGTCCTTTATCGGCGTTATACTGCGGCGCGCCGTACGGACAGGCCATATGGCAGTAACGGCAGCCAATGCAGACCTCTTCGTTGACCACCACAAAACCGTCTTCGCGCTTGTGCATCGCACCGCTCGGGCAGACCTTGGTGCAGGCCGGATCTTCGCAGTGGTTACAGGCGATGGAGAGGTAATAGGCGAACACGTTCTGATTCCAGACGCCGTTATCCTCCTGCCAGTCGCCGCCGGCATATTCATAGATGCGGCGGAAGCTGACCTCCGGGGTCAGATTTTTGTAGTCCTTACAGGCCAGTTCGCAGGTCTTGCAACCGGTGCAACGGGCGGAATCAATAAAAAATCCATACTGAGTTGTCATCGGTTACTCCTTACAGCTTCTCAACCTGGACGAGGTTGGTATGCGACGGGTTGCCCTTCGCCAGCGGCGAGGGGCGCTGGGTGGTCAGCACGTTAATGCTGCCCGCCTGATCCACGCGCGAGGCGTCCGGGTTATACCAGGCCCCTTCCCCCAGCGCGACCACGCCCGGCATCATGCGTGGGGTCACCTTCGCTTCGATATGCACTTCCCCACGGTCGTTGAAGATGCGAATGCGATCGCCGTTGGCAATGCCGCGCTGGCGGGCATCGATCGGGTTAATCCACATCTCCTGCCGGCAGGCGGCCTTCAGTACATCGACGTTGCCGTAGGTCGAGTGGACGCGAGATTTATAGTGGAAGCCGGTGAGCTGTAGCGGGTATTTCGCTGTCAGCGGATCGTTGTAGTTTTCGAAACCCGGGGTGTAGATCGGCAGCGGATCGATAACATCCCCTTCCGGCAGCTCCCAGGTGGCGGCGATTTTCGCCAGATCCTGCGAGTAAATTTCGATCTTGCCCGAAGGCGTGGTCAGCGGATTAGCCTGCGGATCCTCACGGAAGGCTTTGTAGGCCACATGATGACCTAGCGGATCGCGCTGCTTATAGATGCCCTGCTGACGGAAGGTGTCGAAATCCGGCAGGTCGGGAATCGCTTTGCGCGACTGCTCATACAGATAGCGCATCCAGCCTTCCTGGGTACGGCCTTCGGTAAATTTCTCCTCGACGCCAAGGCGCTTCGCCAGCTCGCTGGTCATCTCATAGATGGTTTTACATTCGAAACGCGGCTTAATGGCCTGGTCGGCAAAGATGACGTAGGACATGTTGCCGCAGGAGGCATCTAGCGCGAAATCCATCTGCTCAGAGGCGGTGCAGTCCGGCAGCAGAATATCGGCGTATTTCGCTGACGAGGTCATATGACAGTCGATGACCACAATCATCTCGCACTTCTTATCGTCCTGCAGGATTTCGTGGGTGCGGTTGATCTCAGAGTGCTGGTTGATCAGGCAGTTGCCCGCATAATTCCAGATCATTTTGATCGGCACATCGAGCTTATCTTTGCCACGCACCCCATCGCGCAGGGCGGTCATTTCAGGGCCGCGCTCAATCGCATCGGTCCACATAAACATCGAGATGCTGGTCTGAACCGGATTCTCCAGCGTCGGCATACGTTCAAACGGCAGGCTGTAGGAGCCCTCGCGCGCACCGCTATTGCCGCCGTTGATCCCGACGTTACCGGTCAGAATGGCGAGCATCGCGATAGCCCGGGTGGCGATTTCGCCGTTGGCATGACGCTGCGGCCCCCAGCCCTGGCTGATATAGGCCGGTTTAGCGGTGGCAATTTCCCGCGCCAGTTTAACAATGCGTTCGCGCGGAATACCGGTAATGGTCGAGGCCCACTCCGGCGTTTTGGCGATACCGTCAGTGCCCTCGCCAAGAATGTAAGCTTTGTAATGACCATTGGCTGGCGCACCGGCGGGCAGCGTTTTCTCGTCGTATCCCACGCAGTATTTATCGAGGAACGGCTGATCGACCAGATTCTCGGTGATCATCACCCACGCCAGACCCGATACCAGCGCCGCATCGGTGCCTGGGCGAATAGGGATCCATTCATCTTCGCGTCCGGCGCCGGTGTCGGTATAGCGCGGATCGATAATGATCATCCTGGCATTGGATTTCTGGCGCGCCTGCTCAAGATAGTAGGTCACCCCGCCGCCGCTCATCCGCGTTTCCCCGGGGTTGTTGCCGAACAGCACTACCAGCTGGCTGTTTTCAATATCCGACGGGCTGTTGCCATCTGCCCAACCGCCGTAGGTGTAATTCAACCCGGCAGCAATCTGCGCGGATGAATAGTCGCCGTAATGATTGAGATACCCGCCGCAGCAGTTCATCAGACGGGCAATCAGGGTTTTCCCCGGCGGCCAGGAGCGGGTCAGCGTGCCACCCAGCGTGCCGGTGCCGTAGTTCAGATAGATGGACTCATTGCCGTAATCTTTAATCAGCCGCTGCGTCGTGCTGGCGATGATATCGAATGCCTCTTCCCAGCTGATTTGCTCGAATTTACCCTCACCGCGTTTACCTACGCGCTTCATGGGGTATTTCAGCCGATCGGGGTTATAAACCCGGCGGCGCATAGAACGTCCGCGCAGGCAGGCGCGCACCTGATGCAGGCCGTCATAGTTATCGTCACCGGTATTATCGGTTTCAACGTATTTAATCGCGCCATCCACCACGTGCATGCGCAGCGGGCAGCGGCTACCGCAGTTGACGGTGCATGCGCTCCAGACCACCTTCTCACTGGCCGGGGCTGGCGTGTCGGCGGCATGGGCCATACGGGAAAAGGGTAACGTTAGTGCGTTGCTGGCCAGCGCCAGGCCGCCTATTGCCGTGGTTTTCATCAGACCACGGCGGCTTACCTCAGCAGCCAGTAAAGCATCGGGGGCTTTAATTTTCATGGATACTCGCTTTGGTTGCTCACAATAAACTGATAAGCGCTATATAGTCATATATATAATGCTTTGAAATATTATTGGTTTTTTATGCTGATTTAATCCAAAGGGAGTATCACTGCATTCGCGGAAGGGATTATTGCCCGGTATCAATAAGGGTGTAAAAAAAGCGCCCGCAGGCGCTTTTAAGGGAGATGGTAAAAATTAACCGATATATTCGAGGCCGCGCATATACGGGCGCAGGATTTCCGGGATCTCGATACGGCCATCGGCCTGCTGATAGTTTTCCATCAGCGCCACCAGCGTACGACCAACCGCCAGGCCAGAACCATTCAGGGTATGAACGAGACGGGTCTTCTTGTCGGACTTGCTACGGCAGCGAGCCTGCATACGACGCGCCTGGAAATCCCAGACGTTAGAGCAGGAAGAGATCTCACGGTAGGTGTTCTGCGCCGGGACCCACACTTCGAGGTCATAGGTTTTGCAGGCGCTGAAGCCCATATCGCCGGTGCACAGCGCGACCTTACGGTACGGAAGGCCCAGCAGCTGCAGCACTTTCTCGGCGTGTCCGGTCATCTCTTCCAGCGCCGCCATGGAGTCTTCCGGACGGACAATCTGCACCATCTCAACTTTATCGAACTGGTGCATACGGATCAGACCGCGGGTGTCGCGACCATAAGAACCCGCTTCGGAACGGAAGCACGGCGTATGGGCGGTCATTTTGATCGGCAGATCGTCTTCATCGATAATTTCATCACGCACCAGGTTGGTCAGCGGCACTTCCGCCGTCGGGATCAGCGCGTAGTTGCTGCTGTCAGCCTCTTCTTCCAGCGGGCGAGTATGGAACAGGTCGCCGGCGAATTTCGGCAGCTGGCCGGTGCCATACAGGGTGTCCTGGTTTACCAGGTACGGGACATAGTTTTCGCTATAGCCATGCTGTTCAGTGTGCAGATCCAGCATGAACTGCGCCAGGGCGCGGTGCAGACGGGCCAGCTGGCCTTTCATCACCACGAAGCGCGAACCGGTGAGCTTAACGGCGGCGGCAAAATCCAGCCCGCCGTGCATTTCACCCAGCGTCACGTGATCGCGCACGTCAAAATCGAACTGGCGCGGCGTGCCCCAGCGGCTGACTTCAACGTTGTCGTTTTCGTCACGGCCAACCGGCACGTCATCGTGAGGAATATTCGGGATCGCCAGCGCGATATCGCGGATTTCCGCCAGCAGCGCTTCCAGCTCGGATTTTGCGGCATCCAGCTGTTCGCCGAGTTTGTTCACTTCCAGGCGTAATGGCTCGATGTCTTCCCCGCGCGCTTTCGCCTGGCCAATGGATTTCGATCGGGAGTTGCGCTCCGCCTGCAGGTTTTCCGTTTGCACCTGCAGAACTTTACGACGCTCTTCAAGCGCGCGAAGTTTATCTACATCCAGCTTAAAGCCCCGGCGTGCCAGTTTTTCTGCGACTGCGTCTGGCTCGGTACGCAGCAGATTGGGATCGAGCATGCTTATCCTGTGCTTATCGAATTAAAAAAAGAAAAGTGGCCGCAGGCTACGGCCACGGAAATAGTGTAATAACCTTACCGCAACGCCTCAATTAGCGGTAGCGTTTTATCGGGCTATTTTGATCCTGTTCAGCGAGCCAGGCGAGCTTTTCGCCAATTTTGCCCTCAAGCCCCCGGTTTGTCGGGTGATAATAGCGCGTTTGCGCCATTTCCTGCGGGAAGTACTGCTCGCCGGCGGCGTAGGCGTTAGGTTCGTCATGAGCGTAGCGATACTCCTGCCCGTAGCCCATCTCTTTCATCAGCTTCGTCGGCGCATTGCGCAGATGCACCGGAACGTCATAGTCCGGACGGTCTCGCGCATCGGCCAGCGCCGCTTTAAAGGCGGTGTAGACCGCATTGCTCTTCGGCGCGCAGGCCAGATAGACAATAGCCTGGGCAATCGCCCGTTCGCCTTCCGCCGGCCCGACGCGGGTGAAGCAGTCCCACGCCGATATGGCCACCTGCATCGCCCGCGGATCGGCGTTGCCGACGTCTTCCGAGGCAATCGCCAGACAACGGCGGGCAACATACAGCGGATCGCCCCCGGCGGTGATGATCCGCGCGTACCAGTAAAGCGCCGCGTCCGGCGCGCTACCGCGCACCGACTTATGCAGGGCGGAAATCAAATCGTAGAAACGGTCGCCTTTATTATCAAAGCGCGCGCTGCGCTCGCCGGCGATCTCGGTCAGCAGTTCCGCCTTCAGCACCCGCTTGCCCGCATCATCGCTCTCGGCCATATCGGCCATCATTTCCAGGGTATTCAGCGCCCGCCGCGCGTCGCCGTTCACCAGTTCGGCGATGGCCCTGCGGGTCTCATCCGGCAAAACGATATCCTGGCCGCCGTAGCCGCGGGTTTTATCGTTCATCGCCTGGTCAAGCACCCGCTCGATATCGTCGGTAGTGAGCGATTTCAGTAAATAGACGCGGGCGCGGGAGAGCAGCGCTGAGTTAAGCTCAAAGGAAGGGTTTTCGGTGGTCGCGCCAATAAAAGTGATAGTGCCATCTTCAATATGCGGCAGAAAGGCATCCTGCTGGCTTTTATTGAAGCGATGCACTTCGTCAACAAACAGAATCGTTCGTCGGCCGGCGTTGCGATTCTGCCGCGCGCGCTCAATGGCCTCGCGGATCTCTTTCACCCCGGAGGTCACCGCCGAGATCCTTTCGACATCGGCGCTGGCATAACGGGCGATAACTTCCGCCAGGGTAGTCTTGCCGGTACCCGGCGGCCCCCAGAGGATCATCGAATGCAGGTGCCCGGCTTCGATCGCCCGCGGCAGGGGTTTGCCCGGCGCCAGCAGGTGCTGCTGGCCAATATACTGCGCTAAATTTTCTGGCCGCATGCGAGCGGCCAGAGGTTGAAACGCGTTGTCGGAAAAATCGAGCGACAGATTGCTCACTTTCGCCTCTACTTACGTTGATCGTCCACCGTCACCCCTTTCGGCGGCGTAAAGGTGAACTTAGATGCGTCGACGGCGCCGTTCTGCTGCGATTTCAGCTGATAGCTGCTGCGCTGATCGTCCTGCTCGACGGCGCTGAACTGATGGATGGTGCCGTCCCGACCGACGTTGATCGTGAACTGCTTCAGGTTGCCGCTGCCGCTTTTCGGCGTCAGCACAAAATCATCGCCGTTTTGTTTGATATTGTACTGCTGCCAGTCGCTGGACTGGTTGCGGGCAATCAGCATAAACGGCGTGTTGCTGGTGGCGTCTTTCAGCCAGGTCGCCGTGGCCTGCTCGACGAACGGGTTATAGAACCACAGGGTTTTACCATCCGAAACGAGGACGCTCTCATCCGGCTGGGTCATATGCCAGTTAAACAGATTCGGGCGTTTTACCCACAGGTCGCCCTGTCCGTCCTGCACGGCGTTGCCGCTGCCGTCGGTGACTTTTTGCGTGAAGCTGGCATGGAAGCTGCTCACTTTATCAAGACGGCTTTTTAAGTCACTGGCCGCATCTGCCCAGACCTGGCTGACGACCATACCAGACAGTAATGCACAGGTGATTGCGAGTTTTTTCATTGTTCTTCCTTAATGTGCGTCACTCCCGACGCGGGAGCCTCTTCTGCCCCTAATGTAGGACCGCCGACGGCGGCGGGACAGAAGAATTGGCTGATTTTGCGCTTATTTACCCAACTTTGCACTCATTCAAAGGGCGGCGGCGCCAGCACTTCGCGGTTACCGTTATGGCCCTGCTCGCTGACAATGCCCTGCGCTTCCATCTGTTCGATGATACGCGCGGCACGGTTATAGCCAATGCGGAACTGGCGCTGCACCCCGGAAATCGACGCTTTACGCTTCTCGGTCACAAAGCTGACCGCCTGATCGAACAGCGGATCCAGCTCTTCACCGCCGTCGAAACCACCGCCGCCGCCTTCGCTTTCGCTGTCGGAGGTAATGCCGTCAACATACTGCGGACGACCGCGGGCTTTCCAGTCCTGAACCACAGCGTGGACTTCCTGGTCGCGAACAAACGCCCCATGGACGCGCACCGGCGTGGTGGAGTTCGGCCCGGAGTAGAGCATATCCCCCATCCCGAGCAGCGATTCCGCACCGCCCTGATCGAGAATGGTACGCGAGTCAATTTTACTCGACACGGTAAAGGCGATACGCGTCGGAATGTTGGCCTTAATCAGACCGGTAATGACATCCACCGACGGACGCTGCGTCGCCAGCACCAGGTGGATCCCCGCCGCACGCGCTTTCTGTGCCAGGCGAGCGATCAGCTCTTCCACCTTCTTACCGACGGTCATCATCAGGTCGGCGAATTCGTCCACCAGCACCACTATGTACGGCAGCTTTTCCAGTACCGGGTGCACGGCATCCATACTGTCGCCTGGCTTCCAGTATGGATCCGGGATCGGACGGCCCATGCGTGCCGCTTCAGCAATCTTCTCGTTATAGCCCGCCAGATTACGCACGCCCAGCGCCGACATTAGCTTGTAGCGACGCTCCATCTCGTTGACGCTCCAGCGCAGCGCATTGGCGGCGTCTTTCATGTCGGTGACTACTTCCGTCAGCAGATGCGGAATACCTTCGTAGACCGACAGCTCGAGCATTTTCGGGTCGATCATAATGAAACGCACATCTTCCGGCTGCGCTTTGTAGAGCATGCTGAGGATCATGGCGTTGACGCCGACTGACTTACCGGAACCGGTGGTACCGGCCACCAGCAGGTGCGGCATTTTCGCCAGATCGGCCACCACCGGATCGCCGGCGATGTCTTTACCCAGCACCACGGTCAGCGGCGACGGGTTATCACGGAACTTGCTGTTGTCGAGCACTTCACGCAGGTAGACGGTCTGGCGCTTTTTATTCGGCAGCTCAAGCCCGACATACGGTTTACCCGGGATCACTTCCACCACGCGCACGGCGACCGTGGAAAGCGAACGCGCCAGATCCCGTGACAGGTTAGAGATTCGCGCCGCTTTGACGCCAGGCGCCAGATTCAGTTCGAAGCGGGTGATCACCGGCCCCGGCGAGTAGTTCACCACATCCGCTTTAATGCGGAAATCGGCGAGTCGCGCTTCCACCAGTCGTGCCATCTGCTCAAGAGCAAAGGTATCGACCGGCTCGACTTCACTGGGCGGCGGCGTGAGCAGATCCAGCGACGGCAGCGGCGTTGTCGGCTTTTGCAGCGGTCGACTATCGCCATTGCGCATCAGCAGCGGGTGGATCAGGCTCTCCTGCGGCGCAGGCGCGGCAGGCTGGTGCCCCTGTGGGGCAACCGGCTGTTGCTGCTGCACGGGCTGCGGCGCAGTCTGGTAAGGCTGCTGCGGCACTGGCTGAGGGTGTACCGGCTGGTGCTGCGCAGGTTGATAACCCTGCTGCGGAGCGGCGGCCGGTTGTTGATAGTGCTGGGCTGGCTGCTGCGGCTGTACTTCCGGTGTCGGCGTAAACAGCGGCTCGCTCGGACCCTCATTGACCAGCGTTTTCATCGGCGAGAATTCATAATCCGCCGGCGAGAACGGATTAGCGCCCGGCGGCTGCTCGGAGGCGTAGCGCTGCTGCTGGGTGGCGGCAAACTGGCGCGCCAGCTCCGCTTCCGCCGCGGCATCGGCGTCATCGTCATCAGTCGCGTTATCGTCTTCCCAGCGATGGCCATAGCGCTGCTGTTGAGTGGCGGCGAACTGGCGAGCCAGCTCATCCTGCTCCATAGCATCCGCTTCCTCATCCGAGAGCAGCTCATCATCATAATGGGGGTCGCGCTCGGCCTGCCGCGCGCGCTGTTCAGCTTCCCGCTGCGACGGTAGCTTGATGCCATAGGAGGCCAGTTCCCGACGCGTCGGGACACGAACGCGATTTGGCCGCGGTAGTTTTGGACCAATGCCCTCTTTCACCTGGACCCGCGGTCCGCTGGAGGCCGGGCTGAACAATGGCGCTGTCGCTGCGGACGCGGCGGTCGCCGTCTTCGCAGCGGCTGCGCCGCCGCTGGCAGCCGTTGCCTGATGCACTCCGGCCGCCACCGCAGAAACTACGGTTGACTCCACGGGCGGTTTGGACGGCGAGGCGGGCGGCGTCAGCGGTTTGGTGGCGATCGGACTTTCCGGCTCCGGAATAGGCTGATACCAGGAAGCCAGCAGCTCGCGTTCGCGCGCCCGCTTCTCTTCCACTTCCTCGAAATAATAGAGCGGCGGACGTTTCACTTCTTCCTGCACGACCTCAGGCTCTGGCTGCGCGGCAGGTACCGGCGCGGGCTCAGGCTGATACGCCTGCGGCGCAGGCTGACCGGCATGCGGATCGTAAGCCGGCTGCTGATACGGTGCAGGTTCGGGTTGATACCCCTGCGGCGTAGGCTGGACAGCATGCGGATCGTAAACCGGCTGCTGATACGGCGCAGGCTCGGGTTGATACCCCTGCGGC